>NZ_CP043473.1:1834188-2139887 GCF_008275125.1 Chromobacterium paludis
GCACCGCGTCGATCTCGACGGCGCTGGCGTCCCACGCTTGCGGCTCGTCTTCCAGCTCATCGGCGCGGATGCCGCGCTTGACGAACTGGCTGACTTCTTCGAGCTTGCCGACGCCCAGATAGGCGGTGCGGTCGAAGCTGCTGC
The DNA here is from genome assembly GCF_008275125.1 of Chromobacterium paludis. NCBI lineage: Bacteria > Pseudomonadati > Pseudomonadota > Betaproteobacteria > Neisseriales > Chromobacteriaceae > Chromobacterium > Chromobacterium paludis. Next base: position 1,834,333 of record NZ_CP043473.1, read on the forward strand.
GCTTTTGCACAAAGGTTTGCACCACGCGGAAACCCAGGGTCTTGGCCAGCTCGCTCAGCTCGGCGAGAGAGGCCTCGAATTCGACATCGCTGACGTCCGGCAACTGCACCGAGGCCACAATGGCGTAGCGGGGCTTCTCTTTGACTTCTGTTTGCATCTAGGGATGGCTTCATTCGGGATGATAGAGCGCAGATAGTACCCGCAAACGGCGGCGTCCGCTGACAAGTCGCCATCCCGCCCCCGTCCTTCTCCTTGACCTGGCGCCCGCCGCGGCCGATACTCCTGCCGCCTCGGGCCGCCCCAAGCCCCCCACTCTTTAATTGATTGTCACCATTCATGCCATTTGCCTCCCTGGGCCTGCCGCCCGACCTGGCCCAGTCCGCCCTGGCGCAAGGCTATCTGCAGCCCACCGCCATCCAGCAAGCCGCCATCCCCGCCATTCTGCAAGGCAGAGACGTGTTAGCCACCGCGCAAACCGGCTCCGGCAAGACCGCGGCCTTCTGCCTGCCGCTGCTGCGGCAGTGGTTGGACAGCCCGCGCGCCATCCTGCGCCAGCCGCAGGCCCTGGTCCTGCTGCCTACGCGCGAACTGGCGGTTCAGGTGGGCGACATCCTGCGCGAGCTGTCCCTGGGACTGCCGCGCAAGCTGAAAACGGCCGTAGTCTACGGCGGCGTGTCCATCAATCCGCAAATGATGGCGCTGCGAGGCGGGGCCGACATCTTGGTGGCGACGCCCGGCCGCTTGCTGGACCTGCTGGAGCGCAACGCGCTGCGGCTCTCCGCCATCCGCACCCTGGTGCTGGACGAGGCGGACCGCCTGTTGGATCCAGGCTTCGCCGACGAGCTGAACGCGGTGCTGGACCGCCTGCCGCCGTCGCGGCAGAACCTGCTGTTCTCGGCCACCTTCCCGCCGGCGGTCCGCGCGCTGGCGGCAAAGCTGCAGCAGCAAGCGCTGCGGATTGAGATCGAGCCAGGCGCCGCCAGCGCGCCGGACATCCGCCAGCGCGCCATCGAGGTGGACGCCGATCGGCGCACCATGCTGCTGCACCATCTGCTGCAGACACATGGCTGGGAGCGAGCGCTGGTTTTCGTCGCCAGCCGCCATGCCGCCGACCGGGTGGCGGACAAGCTGCAGCGCAAGGGCATGCCCGCCGCCGCGCTGCACGGCGACTGCAGCCAGAGCCAGCGCGGCCAGGCGCTGGCCGATCTCAAGTCCGGCCGCTTGCGGGTGCTGGTGGCGACCGACGTGGCGGCGCGCGGCATCGACATCGCCCGGCTGCCGCTGGTGGTGAACTACGACCTGCCGCGTTCGACCGCCGACTACACCCACCGCATCGGCCGCACCGGGCGCGCCGGCGCCCGCGGCGAAGCCATCAGCTTCGTCTGCGCCGACAGCGCCGCCCACTTCCGGCTGATCGAAAAGCGCCAAGGCCTGAGCCTGCCGCGCGAGCGCATCGCCAGCTTCGAGCCAAGCGCGGCGGCCGCGCCGCCGCCCTCCGCGACCGACCCAGACGGCAACGGCGGCATCAAGGGCAAACGCAAGAGCAAGAAAGACAAGCTGCGCGAAGCCGCAAGGCTGGCGGCCGACGGCGGCGCGCGCCCAGACTAGCCGCAGCCTGCGACGGGCGTCATCCCGCCAGCAGCGGCGCTGCGTCGGCCAGATCCAGCGGCACAAGGGGGAGGCCATGCTTCGCGCGCGCCTTCCCGCACTGCGGCGAGCCGGCCTCCACCGCCCGGCAGGCATCCGCGCGCAAGGGGTAGATGGCGCACCCGACGCTGCGCCCCACTTCACCCTGCAAGGCGACGCAGCGTGGCGCAGATGACCAGGTGCCGCGCATGCAGCGCGTCCAGTCGTTGACTTTTTCGGTCAGGTGATGAGGCACCGTGCCGCCGCCGTCATCGGCCTCGGCCCAGTAAAAGGAAACGCGGAAGCTGGCGCAGCAAGCGCCGCAGGATTGGCAGGGATTGCTTTTTTCACTCATGGCAAGCAAGAAAAACAGTTTGGGGATCGCGCCAGAAATGGCGAATACATGCAATCCGGGTATTCTGTCAGGCCTGCTTGCCGTTCTCAAGTCAAACTATTCGGCCGCCAACCACTCGGCCAGCCCGATCCCTGCCGCGCGGCCGCTGGCGAAGCAGGCCGTCAACAAATAACCGCCGGTGGGCGCCTCCCAGTCCAGCATCTCGCCGGCGCAAAACACGCCGGGCAGCGCGCTCAGCATCTGCCGCGAATCCAGCGCGGAAAAGCATACGCCGCCCGCCGTGCTGATGGCCTCGTCCATGGGCCGCGTCGCCGTCAGCGTCAAGGGCAGCCGCTTGATGGCCGCGGCCAGCGCCGCCGGGTTCTGGAAACGGTCTTTGTCCAGACACTCGCGCAGGATGCCGGCGCGGGCGCCCTTGAGGTTCAGCCGGCTTTGCAGATGGCTGGACAGCGAGCGGGAACCGCGCGGGTGCGTGACCTCGGCCAGCACCCTGGCTTCGTCCCAGGCCGGAATCAGGTCCAGGTAACAGGTGGCGGAGCCGGCGCGGAGGATCTCGTCGCGCAGCAAGGCCGAGCAGGCGTAGATCAAGCTGCCCTCGATGCCGCTTTGAGTGATCACGCACTCCCCCACGCGCTGAAACGCGCGGCCGTCGCCGCCCTGGAAGGACAGGCCGACGGATTTCAGCGGCTCGCCGGCAAACTTGTCGGCGAAGAACGCGCTCCAGCCGGCGTCGAAGCCGCAATTGGACGGCAACAGCGGCGCGGTGGCGACGCCCCTCTCCGCCAACCACGGCAGCCAACGGCCGTCCGAGCCGAGCTTTTTCCAGCTGCCGCCGCCCAGCGCCAACAAGGTGGCGTCCGCGCGCACCGCCAGCTCGCCGTCCGCCGTGTCGAAACGCAGGCTGCCGTCCTCGTTCCAGCCTTGCCAGCGATGGCGGACATGAATGCGCACGCCGGCCTCGCGCAGGCGGCTGAGCCAGGCGCGCAGCAGCGGCGCCGCTTTCATCTCCCGCGGAAACACCCGGCCAGAGCTGCCGACGAAGGTCTCCACGCCCAGTCCGTGAGCCCAGGCGCGCAAGGCGCCGGCATCGAAACCGCGCAATAGCAGGTCGATTTGCGCCGCGCGCTCGCCATAGCGGCTGACAAAGGCCGGATAAGATTCGGAATGGGTCAAATTGAGGCCGCCGATGCCGGCCAGCAGAAACTTGCGTCCCACCGAAGGCATGGCGTCATACACGTCCGCCGCTATGCCGCGCTGCGCCAGCGCTTCCGCCGCCATCAGACCCGCCGGCCCGCCGCCAATGATGGCGACCTTGCGCCCCGCCTCTTCTTTCATGCCCAATACCTCGTCCTAACAAGCTGATTTCACCATAGCCGCCGCGGCGGCAAGGGCGCGATTGTTGCAGAAAAAGGCACACAGCCCAAGCCGCAATACCAAAACCGCCATTGCGGCAAGATTTTTCCGCCTATTCCTTGATCTTCGCCAGACTTTCTTCCACTCGGTCCCATTAGAATTCCTACGGCATGAACATGCTATAAGTCAAATCAGTTGCTCCGCGAGGCGACGACCAGAATATCAAACACACACAGGAGACGGGGCCGCGCCGCCCCGGCAGGCGATGAGAAAATTTTCCGACTGGCCGATCTGGCTGCGACTGACCGGCGCCATCTGGGGCTGCCTGGTGTTGGCATGGGGAGGGCTGATCGCCTGGGAAACGCGGGCCAGCCGCGACATCGCGGTCGAACAGGCCAAGGACCTGGCGCACAGCATGAATGAGATGACGCTGGCCGGCCTCACCGGCATGATGATCACCGGCACCGTGGGCCAGCGCGACGTGTTTCTGGACCAGATCCGAGAGCTGTCCGCCGTGCGCGACCTGCGCGTGATTCGCGGCGACGCGGTGAGCAAGCAGTTCGGCCCCGGCAACGCCGGCGACAAGGCCCGCGCCGGCGACGAGCTGGAGCGCGAGGCGCTGCAGGACGGCAAGCCGCGCATCGAGATAGAGTCCGCGCCCGGCCGCGGCGAACAGCTGCGCGTGGTTTACCCGGCCCTGGCTTCGTCCAACTACCTGGGCAAGAACTGCATGACCTGCCACCAAGTGGCGGACAAGACGCCGCTGGGCGCCGTCAGCATGCGCATTTCGCTGGAAAAGCCCTACGCCGCCGTGGACAGCTTCCGTGCGCAAAGCATCTTGTTCGCCTTGCTGGCCTCGCTGCCGCTGTTGGGCGTGGTGTATCTGTTCATCCGCCGCTTCGTCACCGATCCCTTGCAGGAAATGGCGAAAGGCCTGGCCGAGCTGGCCCAGGGCGAAGGCGACCTAACGCGCCGGCTGCCGGTCAAGAGCAATGACGAGATCGGCGTCACCGCCAGCCTGTTCAACCGCATGTTGGGCACGGTAGCCAGCCTGGTGCGCCAGGTGAGCGAAAGCGCCGACGCGGTGGCCCAAGCTTCGCGCCGGCTGAGCGGCGGCGCCGGCCAGCTGGCCGCCAGCTCTCACCGCCAAAACAGCCAGTCCATGGCCGCCGCCGAAGCGGTGGAACAGCTGGCCAGCCATATCGGCGAAATCGCCGGCAAGGCCGAGCACGTCAGCAACGGCGCGGAAGAGAGTTTGCAACGCTCCGAGCAAGGGCGGCGCAGCCTGCAGCAGCTGCAGCAGGAGGTGGGACAAGTGGAAAGCGCGGTGCAGCTGATGGCGCAGGCCGAAAGCGACCTGGTCAACTCCACCGCCGTGATCACCAGCATGACCAAGGAAGTGCGCGAGATCGCAGAGCAGACCAATCTGCTGGCCTTGAACGCGGCGATAGAAGCCGCGCGCGCCGGCGAGATGGGCCGCGGCTTCGCCGTGGTGGCGGACGAGGTGCGCAAGCTGGCGGAAAAATCCGCCCGTTCCGCCAGCCAGATCGACGCGGTCACGGGCTCGCTCAACGACAAGACCGATGCCGTGCGCCAGGCTGTCAGCGCCGGCCTGGAGTCGCTGCACGCCAGCCGCCAGTCCACCGACAGCGTGGCGGGGGTGCTGGCCGCCGCCAATCAATCGGTGGCGGAAGTGCGCGACGGCCTGCAGCAGATCGTGCAGGTGACCGAGCAACAACGCCTCACCAGCCAGGCGGTGAACGAAAACATAGACGCGATCGCCGACATGGCCCGCACCAACGACGCCGGCATCCAGCAAACCGTGGGCGCGGCGGAGGCGCTGGAAACGCTGGCGCGCCGGCTGACCGACTCGGTGTCGCGCTTCAAGGTTTGAGCTTGGATTTGCTGCGCGCGCCCAGGCCAGGGCCCGCCAGCACAGACGGCGCCAATTGAAGGGCGCAAGGCGGGCGGAAATTGGCCCGCAGGCGAGATCGGCAGGCAGAAACCGCCGCATCTGGTACAACTAGATGGGAAGACCCGCGCCCGGCTCGACCAGGCGTTTTTTCAACGAAAATGCGCCGGGCATTTGGCCGCGAGCCTCACTGCTGTTACACTGCCCAGCCTTTAGCCAACCGCGCCAAGTCATTGTGAAACCAGCCGCTTTTTCCACCCTGCCCCTGCCCGCCCCGCTGTTGTCCAACCTGGACAGCCTGGGCTACCACCAGATGACCGCCATCCAGGCCGCCAGCCTGCCCGCCATTCTGGAAGGCCGCGATCTGATCGCCCAGGCCAAAACCGGCAGCGGCAAGACGGCTGCGTTTGGCCTCGGCCTGTTGGCCAATATCAATCCGCGCTGGTTCGGCGTGCAGGCGCTGGTGATGTGCCCGACGCGCGAACTGGCCGACCAGGTGGCGCAGGAAATCCGCCGCCTGGCGCGCGCCATCGACAACATCAAGGTGGTGACGCTGACCGGCGGCACCCCCATGGGGCCGCAAATCGGCTCGCTGGAGCATGGCGCCCACATCGTGGTGGGCACGCCGGGCCGGCTGCAGGACCATCTGTTCCGCGAAACGCTGAACCTGGCCGGCGTGAAGACGCTGGTGCTGGACGAGGCGGACCGCATGATAGACATGGGCTTCATCGAAGAGATCGTCGGCATCGTCCGCGCCTGCCCGAAGACCCGCCAGACCCTGCTGTTCTCCGCCACCTATCCGGAAGACATCCGCAAGGCCAGCGGGCAGTTTCTGAGAAATCCGGTGGAAGTGAAGGTGGAATCCCTGCACACCGCCGACCACATCGAGCAGTGGTTCTACAAGGTGAAGCCGGAAACCCGGCTGGAGACGGTCAGCCGCATCCTGCGCCACCTGCGCCCCACTTCGGCGCTGGCCTTCTGCAACACCCGCGAACGCTGCAAGGAGCTGGTACGCGAGCTGCAAGAGCAAGGCTTCCACGCGCTGACCCTGCACGGCGATCTGGAACAGCGCGAGCGCGACCAGATCCTGCTGCGCTTCGCCAACAAGAGCGCCACCGTGCTGGTGGCCACCGACGTGGCGGCCCGCGGCCTGGACATCAAGGAGCTGGACGTGGTGATCAACGTCGACGTCACCCACGACCCGGAAGTGCACATCCACCGCATCGGCCGCACCGGCCGCGGCGAACAACACGGCCTGGCGCTGACCCTGGCCACCGACAGCGAGGCCAAGCGCCTGGTGCAGATCGAAAACTACCAGCAGGCGGACCTGACCTGGGCCGACGTGGAAGAGCTGACCCCGGCGCCGGGCGGCCCGCTGCTGCCGCCCATGGTCACGCTGGAAATCGCCGGCGGCAAACGCGAAAAGCTGCGCCCGGGCGACCTTCTGGGCGCGCTGACCGGCGACGCCGGCTTCGCCGGCAGCCAGATCGGCAAGATCAATATCTTCGAGTTCGCCAGCTTCGTCGCGCTGGACCGCGCCATCGCCGAGGACGCGCTGGCCAAGCTGTCCCAGGGCAAGATCAAGGGCAAGCAATTCAAGATGCGGCTGATAGGCTGATCCCCGCCACAAATGAAACAGGGCCTTCCGGCCCTGTTTTCCCCGACCTGCACCCTCCTGTTATACCTGGTACTGCGCCACCGTCTGCTGAATGCTCGCCGCCTGCTGCCGCAGACGATTGGCGGAGTCCGCCGAGCGCCCCGCGTCCCTGGAGTTCGCTTCCGCCATCTGGGCGATCTACTCCACTTTCTGCGCGATGATGTTGCTGGCCGTGCCCTGCTCCACGATGCTGCTGGAAATTTCGCTGATCAGCTCCACGCTGCGCTCGGAATTGGTCTTGATCTGCTGGATAGCCACGCTGGCGCCGCGCGCCCTCTCCGCTTCCTGATTGACCTGGTCCACCACCTGCTGCATGCCGCTCACCGCCGCCTGCGTGCCGTGCTGCATCTTGTCTATCACGCCGGAAATCTCGGTGGTGGAGCTGGCGGTGCGCTCAGCCAGCTTGCGCACCTCGTCGGCCACCACGGCGAAACCGCGGCCCATCTCGCCGGCGCGCGCCGCCTCTATCGCCGCGTTCAGCGCCAATAGATTGGTTTGGTCCGCGATGTCCTTGATCACGCTCAGCACCGTGGCGATGGTGGCGCTATCGTCGCGCAGCTTGCCGATGCGCTCCGCCGCCTCGGTCACCGCCTGCGCCACCGCGCTGATGCCGTCCACTGTGCCCAAGACCACGCCGCTGCCGTGCTCCGCGATGGAGCCGGCCTCGCGCGCCTGCTCGTCCGCCTCGCGCGCGCGGTCCGCCACGTGATTGATGCTGACCGTCACCTGCTCCACCGACGCCGCCATGGCTGAAGCCGACTCGCTCTGCGCCACAGAACTGCCGGCGATATGCAAGGAAGAGTCCGCCATTTTGACGATGGCGCCCTGCATCTCGCCCACGCTGCCGCGTATCTCCTGAAGGCTTTGCTGCAACCGGCCCATCAGCTCATTGAAGGCTGAAGAGGCCTGGCCAATCTCATCCATCCGCGCCACCGGCGCGCGCAGCCTGAAGTCCAGCCGGCTGCGCACCTCTTGCATGATGCCCAGCAGACTGGACAGGCTGCGGCGAATGTGGACATACAGCCGGGCGCTGAGTCCGCCGCACAATAAGACCGCCAAGGCCACCACCGCCAGCGAGGTCATCACGCCCTCTTGATAAGCGGCGGCGTTGTCGCTCGATAGTTGCTCGGCCAGCTTGTAATTGAATTCGACATGCGCCAGCAATTGCTGATTCAAGCTTTTGGCCACCTCCGACATCTCGCCCACCAGCAGTTTGTCGGCCCCGGGCACATCATTGGCGCGCAACAGCTGCAAGTACTTGTCGCGCTGCCCGCGGTAGGCCTTCATGCTTTCGCGGTCAGCCTGCAGCATCTGCTTATCCTCGTCGTTGGACAGCAGCTCTTTCTCGTATTTATCCATGGCCGCATCGAAGCGGCGGTCAAGATCGGGCAGCAAGCCCAGCTGGGCTTGTCTGGCCGCAGGGTCCACCATGGCCGCGCCGCGCGCCAAAGCCAGGCGCATGTCGGCCAGGACGACCTTGGCCTCATCCAGGTCATGAATGCTGGGGAAGGTGTTGATCCTCAGATAATCAAAGCGCTCGTTGGCCTGACGCTGCTGCCACAGGCCCTGCCCCCCCACCACGATCAAGGCGAGCAGCGCCAAGGCTATCGTCATCATCAGCCGCTTCGTGATCGTCATGTCGCACTCTCCCGATTCCCGGAAACCCAGACCGGGAAATTACTTAGAGTAGTTATAGCTGGTATAGTGAAACTGGCAACTACCCGATTCGCATCGACATACTCTCTTCCTTTTCGCCGCACAAACCGGTATGATGCCGCCCTTTCGCGCAGTCTCGGCGTCCGTTCACTGGGTTCCCTCACCCCATTCAGCAAAAAGGAAAGCCATGTTTGACTTCACTGACCGCCAGCGCGCCAGCGCGCTGCTGTGGCTGTCCCTGTTCCATATCGCCATCATCGCGTCCAGCAATTATCTGGTGCAGCTGCCGGTCTCCGTATTCGGCCTGCACACTACCTGGGGCGCTTTCACGTTTCCGTTCATTTTCCTGGCCACGGACCTGACCGTCCGCGTGTTTGGCGCGCCATTGGCCCGACGCATCATCCTGGCATCCATGCTGCCGGCGCTGGCCATCTCCTATCTGGTGTCCGTGCTGTTCTACCAGGGCGCATGGCAAGGCGCAGCGGCGCTGGAACAGCCAAACCTGTTCGTGGCCCGCATCGCCGCGGCCAGCTTCGCCGCCTACGCCCTGGGCCAAATCCTGGATGTGCAGGTGTTCAACCGCCTGCGCCAGCTCCCCGCCTGGTGGATTGCGCCCGCGGCGGCGATGTTCCTGGGCAATATCAGCGACACCCTGTCCTTTTTCTTCATCGCCTTCTACAAAAGCAGCGACCCCTTCATGGCCGCCCACTGGGGGGAGATCGCCCTGGTGGATTACGGCTTCAAGCTGCTGATCTGCATGCTGTTCTTCCTGCCGATGTACGGCGTGGCGCTGAAACTGATACTGAGCCGGCTGCTGAGCCTGGCGCCCGCCGCGCCATTGCGCGCTGCCTGAAATGAACATGGCCAGCGTCTCATGACGCTGGCCACCCCGTCTGCGGCGCGCTTCAGTGCGGCTTTTTGAGATAGGCCTGGATGGCGTCGATCTCCTCCGCGGTGGGCGGCTTGCCCTTGTCTTCCTTCAGGCTGCTCTGCCCCCAGTGCGGCATCGGCGCCTTCAAGGCCTTGCCTTCGTCATCCACCCCTTCCAACACGGCCCTCTCGAACAGTTTCTTGCTCCAGCGGCTGGAGTCCCCCACCAGCTTGGGCCCGACCTTGCCCTGCCCGCGGTCGCCATGGCACACCGCGCAGTTCTGTTGAAAAAGCTCCTTGCCATCCGGCGCGGCCAGGGCCGCGGCGGACAGACAGGTCAAGAGCAGGCTCATTGAGACGAAAAGTCGCATGGCTATCTCCCTATCGGTATCAAGGCCAGCAGCGGCCCCAGCTCTATTCATAGCCAACCATCGCCGTAACGGATAACCATTCGCTTGACTAGCGTCAAAGGCTCACGGCAATCCCTCTCCCCGCCTTGCCTGCGACCTTGCCCAGCGCGCCAACCCGCCGACCCTCGCGTGCGCCTTGAAATGCCGCCGACCGCCGCCAGATACAAGACAGTCGCCCCGCCCTCCAACCCGCCGCACCCACGGAAGCCCTCCATGACCGCCACGCCTCACCCACGCCTCTCCATGCTGGAATTGGCGCCCATCGTCGCCGGCGGCGACGCCGCCCAGGCCCTTCGCCACAGCGCGGAACTGGCCCGCCATGTCGAGCAACTGGGCTATACCCGCTTCTGGGTGGCCGAACATCACAATATGGCCGGCGTCGCCAGCTCCGCCACCGCGGTGCTGATCGGCCACATCGCCGCCCACACCCAACGCATACGCGTCGGCTCCGGCGGCATCATGCTGCCCAACCATGCGCCACTGGTGGTGGCCGAGCAATTTGGCACCCTGGCCACCCTGTTTCCGGGCCGCATCGACCTGGGCCTGGGCCGCGCCCCCGGGACGGACCCGCTCACCGCCCGCGCCCTGCGCCGCGAGCGCTTTGCCGGCGACGACTTCCCGCAACAAGTGGCCGAGCTGCGCGGCTACCTGGGCCCGGAGCGGGCGGGCCAGCAGGTTCGCGCCATTCCCGGCATCGGCACCGACGTTCCGGTATGGCTGCTGGGTTCCAGCCTGTACGGCGCGCAACTGGCGGCGCAGCTGGGCCTGCCTTTCGCCTTTGCCGCCCATTTTGCCCCGGCGCAGCTGGACGAAGCGCTGACGCTGTACCGGCGGCTGTTCCAGCCTTCCACCACGCTGAGCCAGCCTTACGCCATGGTGTGCATACCGGCCCTGGCCGCGGATAGCGACGAACAGGCCCAATACCTGGCCAGCACGCCGTACCAGAAGTTCCTGAATCTGATTCGTGGCGACCGCCAGCCCTTGCCGCCGCCGGTGCGCAGCATGGAGGGCTTGTGGAACCCGCGCGAGGAATTCGCCGTCCGCCACGACTGGCTGGGTGAAGCGGTGTTCGGCGGACCGCAGACCGTGCGCGCCGGCCTGCAGGCCCTGCTGGACCGCACCGGCGCCGATGAAATCATGCTGTCCGTGGACTGTCACGATTTTGCCGACCGCTTGCGAGCCTGCGAAATCATCGCCGACATCCTGCCCAGCCTGCGCATGAAACCAGCGACCGCGCGGTCTGTTTGACGCGACCACCCGTCGCATCGCCCTGGCGCCGGGCATGAGGCGCTGACAGCGAATCTCGCGCGCCGCTCAACACCTCTGGCCTGCCGCCCTGCGGTTGGCTTCAAAGGAGAGGCGCATCGAAATGCGCGCCTTCATAAGCGCCAGAGGCCAAGGCGAAAGAGGGTGAACAGGCTCTTAAGCCGTGGCGATGCTATCATCGGCGCCACTCACACGACCGAGGCTCAGGATCATGGAAGCCATGCTGGACTGGCTGCTCGCAACGCTGGCGTTACCCAAGGTGGGCCTTAGCGCCATCTTCATGATCAGCCTGGCATCCGCCACGCTGCTGCCCTTGGGCTCCGAACCCGCCGTGTTCGCCTACATCAAGCTCAGGCCGGACATGTTCTGGCCTGTGCTGGCGGTCGCCACGCTGGGCAATACCCTGGGCGGTATGATCGACTGGTGGATGGGCTACGGCGCGAAGGTGGCGCTGCTGCGTTATCGCCAGCGCCGCAGCCACCGCTCACACTCGCACGGCCGATCCGCCCATCCCCCGCCGCGCGCGGGCAAACCCAGGCTAAACCCGCGCTATTTTCGCTGGATGCGCCAGCGCGGGGCGCCCATGCTGCTGCTTTCCTGGCTGCCGGGCATCGGCGACCCGCTATGCACCCTGGCCGGCTGGCTGCGCATTCCGTTCTGGCCCAGCGTGTGCTACATGGCAATTGGCAAGTTCCTGCGCTATCTCCTGACCACCACCGTCTTGCTCTGGGTGCCGGATGGCTTTTGGCAGCGCCTGGCACAACTGCTTTGACATCCGCCTTTTACTGCGCAGCTTTCTCCGTCAGCCTGTACTTTCTTTTCAGTTCCAAAATCAAGGCCTGGTTTTTATAAAGAAATTCATTGAACTGCTTGATAACCTTCCCTTGGCGAAGGCTGGAGAGGTGGAAATCGCTACTTTCAAACGGGAGGTTTTTATCGAAGACCAAGGCGCCTGGCTGGTGAATAATCTCATCCAGATAGTAATTGATGACTATCGGACTGGCATAGATCGCATCGTAGTGACCCGTCAAGCCCAGAGCAATCACCTTGCTGAAGGTATTCTCCTGATAGACCCGAATGATGCCATCATTTACCTTTTGCCGCATGGCGGGCTCTAAAGGCCAAGGCGTGAAGCCGCGCATGGTAACGATGGCCTTAAGAGAACCCTCAGACAATTGATCGACTTTTTCCGGCTTCACCAGCAATCCTTCAATGACATTTATGACTGGATCGCTATACAGGACTGATTTTCCTTTTTTCATATCCGCTTGCCAATGCGGATTATCCGGATATTTGAAGTCAATCGTATTCTCGTTGAGGAAGGTATAAAACAGCCGGGAAACGGGAAGCGGAGCATAAGTAAACGAATAGCCTGATTGCTTGGCAAATGCGTCCAGGACGTCTCTGCCATACCCGGAGTATTTCCCATTAACATAACCATGCAATGGGTAGTAATCAATTTGCTCCACGCCTACGACAAAAGACTTCGCATTGGCATTATTGAGAAATACTGCGCAAAGCATTGCCATCGCAATGGATACCATTTTCATTTCAATCGCGCTCTCATATTCATCCATGCTGGCGCCGCACCCGCGCGCCCAACCCAAGCTCGCCAAACAATTAAGCCAGGGCCAGCCGACGCTGACAGTGCAAGCCATACGGCAAGGCGGCGCCATCCGGGACCCAGGCGTGGATGAGCGGATCACAGCCGCCCCGCCTGCCGGGAAGCAGACTATGCGTTCTCACTGTAGCGCAGGCGCCCAAGTCCTAGCCAAGAAAAAGCCACCGCCAAGTCGTTGATTAAATAGGCCAGACCACCCCATGAAAACCATACCGCACGGGCCAACCCTGCGCGAAATCCGCGCCATCCAGGGCGGCCGGCTCGCAATCAAGCGCTTGCCTTCGGACTCCTCTTGCGCCCCGTCTCTTCATGCCATGCAAAACCCTGGCGCGGACAAGGTGGCATCTGCCGCCACTCTGGGTTACCCTCTCAGCGCTTGCCGCCGCGCCGCCCAGACATAGGCGGAGGAACCGCACCTTCCCGCCGGCAACCGTTACAATACATATCAAGATAAGCGACGCCTCACGGCGCCCGACAACTATCCGGCAGCAGCCGGGAATCCCTTACAGAGAAGCATTACCATGGCAATCAGTGTTTTCGACCTGTTCAAGATCGGCATCGGCCCGTCCAGCTCCCACACCGTGGGCCCGATGCGCGCCGCCCGCCAGTTCATCGCCCGCCTGGAAAAAGACGGCCTGCTGGATTCGACCACGCGCGTCAGCGCCGAAATGTTCGGCTCGCTGGGCGCCACCGGCAAAGGCCACGGCACCGACGTGGCCGTGCTGCTGGGCCTGCAAGGCGAGCAGCCGGACCTGGTGGACACCGACGCGGTGGACGGCATGCTGGCCGCCATCCGCGAGCAGCGCAAGCTGAAGCTGCTGGGCAAGCGCGAGATCGACTTCGTCGAAGGCGAGCACCTGATCCTGCACAAGAAGAAAACCCTGCCCTACCACCCCAACGGCATGATCTTCGAGGCCTTCGACGCCGCGGGCCAAAGCCTGTCCAAGCGCGCCTATTACTCGGTGGGCGGCGGCTTCGTGGTGGACGAGGCAGCCATCGACGCCGGCTTCGTCCCGCCGGGCGTGACCGAGTTGAAGCACCCGTTCAAGAGCGCGGCCGAGTTGCTGGCGCTGTGCCAGCGCCACGGCAAGAGCATCAGCCAGATCATGCTGGAAAACGAACTGTCCTGGCGCAGCGAGGAAGAGGTGCGCGCCGGCTTGCTGAACATCTGGAACGTGATGCAAGCCTGCGTCAAGCGCGGCTGCGAGCGCGAAGGCATTCTGCCGGGCGGCATGAAGGTGCGCCGCCGCGCCGCCGACATGCACAAGAAACTCTTGGCCTCGCCGGAAGCGGCCATGCGCGACCCGCTGACCGTGATGGACTGGGTCAATCTGTACGCCCTGGCCGTCAATGAAGAAAACGCCGCCGGCGGCCGCGTGGTGACCGCGCCGACCAACGGCGCGGCCGGCATCATCCCGGCGGTGATGCACTACTACGCCCGCTTCGTGCCGGGCGCCAACGACGACGGCATCGTGCGCTTCCTGCTGACCGCCGGCGCCATCGGCATCCTGTTCAAGCTCAACGCGTCCATCTCCGGCGCGGAAGTGGGCTGCCAAGGCGAAGTGGGCTCGGCCTGCTCCATGGCCGCCGGCGCCTTGTGCGAAGTGATGGGCGGCACGCCTGAGCAAGTGGAAAACGCCGCGGAAATCGGCATGGAGCACAATCTGGGCCTGACTTGCGACCCGGTGGGCGGCCTGGTCCAGGTTCCCTGCATCGAGCGCAACGCCATGGCCTCGGTCAAGGCCATCAACGCGGTGCGCATGGCGCTGCGCGGCGACGGCCAGCATTTCGTGTCGCTGGACCGCGTGATCAAGACCATGCGCGACACCGGCATGGACATGAGCACCAAGTACAAGGAAACCGCGCGCGGCGGCCTGGCGATCAATGTGATCGAAGTGCCGGTGAACATCGTGGAATGCTGATCCCGCCACTCGCTTGAAACCTGCGGCCGCGTTGATTCGCGGCCGTTTTCGCTCTGGCGTCCCGCCCGCCCCGCTGGCACACTGGACGACGAACTCATTGCAAGACTATTCCGTGCACGCACTCGAAATCGAAACTTTACGCCTGCGCCTGCGCCCGCTAGACGAGCGCGACGCGCCGTTCATCCTGGAACTGCTAAACGAGCCGGCCTTCCTCGCCAATATCGGCGACAAGGACGTGCGCGACCTCGCCGGCGCGCGCAACTATATCGAAAAAGGCCCGCAGGCCAGTTACCAGCAATACGGCCACGGCCTGCTGCTGGTCGAACTGAGCGGCAATGCCGAGCCGGTCGGCATCTGCGGCCTGGTCAAGCGCGACAGCCTGCCTCATCCCGACATCGGCTACGCCTTCCTGCAGCGCCACTGGGGCCGCGGCTACGCCTGCGAAGCCGGCGCGGCCTGCTTGGCGCACGCCAGCGCCGTCCTGAAGATAGCGCAGGTCGTCGGCATCACCGCGCCGCACAATCTGGGCTCAATCCGCGTGCTGGAAAAACTGGGCCTGCGCTATGATCGCACGCTGGAATTGCCCGGCATCGAAGGACCCAGCCTGTATTTCGTGCCCGCGGACCCGGGCTGACGGCGGCTTGCGCAGACGCAAAAAAACCGGGCCTGGGCCCGGTTTGGTTTTGGCTTGCCGTCCGGCGGCTCAAACCGCCAGATAGGACGACTGCTTCAGGCCGCGGCAGAACTCGGCGAAGTACTGGCTGCGCTCTTCGGCGCTGAGATCGCACTCGCGGGTCTTGGCTTCGTAGCGGTTCAGCAAGTCTTCCGGCGACAAGTGCACGTAGCGCAGCATGTCCTCGATGGTGTCATGCTCTTCGATGCCGGAAATTTCCAGCTCGCCGCCCTGGCGCACGTAGACGTTGACCGAGTCGGTATCGCCAAACAGATTATGCATGTCGCCCAGGATTTCCTGGTAAGCGCCCACCAGGAACACGGCGATCAAGTACTCGTCGCCCTGCTTCACTTCATGCACGGACATGCTGGATTCGATGCTCTGCTGGTCCACGTACTGCTTCAGCTTGCCGTCGGAGTCGCAGGTCAAATCCTGCAGCACGGCGCGGCGCGTCGGCTTCTCGGCCAGGCGGTGCAGCGGCATGATGGGCAGCACCTGGTCGATGGCCCAGGTATCCGGCAGGCTCTGGAACACGGAGAAATTGCAGAAGTATTTGTCGGCCAGACGGTCGGTCAGTTCGTCGTACACCTGGCGCTGCGAACGCTGGCTGGCTTGCAGCTGATTGTGCAAGCGGCGGCACAGCGCGGCGTGCACGTCTTCCGCCAGCGCCTTTTCCTTCAGCGACAAACGGCCTTCGGCGTACATTTCGCCCACTTCCGACACGTAATGGCTGGCGCGGTAGTAGATTTCGGTGACCAGCTCTTCGTCATTGAGACTGGCCAGGCCGATCAGCTTGCGCAGCGGACGGGACAGTTCTTCCACGTTCTCGATCGGCGCCACGCTATCCGGCAGACGCTCCACGTCGGTCACGTTCATCAGCAGCACGGCGTGGTGCGCGGTCATGGCGCGGCCGGACTCGGACAGCACGCGCGGATGCGGGATGCCGTTCTCGTCGCAGAACTCGGCCAGCATGGATACGATCACGCGGGCGTACTCGTCCATGTCGTAGTTGATCGAGCTGTCGTTGCGCGAGTGGGTGCCGTCGTAGTCCACGCCCAGGCCGCCGCCCACGTCCACGTGGTCCACCGGCATGCCCAGGGCGCGCAGTTCGGCGAAATAGCGAATGGCTTCGCGGAAGCCGATGCGGTAGTCGGCGATGTTGGCGATCTGCGAGCCCATGTGGAAATGCATCAGGCGCACGCAGTCGGTCAGGCCGGCCGCCGCCAGCTTGTCGGTGGCGGAAATCAGCTGGCCGGCGGACAGGCCGAACTTGCCCTTCTCGCCGCCGGTGTCGGACCACTTGCTGGAAGCCAGCGAGGACAGGCGCACGCGCAGGCCGATATTGGGCTTGATGCCCAGCTTGCGCGACTCTTCGATCACCAGTTCGACTTCGGATTCTTTTTCGATGACGATGAACACCTGATGGCCCAGGCGCTCGCCGATCAGGGCCAGGCGAATGAATTCGCGGTCTTTGTAGCCGTTGCAGACGATGGTGCAGCCCTTGGGCGCCAGCGCCAGCACCGCCATCAGTTCCGGCTTGGAGCCGGCTTCCAGGCCGATGGACACGTCAGGCGTGGCGATGATGCTCTTCACCACCGCTTCTTGCTGGTTGACCTTGATCGGGTAGATGGCGGTATAGCGATTGCCATAGCCTTGCTCGGCGATGGCCTTGTCGAAGGCGCCGCACAGACGGGCGACGCGGTCTTGCAGAATATCCGGGAAACGGACCAGCAGCGGCAGATCCAGGCCTTTGCCGCCCAGTTCGCTCACCAGTCGATACAGATCGATTTCCTTGTGCTGGCGCACATTGGGACGCACGACGATATTGCCGGTGTCGCCCACATCGAAATAACCAGCCCCCCAATGCCGGATGCCATACAGGCTCCGGCTATCAGCCACAGACCAAGCCATGAGTTTTCCTCTCAGAACTTATGATGGATAACCCCGCTCCTTAGTGCACGGCTTTCGGGCTCTACAGCTTTTATGTGGGCCTGGGATGTCGGAGCGAAACAGAGTGAATTGTAGTTGTTGCACAGCGCAAACGAGCGCGGATTGTAACAACATCGCGCTGATTGACAAGTAAAAAAATGTACCTGAAACACAGCCCGCGCCAGCCTGCCCGCCCCTCAGCAAAAGTCGTGATCCGGGCCGCTGAAAATCCGTACTGTCAAAACAATGAATTGCGCGCATTGCCAAGGCCGCAGCATGACATGCGTCTGCTGCGGAACAATCTGTTCAAGCTCAACATTTTCCACATCGAAAAGGTATTTTCATCAAATACGCAACACCCGGCGCGACATGACGCGACGGCGCGTCCGCGTTTACAATCAAAGCCTCCTCCACCCTAGCCGACACGCACCATGAGCCGCTTCTTGCAACACGCCCTAGACTCCGCCGCCGCCCTGGAACACTGGACGCTGCCCTCCGGCCTGACCTTGCGCTGGCTGGCCCGCGGCTGCGCGGCCATCGAAACAGGCCTCCCCGGCGCCGACTCCGTGCTGCTGTCCTGCGGCGTGCATGGGAACGAGACCGCGCCCATCGAGGTGGTGGACGCCATTCTGGATGATCTGGCGGAGGGCAGGCTGACGCTGAATTGCCGCTTGCTGGTGATGTTCGCCAATCTGGATGCGATTCGCGCCGGCGAGCGTTACGGCCATTACGACATGAACCGGCTGTTCAACGGCGCGCATCGCAAGCTGCCGGAACTGCCGGAGGCCCGGCGCGCCGAAGAACTGGAAACCCTGGCCGCTGACTTTTTCGCCGCCGCCCAGGGCCGCCGCCTGCATTACGACCTGCACACCGCCATCCGCGGCTCGGCGTTCGAGAAGTTCGCCATCTATCCCTATCTGCACGAGCGCGAGCACAGCCGCGAGCAACTGGCCTGGCTGCAGCAGTGCGGCATCGAGGCCATCCTGCTGCACAGCCAACCCGCCAACACCTTCAGCTATTTCACCAGCCGCCATTGCGGCGCCGACGCCTTCACCCTGGAGCTGGGCAAGGCCAGGCCCTTCGGCCAGAACGATCTGTCCCGTTTCTCCGGCATAGACGGCGCGCTGCGCGGCCTGCTGTCCGATCCGCAAGCCGACATTGCAGCGCTAGACGAGCAGCGTCTGCCCTTGTTCCGCGCCAAGTACGATCTGATCAAACACAGCGAGGACTTCAAGCTGCATCTGGCGGACAGCGTGGAAAACTTCACCCTGCTGCCGGACGGCATGCTGATCGCGGAGGACGGCGAGGTGCGTTACACGGCCGCGGGCGGCGCGGAGCGCATCCTGTTCCCCAACCCGAAAGTGCAGCCCGGCCTGCGCGCCGGCATCGTGGTGGAGCCGGCGCGGCTGGACTGAGGCCAAGCAAAAGGGCCGCTGCATGGCGGCCCTTTGCTCTTCCGCGGCGACCGGAGCTCAGCTGGAGATGTAATTGAACAGCGACAGTTGCGCCACTTGGGCGTAGGTCTTTTGCGTGTACTGCAAGGAAGTCTGCGTCATGGTGAAGTCGGAAATCGCCTTGGCCATGTCCAGGCCCTGCAAGTCGCTGATGCTGCTGTTGTACTGCAGGCCCAGGTTGGTGCTCATGGACTGCAGATTGGCGTTTTCCTGCTCGCGCGCGCCCACTGAGGCCTGACTCACCGACAGCTGCTGCACCGCATCGGTGATTTGATTGATCACGCCATTGAGCTGGGTGTTGTAATTTGCCGGGCGCGGATTCTGCCCCAGCAGATTGTACAGATTGACCAGGGAGTCGAAGGCTGCCGTCTGGCTGCCGCCGGGAATGCCGAACACCTGGTTGCCCGGATCGGAAATGGTCATGGTGCGCGAGGCGGCCACCTGCACGCTGCGCTGGCCATTGTCGCCGTTGTAGGTCACCGCCGGCACGGCGTTCACATCGACCGAGAACGGCGGCGTGGTCACCTGATTGCCGCCGAACAGATAGCTGCCGTTGCCATCGGTGGCGTTGCCATAGCCGGTCAGCTCGCCTATGCCCTCTTTCACCGTCTGCTGAATCTGCTGCAGCTGCACAGTGGACAAGGAGCCATTGCCGGCGTGAATGGCCTCGCTCTTCATGGAGTTGAGCAAGTTGATCGCGCTGTTCAGCGTCGAATCCGACAGCGACAGCCAGCTCGCCACGGAATCCGTATTCTTCTGATACTGCGAATTCTGCCCGTTCGAGGTGTTCAACAGCTCGATGCGCGCGGCCGCCACCGGATCGTCGGAAGGCGTCACCACGCGCTTTTGGTTGTCGATCTGCTTGTTGACCTGCAGCAGGTTGGCCTGCAGCTCGGACATATTGTTGACCCCGGATTGATACAGGGTGGATGAGCTGATTCGCATCGCCTTACTCCTTGGGGCGCTTACGCCTAGATCATGTTCAGAATGCTGTTGAAGGTGCTCTGCGCGATCTGGATCACCTTGCTGCAGGCCTGGTAGGACTGCTGGAATTTGATCAGGCTGGCGGCCTCCTGGTCCAGATTCACGCCGCTGGCGTTGGAATTATTGGTGGTGGCCTGATCCAGTGTCTTCTGGGCTGCCGTGTTTTGCAGGTTTGCCGTGTTGGTCTGGTTGCCCACCGAGGCGACCATACTCGAATAATAGGTCTGGTAGGACTGATTATTGACCAATTGCAAGTTCTGCTGCGCCGTCAGTTGCCGCAGATTGTTGCCATCGCCCAAAGACTGGGTGCCCGCGGTCTGCGGACCGACGCTAAAGGTCTGGCCGGCGATCGGCGCCCCGGACAACTGGAAGCCTATGCCCACATCCACCGGCGGATTCGCCGTAGTCTGCAGCTTGTAGCTATTGGGCAAAGAGGGATCGACCACCACATTGTATGGTCCGCCGCCATTGGTGCCGGCGATGGTGGCGGTCATGGACACCGGATTGCCGGCCGCGGTGATGGTCATGCCGGTCAGCCCTGACGAGGGGTGCTGAGTCTGGGGGGCAAACGTCGGCGGCGTGGCGTTGAGGCCGGCGGTATAGCCGCCGGGCATGGTGGACCACACGCCGCTCATCTTCACGCCATTGCCGCCCGCCGTGCCGGTGGGCACCAAATTGGACGCGGTGGCCAACGATTTGGGGTCGGACATCACCACGGCGAACTGGCCGGCCGCGTATTGCGGATTGGCCGCCAGCGCGGACAGGTCCTTGAAAATAGGTCCGCCGGGCTGCCCGTTGTAATCCATGCCCAGCTGGTTTTGGTAATTCATCGCCGAGGCGAAATTAATGGCCAGCGTGCCTAGCTGATTTTGCGTCTGCACCAGCGCGTTGTCGCGGAAATTGAGCAGCCCGCCCAGTTGTCCGCTGGCCAGCAGGCTGTCCGGCAGCACGGTGAGGGTATTGTTGGCATTGGTGAAGCCAACCTGCACATTGGCCGGATTCGTCGGATCCGCCTGCGTGGCCATCTGATTGACCACGGTGCCGGATACCAAGGACTGGCCGCTGCCGATATAGACGGAGTAGGAGCCATCGCTCTGCTTGCTGACCGTGGCGCCGATCAGCTGATTCAGCTGCAGCACGGCCTGGTCGCGCTGATCCAGCAAGGTGTTCGGCTGCGGTCCATTGACGTTGCCGCCGGTCGCCGCGCCGATCTGCTGGTTCAGGGTGGCGATCTGCTGCGCCAAGGCGTTGATGCTCTGCACGGTCGTCGTGATCTGGCCGTTGGCGCCCTGCTGCATCTGCACCAGCTGCGAATTCGCCGAGGTGATCTTGGTCGCCAGCGCCTGCGCCATGCTGAGCACGTTCTGCCGGCTGGGCAGGGAGGACGGCTGCTGGGTCAGGGTCTGCATGGCGCCGAAGTAGTCCTGCATGGCCACGCTGGGGCTTTGCGTGGTATCCGCGATCATATTGTTGATCTGGGCCAGCTGCTGGGACTGGGTGCTATAGTAGCTGCTGCTGGTTTGCGCCACTTGCATCTGGGTGGACAGAAACACGTTGTAGCTGCGCTGCACGCTGGTGACGTCCACCCCCTGGCCCAGGAAGCCAAAGCCGGCGTTCTGCGGCTCGCGGCCGGCTTGGGTGATGTATTGGCTGGTATAGCCTGGCGTGTTGACGTTGGCGATATTGTTGCTGGATACGGCCAAGGCATTCTGGGCTGCATTCAGGCCGCTCAGCCCCACTCCGAAAATATCCGTTCCGACGAGTGCCATGATTAACCTCTCTCTAATACCTTATCGGCAGACCGCGATCCAACTTGATCACGCGCCGGCAACTTGTTGCGCCAACGATGCCGCCACATCCACCAGCTTGCGCGCGTAGCGCGGATCCGTGGCGTAGCCGCCTGCCTGCAGTCCGCTGGCGAAGCCATACATGTTCTGCCCCTGGTTCAGCACGTTGCGATAACGCGGCGAACCCTTGAGCAGTTGTGCGTAATCGGAGAAAGCCTCGGCATAGGAGCCATAGGAGCGGAAGGTTTCCATGCGCTTCTGCGCCACGCCGCCGCTGTATTCCGTGGTCAGCACCGTCGCGGTCTTGCCGTGCCAATCCGAGCCCGCCTTGATGCCGAACAGGTTATGGCTGTCCGACCCGTCGGCGTTGCGGATGGCGCGCTTGCCCCAGCCGCTTTCCAGCGCGGCATGCGCCACCACGCACTCCGGCGCCACGCCCAGTTGCTGGGCGGCCTGGCGCGCATGCGGCAACAGGCGGCTGACGAAATCCTTGCCGCTGGACGCCGACGACTGCGGCATGGCCTGCGAAACGGCCATCTGCGCCTCACGGTAGGCTTGCAGCCCCTTGCCGGCAATCGGCTGCGCCGTCAGCGCCGGACCATAGTTTTGCAAAGGCGTCGCCTCAGCAGCCTCTTGGCTGGCGCCGCTCTGCCGCAACAATTGACGATAAATCATGTCGCCCAGCCCCATGCCGCCGCGCGCGCAGAGGCCCTGCACCAGCTGCTGGTCAGCCATGCTCTGATAGGTATCCAGGCTGTTGGACGGGTCGGACTCATCGAAATGCGTCGCCCGCATGGTCTTCAGCATGGTATTCATCAGCAAGGCCTCGAACTGGGAGGCCGCCTGCTTGGCGGCGCCCTGCGGGTCCTTTTCGGCGTTGACCTTCAGCTTTTGCAGGCTGGCAGGGTCAATCGCAAGCTGGTGGCTGAGGGCATCCTGCGGCAGCACGCCCTGAAACTTCATCGTCATCGCTTCGCTCCTTGCCCTCCAAAAAGCAAGAAGCGTGCCACGACGTCAGATGATTTGCAGATCCGCTTTCAGCGAGCCGGCGGACTTCATCGCCTGCAAGATGGAGATCAAATCCTGCGGCGTCGCGCCCAGGGCGTTGAGCGCATTGACCACCTGGCCAAGATTGGCGCCCTCGCGCAGGCCCACGACTTTGCCGCTGGTGCTGTTGATGGTGATGTCGGCCTGATTGGTCACCTTGGTCTTGCCGCCGGACAAGGGATTGGGCTGGCTGACCTGGGGCGTGTTATTGATGGTGATGGACAGGTTGCCGTGCGACACCGCGCAGGCGCCCAGCGTCACGGCCTGGTTCATCACGATGGAGCCGGTGCGGGCATTGATGATGACCAAGGGGGAAACATCTGCCGGATCGACGGCAATATTTTCCATCCGGGACAGAAATTGCACGCGCTGATTGCTGTCGAACGGCGCGCGCACCTCGATCAGCCGCCCATCCACCGCGCGGGCCGTATCGGGGCCGAACACCTTGTTGATGGCTTGCACCGCGCGATTGGCGGTGGTGAAGTCGGCATCCTGCAGTTCCAGGTGAATGAACTCGCCATCGCCCAATGCGGTTTGCACCTCGCGCTCCACCGTCGCCCCGGCCGGAATGCGTCCCACGCTCAACTGGTTGATCTGCGTGGAGCTGCCGCCGGCAGAGGCACCGGCGCCGCCCACCACGACATTGCCCTGCGCCATGGCGTAAATCTGGCCATCGGCGCCCTTCAGCGGCGACAGCAGCAGCGTGCCGCCACGCAGGCTCTTGGCGTCGCCGATGGAAGACGCCGTCACATCCAGCGCCTGGCCGCGCTTGGCGAACGGCGGCAAGGTGGCCGTCAGCGTGACGGCGGCCACGTTCTTGGGGTCGATCTTGGTTCCGGGCGGCACCTGCACGCCCAGCTGGTTCAGCATATTGATCATGGCCTGGCCAGTGAATGGCGACGAGGTGACCTTGTCGCCGCTGCCGTCCAGGCCCACTACCAGGCCGTAGCCTATCAGCTGGTTGGGGCGCACGCCGCCGATATTGGCAATGTCTTTCAAGCGCTGCGCCGACCAGGCGGGCAGCGCGGCCAGCAGCAAGCTGGCCAGCACAATCCACTTCTTCATCGTCAAACTCCCGCTGCGCCGTCAGATGGGCAACAGCGACAAGAAAATCTTAGACAGCCAGCCCGGCTCGTTGTACAGGCGGTTATTGCCCTTGGTTTGCTGCTCGATGCGCGCGTCGGCCACCTTCAGCGAGGACACGGTGCGCTCGGGCGAGATGTCGCGCGGATTGACCACGCCCGACAGGCGGATGGATTCGGTGTCGCTGTTGATGCGCACCTTCTTTTCCCCGCTGACTTCCAGATTGCCATTGGGCAGCACGTCTATCACCGTCACCGTGATGGAGCTGACGAAGGTGGTGGCCACCTGGCTGTTGCCCTTGCCAGTATTGTTGGCCGAGCCCGAGCTGTTGAAATTGGTGCCGCCCAGACCGTTTGCCAGGCCAGTCGGCAGGAAGGGAATCTTCACGCCGGCGCTGATGCTGGACGTCAGGGAGGAGCTGCGCGTATCCGTCGTCTGCTCAGACTGCGAGGTGGAGGAGTTTTCCTGGATCATGATCTGCAAGGTATCGCCCACCTGAACCGGCATATTGTCCTGGAACAAGGGCCGATAGCTGGCGGCCTGGAAAATCGCGCCATTGGCCGGCAGGCCCACCGCGCGCGGCTGCGGCCGCGCCGTGGTCGGCGTCGTCACCAGCGGCGGCTCCTGCACCGCGCAGCCGGCCAGCAGCAAGGCGCCCAACACTAAACCCATCCGTTTCATGTCCGACTCCCTTCAAACCGCATCGGCATTACAGATTGCTCAGCTTCTGCAACATCTGGTCAGCCGTGGTCACCGCCCGCGAGTTCATTTCATACGAGCGCTGCGCCGTGATCATATTGACCAGTTCTTCCGTCACATTGACGTTGGAGGACTCCAGAAAACCCGAGCGAATGGCGCCGCGATCATCCGTCTGCGGGTTGCCGTCCTGCGGATCGCCCGAGGCGGCCGTCTGCAGATAGAGATTGTTGCCCAGGCTTTGCAGGCCCTGCGGATTGACGAAGGTGGTCAGCTGTATCGTCCCCGCCGTCTGCGGCGCCGTGGCGCCGGCCACGGTGTACTGCACCACGCCCGCGGCGGAGACGGAGATCTGTTGCGCCGTTGCCGGAATATTGATGTTCGGATTCATCGGCAAGCCATCCGCATTGACGATGTCGCCGCTGGCGTTGCGCTGGAACTGGCCGTTGCGGGTATAGGCCGTGGTGCCGTCCGCCTGCAGGATGCGGAAGAAGCCATCGCCCTCGATCCGCAAGTCCAGCGGCTGGCCGGTTTGCTGCGCCGGCCCTTGCTCGAAAATCCGGGTGGAGGCCACCGCCGCCGCGCCGGTGCCCACCTGCAGGCCGGATGGCAAGGTATTGCCATTGGCCAGCTGGCCGCCAGGTTGGCGCAGGGTCTGGTAAAACAGATCCTCGAATACCCCTCGGTTGCGCTTGAAGCCTATGGTGTTGACGTTGGCCAGG
Source organism: Chromobacterium paludis (assembly GCF_008275125.1). Classification (NCBI taxonomy): domain Bacteria; kingdom Pseudomonadati; phylum Pseudomonadota; class Betaproteobacteria; order Neisseriales; family Chromobacteriaceae; genus Chromobacterium; species Chromobacterium paludis. Next base: position 1,859,356 of record NZ_CP043473.1, read on the forward strand.
TTGTTGGACACCACGTCCAGTTGGAACTGGCTGGCATCCATGCCGGTCTTGGCGATATACAGTGCGCGCATCATGGCGATTTATCCGTTCTTTATTCGTGTGCCTGCCGTCAGCCCATGGACAGCAATTGCGCAGCCTGCTGATCGTTTTGCTGCGAGGTCTGCATCATTTTGACATTCAATTCATACTGGCGGCCGTGCGAGATCATCTGCACCAGCGCGTCCACCGCATTGACGTTGGACGACTCCAGCATTTCCGGCACCAGCTTGACGTCGGCGCTGGCCGGCAGCGTGCCGCCGCCGTTTGGATGAAACAGCCTGTCCTCGCCCTTGTACACATCCTTGGGCGCGGGATTGACCATCTTGATCTGGCCCACCAGCTGCGGCGTGCGATTGGTGCCGGACAGCGGAATGGCCAGCACCGAGCCGTCCGCGCCAAGCTGGATCTGCGAACCGGCCGGCACCGTGATCGGGCCGCCGTCGCCCATGATCAACATGCCGGAACGAGTGCGCATCAGCCCATTGGAGTCCACCGTGTAGCCGCCGTCTCGCGTATACGCTTCCTGGCCGTCCGGCCCCTGCACGGCAAAAAAGCCGGCCGACCCCAAGGCGAAGTCCGCCGGGTTGCCGGTGTGCTGCAAGCTGCCCTGGCTGGCGTCAAAGCCTATGGTGTTGTCCACCACATAGGTCCGGGTGGGCGCGCCGTCGCCCACTACCGGCAAGGCGCGGAATGCCGCCAGGTCCGCCTTGAAGGCATTGGTGTTGACGTTGGCCAGATTATTGGCCGTGGTGGCCTGCTGCCACATCTCATGCTTGGCGCCGGTCATGGCCAGGTACAGCACGCGATCCATATTTCGTCTCTATTCAGCGGGATCAGATGTTGAGCAGGGTCTGAATGATCGTGTCCTGCGTCTTCACCGACTGCGCATTGGCCTGGTAGTAACGCTGAGCGGTGATCATGTTGACCAGTTCGCTGGTCAGGTTGACGTTGGAAGTTTCCACCTGGCCAGACGCGAGGGTGCCGGTATTGCCCGAACCCGGCGCGTTATTGGTCGGCCCGCCCGAATTGCCGGTCTGAATCCAGTTATTGCCGCCGATATCCTGCAGGCCTTGCGGGTTCGGGAAGGTCGCGAGCGCCACCTGGCCTATGGTCTTGGTCTGGCTATTCGAGAAGGTGGCCTGGATCAGGCCCGTGCTTCCGATGCTGATGCCATTTAAAGCACCCGGCGCCGCGCCGTCCTGCGTGGCGCTCAGGGTGCCGGAGGTTTGCGCGATCTGCGTGGAGTGAGTGAAATCCACGGTCACCGTCTGCGGCACGGCGGCGCCGTTCAGCGCGGCCGGGGTAAAGGTCAGCGACACCGGGGTATTGGTGGTGAGCACGCCATTGGTGTTGAAACCCAGATTGAAGCTGTTCGGATTCGGCGAGGACACCGCCGCGCCATCCACATAGGCGCTGACCGACCAGGTATTGCCGGCCGCTGTCGGCGTGCCGATCGAGTAATACATGGTCAACTGGTGGGAGTTGCCCAGACTGTCGTAAATGGTCTGGTTATTGCTCCAGGTGTAAGACGTCGGATCGGCCGGATTGTTGACCGGCGTATTGACCGGCGGCGTCTTGGTGGAGTCCAGCTGCACCGCCATATTGATCTTGCTGGTCGGCGTCGGCGGAATCGAGGTATTGGTCAGCTGCAGCTTGCCCACCGGACCCTGCGCCACATTGCCGCTGCTATCCGCGGTCCAGCCTTGCAGGTAGCTGCCGGCATTGCTCACGATGTAGCCCTGGCTGTCCACCTGGAACTGGCCGTTGCGGCTGTACGCCAGCGTGCCATCGGTCAACCCCATGATGAAGAAGCCGCTGTTATTGATGGCCAAGTCCAGGCTGCGTCCGGTGGTATCCTTATTGCCGTTGCTCATGTCCTGCGTCACCGCGGCCACCTGCGTGCCCAGGCCCGGCGAGGTGGTGGATTGGCCGTAGATGCTGCGGCTGTACAGGTCGCCGAACTCGGTGCGCGAACCCTTGAAGCCCACCGTGTTGGCGTTGGCGATATTGTTGCCTATGGTATCCAGCTGCACCGACGCCGCATTCAAACCGCTCAAACCTTGTTGGAAGCCCATTTCTCAATTCCTCGAATCTGCTCGATTATCCACGACGTGTTTCAGGACATTTGCGCGACGCCGGACAGCGGCACCTGCGAATTGTCCGGCAGCACCAGCATCGGCGAACCGTTCACCCAGGACACGGCCTTGACCTGCTGCATATTGTAAGCAGTGGCGGTAGTCGAGCCATTGGCGCTCGACTGGGCCACCTTGACCTGGAAGGTATAATTGCCGGCAGGCAGGGCATTGCCCTTGCCATCGGTCCCGTCCCAGCTGAAGGTATTCATGCCGGCGGATGGGTTGGACTCGGTGAAGCTATCCACCACATTGTTGTACTTGTCGAGCACGTCGACCTGCATCGACGCCGCGGGCCCGCTCAGCATCACGCCAGCCTGGGTCTGCTTGCCCGCCGCCGGCGTGGGCAGGCTATTGCCCGCCACCAACACATTGCTGCCTATCATGCTGGCCGCCATCATGGACTGGGTGGCGCTTTGCGCGCCCACCATCTGCTGCATGGTCTGATTCAGCGACTGGATGCCGGCCACCTGGCTGATCTGCGCCATCTGGCTGGTCACCTGGCTGTTGTCCATCGGATTCAGCGGATCCTGAGCATTGAGCTGGGCAGTCAGCAGCTTCAGGAAGTTGTTCTGCATGTCCTGCGCGCTGGTCGCGGTCAAAGTGTTGCCATTGCCGGCCCCATTGACGCTAGAGAGGGCGTTGGCGCCTGATACAGCCTGGTTATTGAGCTGGCTGTAATTGTATGAGGTGCTTGCGGTAGCCATGGCTTAATCCTCTAAATCACTGGCCCAGCTGCAGGGTCTTCTGCATCAGGGTCTTGGCGGTGTTCATCATTTCAACGTTGTTCTGGTAAGCGCGGGAGGCGGCGATCATGTCCGCCATTTCCTCCACCACGTTGACATTGGGCATGGCGATATAGCCGCGCTCGTCGGCCAAGGGGTTGCCCGGCTCGTATTTCAGGCGCGGCGGGCTTTGATCCTCCACCACCGAGGTGACGCGCACGCCGGCCACCTGCGGCTGGGCGCTGTCCACCGGCACCGCCGTGAACACCACATGGCGCCCCTTGTACGGCTGGCCCGTGGAGCTGGTGGCGCTCTCGGCGTTGGCCAGATTGCTCGCCACCACATTGAGGCGCATGGACTGCGCAGACAGCGCCGAACCGGAAATATTGAACAAATTGGACAGAGACATTTAGCTCAACCTCCGTTGCCGCTGCCTTGGATCGCGGCGTTCAGGCCGCTGATCCGCTTATTCAGAAAAGTCAGGGTGGTCTGGTATTGCAAAGCGTTGTCAGCGAAAGCGCCGCGCTCCACATCCATGTCCACCGTGTTGCCATCCAGGCTGGGCTGCACCGCCGAGCGGTATTGCAGCGGAGTCGCCCCGCCCTGGGCCGCCGCGCCTTCGATATGGCGCGCATCGGTCACCGCCAGGACCAGGCGGTTCTGTTTTTCCGTCTGCGCCTGCAAGGCTGCCTTGAAGTCGAAGTCCACCGCCTTGTAATAAGGCGTTTCCGCGTTGGCGATATTGCTGCCTATCACTTCGGCTCGATAAGCCTGCAGGTCGAGCGCGCGCTGTTGGAAATCGAAATAGTGGGCAATCTTGTCTAACATGAACCACCTCCTGACTGACGGCCTTCATTAAGCACAAACCATGCCAGGAAAAATACAGCGCTAAGCCATTGATTTCCCATGTCCGCCCATAGCCCGCAGCCCACGCCAGCCGCACGGCGGCAAAACTTGCCGCCCACCCGGCAAGCTTCGCAAGCCGGGCCTTCGCCACAAATTTGCTTGCCCGCCATGCCAATTCATGCCAAAACCGTCAATAATGCAATAAGGGATATATGGGAGTGGAGCCATGCTGGCCCTAGAAGAATTGCTGATCTCGCTGGCGGAGCCTTCGCCGGTGCAAGCCCAGATCATCACCAAGGCACTGGAAGAGCTGGGCGCAAGCCAGATAGAAGTCCATGCGACGGGAGAGGACTTGATCAACCAGGCCAGAGAGCTCCGCCCCAGCCTGGTCATCAGCGCGTATTACCTGCCGGACATGACGGGGGCCGATCTGGTGCAAAACCTGCGTGAAAGCTCAGACCTCTACGACATGCCCTTCATCCTGATCAGCAGCGAGAGCAATCCCGAGCGGCTGGAGAGCATACGCCAGGCCGGCAGCCTGGCCATCCTGCCCAAGCCGTTTGAAAACACCCAGCTGGCCGAGACCATGCAAACCGTGATGAGCTTCATCAATTGCGAAAGCCTGGGCGCGGAAGTGGACGCCGACATGGCGCTGATGAGCGTGATGATAGTCGACGACAGCAGCACCTCTCGCCATCACATCCGCCAAGTGCTGGAGAAGCTGGGCTTCGAACATTTCTGCGAGGCCGCCAACGCCGAAGCGGCGCTACCATACCTGGAACAGGAACCCTTCAAGCTCATCATCACCGACTACAATATGCCAGGCATGAACGGGCTGGAATTCGCCCGCCACGTGCGGGAGCGCGAGCTGCAGCCCGGCACACCCATCCTGATGATCACCAGCCACAACGATATCGCCGGAGACGAGGCGCTGGAAGACGCCGGCATCGCCGCCTGCTGCGAGAAGCCTTTCGACATGGAGCAGCTGCGCGCACTGGTTCGCCGCCTGCTCAACGAGTACTAGCGCGCACAAGCCCCCAGCCGGCACCCATGCTGGCCCCGCGACGCTCCGCCAGCATTGCCGGCAAAACTCCCGACAGCGCCACCGCCCCAGGCGGCGCAACGCCGGACCGGGGCGGGCGCGGCAGAGCTAAGCCACCGCATGCCCGCAAGCAGCCTCCAATAGCCAATACCACTGCTGGCGATCCAGCTCAAGCGACGTCGCAGCCACCGCCTCCCTCACCACCTCGATGCGCCCGCTGCCGGTCAGCGGCAAGGGGCGGCATGGCAGCTGCAGAATCCAGGCATAGACCAGCGCCGCCACCGATACACCCAGCTCGGCAGCCTGCGCAGACAAGCATCGCTGCAATGGCGAGGACTCGGCGGCCTGAGTCGCAAACAAGGCACCGCCGCCCAATGCGGACCAAATCATGGGCGCCACGCCACGCTGCTGCAGGACATCGAACTGGCCATCGAACAATGGCGTCAGATGCAAGGGCGAAAACTCAAGCTGATGGGTCGCCAGCTCGAAACGGCTATCCAGCGCGGCAAACTGCGCCGGTGTGAAATTGGACACTCCAAAATGCCGCACCTTGCCGTCGGCGCGAAGCCGCTCGAACGCGCGCGCCATTTCGTCGTAATCCATCAACGGATCGGGCCGATGAATCAGCAGCAGGTCCAGCGCCTCCACCTGCAACTCCCTCAGGCTTTGCTCGGTCGATGCCAGGATGTGCGCCGCACTGGTGTCATAATGCTTGAGGCGATGCGACGGCCGATGCGGAGACACCAGCTTGATCCCGCACTTCCCCACCAACTGGATGCGCTCCTTGAGCGCAGGCGCCGCCTTTAGCGCCTCGCCGAACAACTTCTGGCACTGATAATCGCCATAGATGTCGGCATGATCGAAGGTGGTGACGCCCAGTTCCAGGCATGACTCGATGAAACGCACGCGCTCAGCGACGGACAGATTCCAGCCGGCCAGCCGCCACATGCCGGCAACAATCCGAGAAAAATCCGGACCACCCGGACGCAAAAGGATACGAGGACAAGACACAGCGCACTCCAGATGGAATCATCAAAACGAAGAGTTTAGCGCCATTCGTGGCGCGCCATCCGGGCCCCAGTCAGACAGACGCCACACAGCAAGAACAGCTGCCCCTCGCCGCCGCGACTCGCATCACCAAGCCCCCCCCCAACAGCGCCATAGAGCGGCGCAACGCCGGACCGGGGCGGGCGCGGCAGGACTCAGCGCGGCGCCACCCACACCAGGCGCGAGTGCGCCTTGTCCTCGCCAAAAGCCTGCCGGCGCCAATACCCTTGCATGGCATAGGCCTCAGCCGGCGCTAGGTCCTCGACGCGGCAAAACGTGATCTCGCCAAAGCCGCTTTTCAGCAGCAAGCCTCGCGCCTTCTGCCGCGTCTTGGCGCAAGCGGGGTGCGCGGCATCGGCCACCCACTGCGCCGGCGCCGCCGCCTCCCATGCCTTGGCCAGAGACAGCCTGGACTGAGTCATCATCGCCAGGCCATTCAGCACGGCCGCCAACAATACTTGCCACCCGGCTTCTACCTCGCCCAGCTGCGGCCCCAGTTCGCCGGGATACTCCACGCGCACCAGTTCAACCTGATCCGCCGCCTGCAGCCAGTTCACGCCATCCGGCGCAAAACCCATGCGCACCATGGTCAGCAACAGGGCGCGCCGCTCCGGCTGGTGCACGACGAAAGCGCCGCCCTCTCCGGGGACATGCAGAAAAAAGGCGTCCGCGGGCAGCACCAGCGTATCCGGCAGATTGCCCGGCTGCCGCGTATGCGCCAGCGCTTTGGCCAAATCGTCATCCAGATGCGACACCACGCGGCCTTGGCGGGCAAAATGCCCCCAAGCCTCGGCCAGGGCCAACTCCGTCACGATGGCGGACTGAGGAATATCGAACACCTGCGCCGCCCGCTCCAATTCCCGCTTGATCACGTCCTGCATCTGTTTCCTGGCCTCCGCGGCCTGAACGGCCTGCGCGTAAAGCTGGGCCACCCGCTTGGCCCAGGGCCGGGTGGCGGCGTAGCGCTGCACGGCGTATTGCATTCCTCTGCGTCCTTGAAAATAAAAAGGCGGCATTGTAACAAAGGCCGCCGCCGCGCCAAAGCCGCCCATTCACCCCTTGCGCGCGGAGGCCTCTTCGCGCAAGCGCACCGCCTGCCTGTCCTCGGCGATGCCGGAATACAGCCACTGCCTGAAATGCCCCAACCCCATGGGCCTGCCAAAGTAATAACCCTGCAGCAATTCATAACCCTTGACGTTCAAGTAGTTTTGCTGCCCCTGGGTCTCCACGCCCTTTACGATCACCTTGGCGCCCACTCGCCCGGGCGTCAAGGCGGCGTTCTCCAGCACATTGCCGCGCAGGCATTCCCGCCCCAAGGCCGACACGAAGCCCTTCTCCACTTTCAGGAAGTCGAAGCCCCAGCGCCGCAGGTAAGCCTGATCGGCGTAACCGGAGCCAAAGTCATCCAGCGCCAGTTGCACCCCCTCCCGCCGCAAGGCGCAGATCACTTCCAGCGTGGCGGCTTCCTCGCGCAGCGGCGAGCGCTCGGACACATCCAGCACCAACACGCCCTGATTCGCCTTCAGCACCTCAAGCAACTCCCTGCAGTCATCCAGCAGCGCCGGGGAGGCCAAGGATTCGCTGGCGATATTGAAAGCCACCATGAAGCCGGCCGGCAGCGCCACCTGGCTCAACTCCGAGGCCGCCTGCTTGAGCAAGGCCCGCGTCAGCTCCGTGATCAAGCCGGCTTCCACCGCCGCGCGGATGAACAATTCGGCGCGGATATTGCCCTGGGCTGGATGACGCCAGCGCGCCAGCACCTCCGCGCCCACGCACTCGCCGGCGGCTGCCGTGACGATGGGCTGGTATTGCACGGAAAACTCGCCATTGCGTATGCCCTCGAGTATCTCCCACTCCGTCGCCCGCCGCGCGCCGGCGCCGCGCCGCAGCCAGCTGGCCAGCGCAGCGCCCAGCCCCAGCGCCAGCAGCATGGCATCCAAGGCGGGTCCCAGACTGCGCCAGCCGTGCCGCGCCGCCTCGCCCACCCCGCCCATCTGCGCCAGCAGAAGCAGCCCCACCAACAGCGCCGCCCCGGCCATGGCCAGGGCGTACACGACGGCCGGACGCGCCCGGCACGCCCACCGGGACAGCCTTTGCACCCAATTCATCTCCGTTTCCCGCCCGTTTGCACCCCCGCCAGCCTTTGGCGGGGTCCGCTCTCAGTTTAGCGAGCGGAACGGCCCCACGCCGCCGCCAAGCGGCAAGCCTGTCATTTTTTTGAAAACGTTGCTTTCAAGCCGCACACAATCAAACACTTAAACCGCCAAAATGTCGAAAACTGTTGCACCATACCAATATTTACCGTATAGTCCGGCCTCTTGTATTTTCACCGGGCAAACCCACACCACGCCTCTGCCCGAGTGTGTTTTCATCGTCCCTGACCCTTTCCAGGCTTCGTCCATGCAATGTCGTCGTTTGCTCGACTGGACCGCTGTTCGCCGCTTGCCAGGTTAGTGCCGATGATTTACGGCCAAAAGGCGCCGTATAACCGCCACGAAATCTGGCTATTAAGTGACGCCGGCAGACAGCCGGCCTGAAAGGACATACATGAACTTTTCCGATCTGGGCATCGCCCCGACCATCCTGCGCGCCCTGGAAGCTGCCGGCTACACCTCCCCGACCTCGGTTCAAGCCGAAGCCGTTCCGGCAGCCATCGCCGGCCGCGACCTGCTGGTATCCGCTCAAACCGGCAGCGGCAAGACCGCGGCCTTCCTGCTGCCCGCGCTGACCAAGCTGTCCGAGCGCTCCACCGGCAAGGGCCAGGGCCCGCGCGTGCTGGTGCTGACGCCGACCCGCGAGCTGGCGCAACAGGTTGAGAAGAACGCGCTGGAATACGGCAAGGATCTGCGCTGGATGAAGACCGCCTGCCTGGTGGGCGGCTCCTCCTTTGGCTACCAGATCCGCGCGCTGAGCCGCCCGATCGACCTGATCGTGGCCACTCCGGGCCGCCTGATGGACCACATGCGCTCTGGCCGCATCGACTTCTCCCGCCTGGAAATGCTGGTGCTGGACGAAGCCGACCGCATGCTGGACATGGGCTTCATCGAAGACATCGAAGCCATCGTCAAGGCCACTCCGGAATCGCGCCAGACCGTGCTGTTCTCCGCCACGCTGGACGGCATCGTCGGCCGCATGGCTGAAAAGATGACCCGCGATCCGCAGCGCATCGAGATCGCCCGCACCGAAACCTCCGGCGGTACCATCGAAGAACACCTGCTGTACGCGGACGACCTGAACCACAAGCACCGCCTGCTGGACTACATCCTGAAGGAATCCGGCTTCGACCAGTGCGTGATCTTCTCCGCCACCAAGGCTTACTCGGAAGAACTGGCCGACAAGCTGTCCGACCAGGGCTACTCCGCCGCCTGCCTGCACGGCGACATGCCGCAAAGCTGGCGCAACCGCACCCTGAACGACTTGCGCCGCGGCCGCATCAAGGTGCTGGTGGCCACCGACGTGGCCGCCCGCGGCATCGACGTGCCGACCATCACCCACGTGGTGAACTTCGACCTGCCGAAGCAGGCTGAAGACTACGTGCACCGCATCGGCCGCACCGGCCGCGCCGGCCGCGACGGCACCGCCATCACCCTGGCGGAGTCCAAGGAATTCCACAAGGTGCGCCGCATCGAGCAGTACCTGAAGCGCCAGATCACCGAAGGCGTGATCGACGGCCTGGAACCGACCCGTCGCCCGCCCAAGGGCCCGCGCCGCAACGGCAAGCCGGGCGGCTACGGCGATCGCCGCGGCAATGGCGGCAACCGCGGCGGCTACCAAGGCAACCGTCGCGAGGGCGGCTATCAAGGCCAACGCCGCGAAGGCGGCTACCAGGGCAACCGTGGCCCGCGCAGCAGCGCCCAGCAATAAGCCAGCCTAACCAAAACGCCACCGTCTCCCGGTGGCGTTTTTCATTGCCGCATCCGCTTCAGGCCTGCCGCTGCGCCAAGGCCAAAAACAGCCAGGCGCCATGCGGCAGCCACTGCTCGCTCCAGCGCCAGGACTGGCTGATGTCGGTCTGGCTGGGCAGGAAGAAAGCCACGCCGTCTTCGCGCCCCGGCTCGGCGGTGATGCCGTTGCACACGCCGCCCGGCGCGTTGAAAAAGCCCGGCTCGTACTGCGGATTATTGCGGCCATGGCCCTGCCACATGCACATATCGAACGGATTGCATCCCAGCACCCAGTCCACCGCCGCCTGGGCGTACGCGCCCAATGCCGCCGCATGCCCCGGCCAACGCCGCGCCGCCTGCCAGGCCGCCGCCGCCAGCGAGGCCAGGCGGGCATTCTCCCCCTGCCACCAATAGCCGCTGGCGTTGCGCTGCGGCATGAAGAAGCGCGCCGCACCCTCCTCGCCCGGCCTTTGCACCCACTGCCTGGGGTAAGCGAAAGGGTTGCCCGGCTCCATGCTGCGCTCCAGTTCGCCCAACAAGCCGTACAGGCATCCCTGCTCCACCGCATCGGCATAAGGGCCTTGCGGCAAGACTTCGAGATAGCGCGCCAGCGCCTGATAAGGCAAGCCGGCATCGGAAGCGTGGCAATAGCTCTGGCTGCGCGCGTCATCCAGCCAGAACCAGCCGGCATCGTGCTGCCTATCCAGCAGGCAGGCCGCGCGCTCGGCCGCCGCATCGGCGTAATCCGCCTCCCCGCTGGCGGCGTAAAGCTCGCACGCCGCCAGCAAGGCGCAGTAATCGTCGATCAAGTTTTCCTCGCCATCGGCCAGATAGGACAGGCCATGCTCCTGTAGATGGGCGAAGCCGCGCCGCGCCGCGTCCAGATAGCGCTCGCGCGCCGATTCGCCCGCGCGCGGCAGCCTCGAAGCGGCCGCCAGCGCCGCGATGGCCATGCCGCCGCCCTGGCGCCAGCCGGCCTGATACGCGGCCGAGCGCAAGCCTTGCTGCGTGGCGTAAGCGCACAGGCTGCGCCGGCGCTCATCCTTGCTCCAGCCATCAAACAGCGTTTGATAGAAGAATCCCGACTCATGCTGCATGCGCGCCAGAAAGTCCGCGCCATGCAGGGCCTCGTCCACGATGCGCTCATCAAACCACTTGCCGTGGCTGGGCAGGATATCGCGCGCGCGGATCAGGCTCCACGCCAGCAAGGGCGCTTGCTGGGGGTTCAGATGATTGGCGTAAGACAGGTGGGTCAGATACTTGGAGCAGTCGCCGGAGGCGTCGTACCACCCGCCATGCACATCGCGCCGCTCATCGCCGCCCTCCTCGGGCGCGGCCCGATCCGCGGCGTCGAACACGCCGCTGCAGCGCTGCGACTTGAAATAGAACAACAGGTCCGACAACAAGGCCGGTCCGTACAAGCCGTCGACCACGGCAAACGGCGCGGACACCACCGGCGGCATGCTGCCCTCCAGCCACAGCTGGTAGCGCCCCGCCTGTTTCACCTCCCCGATGTCCACCGACCAGTAATGCGCCGCTCCCCAGCCCTCCGCATGGCCCAGCGCGCGCAGCGGGCTGCGCAGCGCCACGCGGCCTCGCTCATCCAGCACCGCCACCGCATCCACCCTTGCCCCAGCCTCGCCCTGCAGCAAGGCCCGCTTTTCCGCGCCGGCCTCGAAGCCAAGATGATTGAACAGGAACCGCATGTCCGCCCCCTCCAGTTCGTGATGGTCCGCCAGCCTGCGCCAGGCTCAGCCGCGGCTGTTTTTCAGCAATACCTCGTACTGCGGATTGAATTCGTCGAAGATGGGCAGCGCCGCGGCCCCCAGCGCCACCACGTCGCGGCCGGCGCTGCCCAAGCGCAGACGCTCGCCGGCGCGGTGGCGGATGGACACCGGCAGCGGATGCAGCCGCTCCACCAGCGCGTTCAGCCATTGCGGCGGCAGCAAGCCGCCTATCACCACCGCCTCGATGTCCAGAGTGGATTCCAGCATGCTCACCGCCTGGCGCAAGGGACCGGTCGCGCTATCCAGCCAGCGTTCGCCGGCCGACGCTATCGGCAAGCCGGCCAGGAATTCCGGGGTGGCCTGCTTGCCATCCGCCACGCCCAAGGCCTCATACAAGGCGCGCAAGGAAACGTAACGCTCCAGACAGCCCTGGTTGCCGCACTCGCATGGCCGCCCGCCCGGCGTGACTATCATATGCCCCACCTCGCCGGCATTGCCCCGGCCGCCGGTATACAACCGGCCATCCAAGAACAAGCCGGCGCCCAGGCCGGTGCCGACGAACAGGTAAACGAAATGGCGCAACTGGCTGGCCATGCCGTACAGGCGCTCACCTATGGCCGCGGCAGTGGCGTCTTTTTGCAGCAGCACCGGCAAGCCCAGCTCCCGGCTCAAGCGCGCCGCATCCACCTCCTCCCATCCCGGCAGCGTGGTCGGCCCCACCGAAGTCATGCCCTCCACGCCAAACGGACCCGGCATCACGAACCCCATGCCCAGCAAGCGCGACCAATCCAGGCCGCACTCGCGCCGCAGGCTGTCGCGCAACTCGGCGATCAACGGCAGCGCCAGGGCGGGCTCGGGCTGCCGCACCTCACGCTCGGCCCGCGCCCGCACGCGGCCGGACAAGTCGGACAGCACCATGATCACGCGCTGGTGATCCAGGTGCACGCCCATGGAGTAAGCGCCGTCCGGGTTGATGCTCAAGGGCACGGCCGGCTGGCCGCGCGCACCTTCGCGCAAGGGCTGGCCCGCCAGCAGCATGCCGGCCTCCAGCAACTCCGCCGTGATATTGGACACGGTCTGCGGCGTCAGCGCGGTCAGGCGGGCCAGGTCGGCCCGGGTCAGCTGCTGGTTGAGGCGTATGGTTTCCAGCACAGCGCGCCGATTATGGGAGCGGGCATGTTCAAGATTGGTGCCGGTCACCATCAAGGAGGCCGGCCGGGAAGCGGTCGATTTCATGGCCGCCAGTATCGCAAGCGCCCAACCCCGCCGACAAGCACTTGTCATGCCTCGCACTTAAATAAATCAAGTTGACGAAATAAAATCGACGTGCTTTACTGGCCGAAATCCAATTGTCATCATAAGATGGGCGCAAAACATGCACGCTTCGACACCGTTTCAGATAGGCGTGGACGGCGGCGGCACCGGCACCCGGCTACGCATCGCCGACCCCGCCGGCCAGATGCTCGCCCAGGCGGAAGGCCCCGGTTCAGCCTTGTCCCAGGGCATAGAGGCCGCCTGGTGCACCATACTCGGCCTGTTGGAGCAAGCCTTTGACCAAGCCGGACTGGGCTACCCGCCGCGCAGCGACTGCGCCGTCGGCCTGGGTCTGTCCGGCGTGCACAACCAGCAGTGGGCGCAGCGTTTCCGGGAACTGGCGCCTGGTTTCGCCCGGCTGGAACTGGCCACCGACGGCTACACCACCTTGCTGGGCGCGCATGGCGGCCAACCCGGCGTAATCGTCGCCTTAGGCACCGGCAGCATAGGCGAGGCGCTGTACCCCGATGGCAGCCACCGCGAAGTGGGCGGCTGGGGCTACCCCAGCGGCGACGAAGCCAGCGGCGCCTGGCTGGGCCAACGCGCCGCGCAACTGACGCAGATGGCGCTGGACGGCCGCAGTACGCACAGCGCCCTGACCCGGGCCGTACTGGCGCAAGTCGGCGGCGATTGGCAAGCGATGATGCGCTGGAACGGCAAGGCCAGCCCGGCGCACTTCGCCCAGCTGGCGCCGCTGGTGATCGCCGCCGCGCGCATCGACCCGGAAGCGGACGCCTTGCTGCGCCAGGCCGGCGAAGACGCCTGGGCCATCGCCCGCGCGCTGGACCCGACAGGCGAATTGCCGGTGGCGCTGTGCGGTGGGCTGGGCCAGGCCCTGCGCGACTGGCTGCCGCCCGGCTTCCGCCAGAAACTGGTGGCCGCCAAGGGAGATTCCGTTTCAGGCGCGCTACTCTTGCTGCGCCGCTGACAATAACAGAGGAGATGGTGATGAAAGCAGCACGTCTGACATTGGCAGGGCTGTCCCTGCTTGCCTGCGGCCTGGCGGCCTCGGCGCACGCGGAAAAAATCAAGCTGGAGTTCTGGACCGATTCGCTTCAACCCACCTTCAACGGCTATTTCGCCAACGTCAAGAAAACCTACGAGGCGCAACATCCCAATGTGGAAGTCCAGTGGGTGGACGTGTTCAACGACAGCTTCGAAACCAAGCTCAACGCCGCCATCGCCGCCGGCAAACCGCCCGCCCTCGTCAATCACGACGTGCCGCGCCTGTTCAAATACGCCCAAAAGGGCACGCTGATCCCGCTGAATGCCGCCCTGGGCGCGGACAAGGCCGCTTACCTGCCCAACGCGCTGGCGGACCTGAGCTTTGGCGGCAAGCTGTACGGCCTGCCCTGGTACAACAACATCAATGTGCTGGTGATCAACGGCGAGCTGTTCAAGAAGGCCGGGCTCGATCCGAAGCACCCCGTCGCCAGCCTGGAAGACGAGCTGCGCCTGGCCAAGATCATCAAGGCCAAGACCGGCGTGCCTGGCCTGCTGCCGCAACTGGGCCAGATAGACGGCATCATGCTGGGCCAAGGCCTGCCCCTGATCCAGAACGGCAAGGCCGTGTTCAACAGTCCCAAGCATGTCGCGTTGATCCGCCAATTAGCCGACGCCTACCGGGCCGGCGCGCTGGCCAAGGACAACCTGTTTGCCGATGACAACTACCAGGCCAGCATCAAACTGTATAACAGCGGCCGCCTGGCCATGATGGAAACCGCGCCCACCGCCGCGCGGCGTACCCAAAGCGATGCCCGCTCCATCTACGCCACGACCGTGGTGCAGCCTGCGCCGCTTGGCCCCACCAAGATCGCCCAGGGCGGCTATCTGTTCAGCTGGGCGGTTTCCAAGGGCTTGCCTGCCGCCACCGAGCAGGAAGCGATCAAGTTTGCCCGCTTCCTCACCAACGACAACCAGCAACTGGCTTTCTCCAAGGTGACCGGCGCCACCTTCCCGTCCACGCAAAAAGCGCTGACTGACAGTTACTTCGTCAAGACCGCCGCCGGCGGCGCCATCGAGGACTCCCGCATCCAGGGCGCCAAGGTGGCGCACAACATCCGCACCCTGGTGCTGACCGGCGTGCCCAATGTGGCGGACCTGAAGAAAAACCTGGTGGACAATGTGGAAGCCGCGGTGACCGGCAAGAAAGACGCCCAGAAAGCGTTGGACGACGCCGCAGCCTTCTGGAACAGACAACTTAAGTAAGACGCAGCGACCGTCTCCTCTCCTTGCCCCTTCTTGCCGCATGAAGGGGCCTTTTTTTCGGCTTTCCGGACCCGCACGATGAAGACCTCGTCCCGCAACGCCTGGCTGTTCCTGTCCCCCGCCCTGCTGCTGATGGGCGTATTCACCTTCTGGCCCCTGCTGTTCGGCAGCTACGTTGCCTTCACCCGCTACGACCTGATCTCGCCGCCACAATGGGCGGGCCTGGACAATTTCCGCTATCTGTTGGACGACCCGGTATTCTGGCAGGCCATGGCCAACTCCTTGCGCTACCTGCTGGTGGTGCCGCTGATCCAGCTATCCGGCATCGCCTTGGCGGTGCTGGTCAACCAGGCCCTGCCCGGCATCAAGCTGTTCCGCGCCGCGCTCTATCTGCCGGTGATCACCACCGTTTCCGTGGTGGGCATCATGTGGAACTGGATGTACGCCGACTACGGCGTGCTCAACGGCGCGCTGCACTGGCTGGGCTGGCTGGCGCCGGAGCACGACATCGGTTTTCTCAGCGACGAAGACCTGGCCTTGTATTCCGTGATGTTCGTCACGTATTGGCGGGGCATAGGTTATTACATGGTGCTCTACCTGGCCGGACTGCAGGCCATCCCGGCAGAAATGCAGGAGGCTGCGCGGCTGGACGGCGCCAATGGCTGGCAGCGCTTCTGGCGCATCACGCTGCCCATGCTCAAGCCCACCCTCTTGTTCTGCAGCCTGATGTCCACCCTGGATGCGCTGAAAGCCTTCGAGGAGGTGCTGGTGATGACGCGCGGCGCGCCGCTGAACGCCACCTACACCGTGCTGTACTACGCCTTCCACCAAGGCTTCAACCAGCTGGATTTCGGCCGCGGCAGCGCCGCCGGACTGGTGTTGACCGCCGTCTGCCTATTGCTGGCCTGGCTGAACTTCCGGCTGCTCCGCGCCGACCACCGCTGAGGAGGATAAAATGACCACGCTCGCCCTGCCCCGCCGCGCCCCGCGCCGGCTGTTGCGCCGGCTGCCCCACTTCCTGCTGTTGCTGGCGCTGTCGCTCGCCTGCTGCTACCCCTTCATCTGGACGCTGGGCATCGCCGTCGGCAACGGCGACCAGGTATTCGACTTCCCGCCGCCGCTGTGGCCGCAAGACGCCGGCTGGCGGCATTTCGCTGCCGTCTGGGACGCCATCCCGCTGGGCCGCTTCTTCTGGAATTCGCTGTGGATTTCCGGCCTGACCACCGTGGGCACGCTGGCGGTGTCGGCGCTGGCGGCGTTCCCGCTGGCCAAGCTGCGCTTCCGCGGCCGCCAGCTGGTGTTCTACGCCATCCTCGCCACCCTGCTCCTGCCCAGCGAGATCAACTTCATCAGCAACTACGTCACCATCGCTCGCCTGGGATTGGACGACACCCGCCTGGGCGTGGTGCTGCCCTCGCTGGCCGGCGCTTTCGGCATCTACCTGATGAAGCACGCCTTCGAGGAAATCCCGGACGAAATCATAGACGCCGCACGCATGGACGGCGCCAACGACTGGCAGGTATTCAGCCGCATCTGCCTGCCGCTGTCCCTGCCCTATCTCGCCACGCTGGGCATCTTCACCCTGGTCTGGTCCTGGAATGTCTACGTCTGGCCCAGCGTGGTGCTGAAAACGCCGGACCTCTATCCGCTGTCGGTGGGCGTGCTGTATTTGAAAGGCGCTTTCGCCACGTCCACCCGCTTGGTCGCGGCCGGCGCGGTGCTGACCATCCTGCCGGTGCTGGCGGTTTTCGTTTTCAGCCAGCGCTACTTCATGCGCGGCATGGATGGAGCGGTGAAGTAGCCGGCCGGCGCGGCCGCGCTGGAGAACCCCGCGGCCTCGACCTAACATGGTGGGAAGCGCCGCATTCCCCATTGTCCTCTCGGCCAAGGCCCGCGGCGCAGAGGAGAACCGCGATGAAGCGCCCTGGCCTGCTCCTGCTCTTCCTGCTTGTCGCCTGCCCAGCCTGGTGCCAGAGCCTCAAGCGAGTCTACGTGATAGACAGCTACTCGAAACAGTATGCCTGGAGCCGCGCCTACCGCGAGGCTCTGAAAACCGAGCTGTCACCCATCGCCAACCTTTCCTTCTACGAGCTGAACACCAAGGTCGATCCCCCTGACACGGTCCAGGCCACGGCAGACAAGCTGGTCCGTCTCATAGACCAGGACAAACCGGATCTGGTCATTGCCGGGGACGATGCCTCACTGGAGCGAGTCGGCACCAAGACGGACCCGCAGATTCCCGTGGTCTACCTCGGCATCAACAACAACCCCAGGCGCTACTTCAAAAGCAGCCCCCATCATGTGACCGGCGTGCTGGAGCGGCCGCTGTTTTCGCGCAACATTCTCAGCATCGCGCCCTATGTCCCAGGCCGCTCGCACAATGTGCTGATCCTGTTCGACAAAGAAACGACGGCCGACGTCATCCAGCGGGAAAGCTTCGACAATCTGCCGGCGGTGAAGCTAGGCATGTTCAACGTGATCATGCAGCAAGCGCCCACCTTCGAGGACTGGCAGCAAGCGGTGCTGGGCGCCAAGGACACCTACCGCGCCATCTGGGTGGGACTGTATTTTGCCCTGCATGATCGCAGCGGCCATTACATCCCCGGCGACGATGTCATGCGCTGGACCATGAAGCACACGCCGGTGCCGGTCTTTGCGTTCTGGAGCTTCGCCGTCGGGCCCCACCTGGCCCTGGGCGGCATCGTGCTGACAGGCGCCGAGCAAGGAATGGCCGCGTCCGCCATCGTGAAAGCCATACTGAAAGACCACGTGCCACCCGACAAAATCTTTCCCACCATCCCATCCGAAGGCGCCTTCATTTTCAGCCGCTCCGGACTCGCGCACTGGGGTATCAGGCTGCCCGCCGCCATGCTGCAGAAGGCCACACTGCTGAACTGACAATCCTGCTTGTCCAAGCTGCCAGCCCGCCGAATAATCAATAGTCAATAACAACTTGAAAATAAATTTCAATAGTAAATTGAAATGGCGGCGATAAAACTTACTCAATGGCCATGCCGCTGCATGTCAACTAACCTAGGCTCAACAAGTCCCTCATTTGTACCGACAGCAAGGAGAGAGCAATGAGCCAGGAACAGAAGTGTCCCTTCGCGGGCGCCCATGCGGGCAAAGCGCTGGCCGGCGCGCGCGGCAACCGCGACTGGTGGCCGCAGCAATTGAACCTGAACATCCTGCATCAGCATGCGCCCGCCTCCAACCCCATGGATGCGGACTTTGATTACGCGGCCGCTTTCCGGCGGCTGGATTATCCGGCGCTGAAGCAGGACCTCAAAGCCTTGATGACCGCGTCGCAAGACTGGTGGCCGGCCGACTGGGGCCATTACGGCGGCCTGTTCATCCGCATGGCCTGGCACAGCGCCGGCACCTACCGCACCGCGGACGGCCGCGGCGGCGCGGGCAGCGGCAACCAGCGCTTCGCCCCGCTGAACAGCTGGCCGGACAACGGCAATCTGGACAAGGCCCGCCGCCTGCTGTGGCCCATCAAGCAGAAATACGGCAACAGGCTTTCCTGGGCCGACCTGATGATACTGGCCGGCAATGTGGCGATGGAGTCCATGGGCTTCAAGACTTTCGGCTTCGGCGGCGGCCGCGTGGACATCTGGCAGCCGGAAGAGGACGTCTACTGGGGGGCCGAGCAAAGCTGGCTCGCCACCAGCGATCAAGCCAACAGCCGCTACTCCGGCGAGCGGCAATTGGAAAACCCCTTGGCCGCCGTGCAAATGGGGCTGATCTACGTCAATCCGGAAGGCCCGGACGGCAAGCCTGACCCGGTGGCGTCCGGCCGAGACGTGCGCGAGACCTTCGCCCGCATGGCGATGAACGACGAGGAAACCGTGGCCCTGGTGGCCGGCGGCCACACCTTCGGCAAGGCCCACGGCGCGGGCGACCCCGCCCTGGTGGGGCCGGAACCGGAAGGCGCGCCGCTGGAAGCGCAAGGACTGGGCTGGATCAACCGCTTCGGCTCCGGCAAGGGCGTCCACGCCACCACCAGCGGCATAGAAGGCGCCTGGAAGCCGAATCCCACCACCTGGGACAACGGCTATTTCGACATGCTGTTCGGCTATGAATGGGAGTTGACCAAGAGCCCGGCCGGCGCGCACCAGTGGGTGGCGAAAGGCGTCAAACCGGAGCATATGATCCCAGACGCGCACGATCCATCCAAGAAGCATCCGCCGATGATGACCACGGCCGATCTGTCGCTGCGCTTCGATCCCATCTACGAACCGATCGCCCGCCGCTTCCACCAGAATCCGCAGGCCTTTGCCGACGCCTTCGCCCGCGCCTGGTTCAAGCTGACCCACCGCGACATGGGGCCGAAAGCGCGCTACCTGGGACCGGAAGTGCCGGCCGAGGACCTGATCTGGCAAGACCCCGTTCCGGCGGCGGACCACCCGCTGATCGAGGCCCAGGACATCGCGGAGCTGAAAGCCAAACTCCTGGCCTGCGGCCTATCCATCGCCGAACTGGTATCCACGGCCTGGGCCTCCGCCTCCACTTTCCGCGGCTCGGATAAACGCGGCGGCGCCAATGGCGCGCGCATCCGCCTCGCCCCGCAAAAGGATTGGGAAGTCAATCAGCCCGCCCAGCTGGCCCGCGCGCTGGCCATGCTGGAAGCCGTGCAGCGCGACTTCAACGCTGCGCAAAACGGCGGCAAGCGGGTATCCCTGGCGGATCTGATCGTGCTGGGCGGCTGCGCGGCGGTGGAAGCGGCGGCCAAAGCCGCTGGCGTCGCCATCGACGTGCCTTTCACGCCAGGGCGGACCGACGCCTCCCAGGCCCAGACCGACGTCGAATCCTTCGCCGTGTTGGAACCGCAGGCCGACGGCTTCCGCAACTACCAGCCCAGGCACTTCACCGTGCCGGCCGAGGCGCTGCTGGTGGACAGGGCGCAACTATTGACGCTGAGCGCGCCGGAAATGACCGCGCTGGTGGGCGGCCTGCGCGTGCTGGGCGCCAATGCCGGCCAGTCCGATCAGGGCGTGTTCACGCAGCGGCCGCAAGTCCTGAGCAACGACTTCTTCGTCAACCTGCTGGACATGGGCACCGCGTGGCAGCCGACGTCGGACGCGCGCGATGCCTTCGAGGGGCGCGACCGCGCCAGCGGCAAATTGAAATGGCGCGCCAGCCGCGTGGACCTGGTCTTCGGTTCAAACTCGCAGCTGCGCGCGCTGGCCGAGGTCTATGCCCAGCATGACGGCCAGCCCAAATTCGTGCGCGACTTCGTCGCCGCCTGGAACAAGGTGATGAATCTGGACCGCTTCGATCTGCGCTAAGCCCGCCGTCGCCGGCCGCCCTCCGCCAAGAGGGGCGGCTGGCCTGACGCCGCCCTTGCAGACAACGCGCCTGACGGAATGCCTCAGCCATATTGTCAGACAATGGGGTCTACATTACTCTGGTCCACATGGCCGCGCTCAAACAAGCGGCCGAACATAAACAGGACAAGAGGACCCCCATTGATGAATGCTCGCCCGCTTAACCTGCCGTCCGCCCGACCGCTCGGGAAACAAGACTACAAAACGCTTTCGCTGGCAGCCCTGGGAGGCGCGCTGGAATTCTACGATTTCATCATTTTCGTGTTCTTCGCCGTGGTGCTGGGCAAGCTGTTCTTCCCCCCCAGCATGCCGGACTGGCTGAGCCAGCTACAAACCTACGGCATTTTCGCCGCGGGCTATCTGGCGCGCCCGCTCGGCGGCATCGTCATGGCGCACTTCGGCGACCTGTTCGGCCGCAAGCGCATGTTCACGCTGAGCATACTGCTGATGGCCCTGCCCACGCTGGCCATGGGCATGCTGCCCACCTACCACGACATCGGCATCGCCGCGCCCCTGCTGCTGCTGCTCCTGCGCATCCTGCAGGGCGCCGCCATAGGTGGGGAGGTCCCCGGCGCCTGGGTATTCGTGGCGGAGCACGCGCCCAGCCGCCACACCGGCTTCGCCTGCGGCGTGATCACATCCGGCTTGACCATAGGCATACTGCTGGGCTCTCTGATCGCCACCGGCGTCAACCTGGCCTTCAGCCAGCACCAAATCGCGGAATGGGCATGGCGCGTGCCCTTCTTGATCGGCGGCGTATTCGGCATGGTAGCCATGCAGCTTCGGCAATGGCTGCGCGAAACCCCCGTGTTCGCCGAAATGAAGGCCAACAAAAAGCTGTCGCGCGAACTGCCCTTGAAAACCGTATTGCGGCAGCACAAGACCAATGTGGCGCTGTCCATGTTCCTGACCTGGTTCCTCGCCATCGCCATCGTGGTCGCCATCCTGATGACGCCCGCCTATCTGCAGAAACAGCTGAACATCCTGCCGGTGGACTCGCTGCGCGCCAACAGCCTGGCGGTCGTCTCCCTGTCCCTGGGCTGCCTAGTAGCCGGCTGGCTGAGCGATCGCCTAGGCAGCGGCTTGACCCTGCTCGGCGGCAGCCTGCTGCTCGGCGCCAGCAGCCATGTGTTTTACACCCGCCTGGCCATGGACAGCAGCCAGCTGTATCCCTTGTACACTTTGCTGGGCTTCAGCGTCGGCATCGTCGGCGCGGTGCCGCTGGTGATGGTGCGGGCCTTCCCCGCCGCCGTGCGTTTTTCCGGACTGTCCTTTTCCTACAACGTCGCTTACGCCGTCGCCGGCGGCCTGACGCCCATCCTGCTGTCCATCTGGCTGAAATACGACGCCATGGCGCCCTCTTACTACCTGGCCGCGCAATGCCTGGTCGGCCTATCCATAGGCGCGTATCTGTTACGCCGGGAGAGAGCCGGCCTGCCCTTGACCTTGCAGGACTAGTCCGCGCTGGCAGGCATGCCGTCCGGCGGAGGCGGCAATAGCGCCGCCTCTTCCACCGGCGGCAGCCGCGCCGCCGGGTCTTGCCGATAGAACTGGCTCAGCTGCCGGTACAGATCGGGATAATCCCTGAGCACCAGATGCGGGATCTCGAAGAAAGCCTCGCTGAGCACGGCGAAAAATTCCGCGGGATTTTCGCTGGCGTAAGGGTCCAGCCAGCCGTCCCGCCCATGGTCCACCGCGTGGCAGAACTGGCGGTAGGCCTGATTCCACGCCCGGCTCCACTCCTTGCGGTCCATTCCCCTGTGCAGGGGCGGCGCGCCATTGGCCGGCCCATCCAGCATATCGAACTGGTGGGCCGTCTCGTGGATCACCACATTCCAGCCGTCCAGCGACGGCGATTCCCGCACGTCCGGCCAGGAAAACACCAGGGGCCCCTGATAGTGCGCCTGGCCTATCAGCACCTGTTCCGCCTCGTGCGTCAGGCCGATTCCATCCTGCCAACGGTTGCGCACCACGAAGGGGGCCGGGTAAAGTACGGCCTCGCGCCAGTTGTCATAGGCGCGCATGCCCAGGTTCATCCCCGGCAGCGCAAGCTGCAGGGCCAGCCGGCAGCGCATGGCGTCGTCCACTTCCATATCTTCAAGGCCGGTAACGGTCTTGGCTCGCAGCAGTTCGCCTGCCAGCTTGACTAGGCGGTCTGCTTCTTCGGTCGACAACCCTTTTAGCAACGGCATGCAGGCCGCCTCCTCGCGCAAGCGCGCCAACAGGCCCGCCGGCATCCGTTTGCCGCCCAGGCGGCGCATCCAGTCTAATAGCATGAACTCTTGGCTCGGAATCGCGTCAGTCATTGAACCTTAGGGCGGGCCGCGGGCAATTCAATGCCCGCCCCCGCGATAAAGGAGAGAGCAGCATGACCCTTCCCATCTGGCACACCCTGATGCTGAACCCGCTGGCGGCGTTCGGCATCCTGCTGGCGCTGGGCGTGATAGGCGGCCAAATCGCAGTGCGCGTCGCGCGCCTGCCCGCCATCACCGGCTACATCGTCACCGGCCTGATCATCGGCCCCTACAGCCTGAATCTGCTGAATCAACAATTGCTGCAAGAAGCCTCGCTTTTCGTGCAGCTGGCGCTGGGCATCGCCCTGTTCGAAGCCGGCCGCCGCGTGGACCTGCGCTGGCTGCGCGTGGAAAAAACCCTGCTGGCCACCTCCTTCCTGTACTGCCTGCTCGTCTTCGCCGCGCTGTTCGCGCTGCTGAACGGCGCCGGCTTTGGCGCGCCTGCCAGCCTGATGCTGGCCGCGTTGGGCATGGCCACCTCGCCCATCGTGGTGCTGGAGATCGTGCGCGAATCCCACGCCGACGGCCAGGTCAGCGAGCGCTTGCTGACCGCCACCGCGCTATCCAGCCTGCTGGCCATGACGGGCTTCGCCCTGGCGCTGTCCTACAGCCATCTGTCGGTCGATCACAGCGTGGAGGATGGCATCCTGATGCCAGGCTGGCTGATTCTGGGTTCGGCTGGCCTGGGGCTGATCGCCGGCCTGCTCACCACGCAATTGAACCGCTGGTTGGGCGGCCACCAGCGCGAGGCGCAGCGCGTGATGCTGTTCGGCCTGATCGCCCTGATGGTGGGCCTGGCCGACATGCTGCAGCTGCTGCCCCTGCTCGCCCTGCTGATCGCCGGCATGAGCACGCGCGGCATGCGCCATGGCTACACCGTCAGCGAACCCGGCATCCTGTCGCTGAGCCATGTGTTCACCGTCGCCTTCTTCGTCTCCGCCGGCGCCCATCTGTCGCCGCAGGCGCTGGCCTCGCATTGGCAGCTGGCGCTGCTGTGCCTGCTGCTGCGCAGCGGCATCGGCATGCTGGTATGGTGGCTGGCCGCGCGCGGCAACGGCCTGTCGCGCAAGCAGGGCGCGCTGCTGGGCCTGGCGCTGAGCCCGATGAACAGCGGCTCCGCCCTGCTGCTGGGCCTGGGCATGGTGTCGCTGGGCGAGGCGGCTCAAAACTTCAGCGCCGCGCTGATGGCCGCCTTGCTGATCAACGAGATTTTCGCCCCCATCTTCAGCCGGCTGGCCCTGCGCCTGGCCGGCGAGACCGCAGGAGCCAGCCATGCTTGAATTCACCCAAAGCCAGCCCCTCACCCTGGGCGTGGAGCTGGAGCTGATGATATTGAACCGCCGCGACTACAACCTGACGCGCGGTTCCGACGATCTGCTGCTGCAGATCAACCGCAAGCCGCACGGCTTCGACATCAAGCCCGAAATCACCCAGGGCATGATAGAGATCGGCACCGCCGTTCATAGCGACGTCAACGCCATGCTGGAAGAGCTGCTGGCCATACGCAAACTGCTGGTGGACAGTGCGCACAAGCTGAATCTGGGCCTGGCCGGCGGCGGCGCCCACCCCTTCCAGCACTGGGACGACCAGCGCATCTATCCCAAGGAGCGCTACCATCTGGTTTCCGAACTGTACGGCTACCTGGCCAAGCAGTTCACCGTCTACGGCCAGCACATCCACATCGGCTGCCCGGATGGCGACGTGGCCGTGCGGCTCACCCACTACCTGGCGCGCTACATCCCGCACTTCATCGCCCTGTCCGCCTCCTCGCCTTTCTACCAGGGCGTGGACACCGCCTTCCAGACCTCGCGCCTGACCAGCGTCAACGCCTTCCCGCTGTCCGGCTGCATGCCGGTGGTGAAGAACTGGGATGAGTTCAACCAATACTTCGAGCGCATGGAGTCGCTAGGCATCGTCGCCAGCATGAAGGACTTCTATTGGGACATCCGCCCCAAACCGGAATACGGCACGGTGGAGATCCGCATCTGCGATACTCCGCTGTCGATAGAAACGCCGGTGCTGCTGGCCGCTTACGCCCAGATGCTGGCCAGGCGCTGCTTTGAAGAAGGCTGGGACGACATCTGCCCCGAGCCGTATCTCACCTACAGCTACAACCGCTTCCAGGCTTGCCGCTTCGGCTACGACGGCATGCTGGTGGACGCGCGCAGCAAACAGCAGCGCGGCCTGCAGGACGACTTGCTCGACACCCTGCGCGCGCTGGAGCCCCACGCCGAGGCGCTGGGCAGCCAGCGCCAGTTGGCCGCCTTGCGGCAAAAAGCGCTGAAATGCCATAGCGACAGCGGCTGGCTGCGCCAGGTGCATGAGCAAAGCGGCTCGCTCAGCGAAGTAGTGAGACGGCAAAGCGAACACTGGATGTACGCGGCGCCCGGAGTGGGCGTAAACTGAGCCTCCGCTCACATGACTTTCGCATCATGGCATTTGAACTTCCCGAACACCCGGCGCCAGACCTGCCCGCGCGCTGGTGCGTTTTCGACGGCGCGCAGCTGTGGCTGCGCGGCCAGTCCCTGCCCGACGCCGCGCCGGCCGGTTGCGCGCTGACCGCGCAGCGCTTTCTCGGCGTCCATGAGGGGCGCAATCTGTTCATGGCGGAGCTGGTGGGCGCGCCGCCGGCCGACGGGGAATGGCTGTCGCTGCGCCCCGCCCTGATGGCCATGCCGGCCAGCCAGGTCCAGGCCGCCGCCCGCGCGGCCCAGCTGCGCCAGTTTTTCCGCAGCCACCGCTTTTGCGGCCACTGCGCCGCCCCGCTGGCCGTCAGCCACGACCAACTTGGCCGACACTGCCCCAGCTGCGGCCAGGTCTACTATCCGCGCATCTCGCCGGCCATGATGGTGCTGGTCCAGCGCGGCCGCGAACTATTGCTGGCCCGCAGCCCGCACTTCGCGCCCGGCGTCTACAGCGCGCTGGCTGGCTTTGTCGAACCCGGCGAAACGCTGGAAGAATGCGTGCATCGCGAAACCTTCGAGGAAGTGGGCGTCAGGATCAAAAACCTGCGCTACGCCTTCTCCCAATCCTGGCCCTTCCCGCACTCGCTGATGCTGGCCTTCATCGCCGAGTACGAAGGCGGCGAGATCCACCCGCAAGAAGGCGAAATAGAAGACGCGCGCTGGTTCGACATCGACACCCTGCCCACGCTGCCTACGCCCATCTCCATCGCTCGCCATCTGATCGAGCATGCCTGCGGGCAGATGCGCGGCAACGGCGCCGCGTCGGCATAAGCGGCGGCAGGAATCGAACCCGCGCCCCTCTAGTGACAAGCCAGGCGCGCTAGCGGTCCAGCCGCTGGCCGCACAGCGCTAGAGCCAAGACGCGCCGAGACAAGCGCCGGCAATTGCGCGGCAAAAAGCGCAAGACCGAATCAAGGGCTTTGTCGACAGTCCCAAGGGACGCTCTCGATGCCGCTTTCAAGAAGCGAACCATGGCTCCGCGCAGCCGCCGCGACGGATCCAGCGGCGGCGCTAACGGCCCAACGCCTGGCCGTCAGCCTCCACCATGCTAAAATAGGCAAGTCGCGCCACGATCCTGATCGTCGCTTTTATCTCACTCCAACCGATAAAAACATGAAACTGATCACGCTCATTTCCCCGCTCGTCGCCATCGGCCTGGCCCTGGCCAGCCCCCTGAGCCAAGCGGAACCGGAAGACCAGCCGCTCCCCGGCGACTTCCAGCCCGCCCCCGCCGCCAAGCCGCTGCACCAGCCGCGCGCCAAGGCCGCCGCCGTGCCCCATGCCACCAAGGCGCACAAGTACAAGGGCAAAGCATCCCACGCCAAATCCGGCAAGACCCACGCCAAGAAACACGCGGCCAAGCCGCACGCCGGCAAACGCCACGCCAAAGCCAAGCCGGCCCGCACCTCCGCCAAGGCCCCCAAGGCCAGCCACGCGAAAAAGCACGTGCGCAAACCGGCCAAGGCGCATAAAGGCCATACCCATAAAAACAAGAAGCCAGCCGGCAAGCATCACCGCAAGCATAAAAAAACGCATTAAGCCTATTGCCAAGCCATAAACAGCAAGGCATAATGCGCTCCTCTTCGCCGGTGTAGCTCAGTTGGTAGAGCACCTGACTTGTAATCAGGGGGTCGCGAGTTCGATTCCTGCCGCCGGCACCAATTCTTGTTCCTAGGTCTTCCTGGGAATTCCAAAAAAGCCCGTAAACGCTAGCGTTTGCGGGCTTTTTCTTTCCTATGCTGTCCTGGCGATTCCGATAGCTTCCAACGCAATTCCGGGGTACATTTCGGGGTACATCGCTAGTTCGATAAAGGAGATACCCCATGTCTCTCACTGCACAGGCGGTTAAGAACATCAAGCCCTCCTCCAAACTTGCCAAGAAAGCAGATGGTGGTGGGCTTTTTTTGTGGATCTTTCCCAACGGATCCAAGTACTGGCGCTGGCGTTATTACCTTAGGGGCAAAGAGAAGCTGCTAGCCTTGGGCGTGTACTGCGGCCCGCAGCAATTTGACTCGCAAGGCAATGTGATCGACTCTGCCGTTGAGATGAGCCTGAAAGAGGCACGCGAAGCGCGCGACAAGGCCAAACGCCTGCTAGACAGCGGCATCGATCCTGGCAAAGAAAAGGCCGAGTCGAAGCGCTTGGAGCAAGCTCAGGCGGAAAACAACATAGAGTGTGTAGCCCGGGAGTGGCACGACAACAATCGCGCACGCTGGGTACCCGATCATGCCAACCGCATCCTGCGTCGATTTGAAATGGACGTTTTCCCCTTCATCGGCAAAGAGGCTGTTGATAGTCTCAAGACTCACCATCTGCTTGATGTGTTACGCAAGGTGGAGGAGCGCGGCGCGCTTGATGTTGCCAACCGTCTACAGCAGCACCTCGTCGCCGTTATGCGCTACGCTGTGCAGACGGGCCGCATTGCCAGCAATCCAGCGCTGGATCTGCAAGGCGCGCTGAAAGTACCGGAAAAACAGCACCGGGCCGCGTTACCACTAGATCAGTTGCCATCCCTAGTAAAAAGCATTGGCGACTATAAGGGCCGAACGCTTACCCGAGCGGCGCTCCGCCTCACGCTACTGACATTTTTGCGGTCAAGCGAACTGAGGATGGCGCGCTGGGAGGAAATCGACTTTGAACGTGGCGTTTGGATTATTCCCCCGACGCGCAAGCCGATAGAGGGCGTCCGCTACTCTACCAGAGGGGCAAAGATGCGGACTCCCCACGTCGTCCCCTTGTCGCATCAAGCCATCGCGGAACTGGATTCTATCCATCCAATCACAGGCCGTTTTGAGCTGATTTTTGCCGGCGACAACGACCCCTTTCACCCAACCGTTTGAAGCAACCCATTTTGGTTTCCACCAAGCTGCGGCGATGGTAGCCACTCCAGTGTTTCCAGATCGCTCTGCCTAATCGCTTGGTCGCCCGCAGAATCTCATTCCGCGCCAGCACACCCAGCGAACTTCCTTTCCATGGCCTCGCATTCTTGCGGGTCGGAATGCACCCGATCGCGCCGCGTGCGGCAATCGCCTCATGGCATGCCTTGGTATCGAAAGCCCCGTCGCCGCTCACGCAGGCTATCGGCTCATCGGCCGGGATTTGCGTCAATAGCGAAGGCAACATTTGCGTATCGCCCTGGCGGTTATCTGTCACCTCGATGGCGTGGATCTGCAGGGTTTCCGCATCGATGCCCAGATACACTTTGCGCCATTGCCGACGATACTCCGCGCCATGCTTCTTGGTTATCGCTGAACGAGTCTAAAGTTTCGCACGCTGCCCACTCGCCTTCGCCCAGCATCTTGATGCCTGTGCTGTCCACCAGCAGGTGCAGCGCGCCTGAGCTTTTCTGGTAGGGAATCTTGACCTGCAGCGTCTGCTGCCGTCTGGATAGCGTGCTGTAGTCGGGGACGCCCCAGTCCAGACCCGCCAACTTGAGCAGGCTTTGCACGAAGCCGATGGTCTGCCTCAACGCCAGTCCAAACAGGTTTTTGATGGTCAGGCAGAATGGAATGGCGGCATCGCTATAGGTCTGCGTCCGTCCGCGCCTGCCGCGTGGAGTGGCTTGCCATGACATGCTCGTGTCCAGCAAGACGGACAGCGAGCCGCGTTGGATCAGGACTTGGTTGTAGGCTTTCCAGTTGGTGGTTCGGTAGCGTTTCGGGGCGGGCTTGGTCATGCCGCTATCTTACCAAGCCGCAGGACGGGCGGATTTGTGCAACAGCGCCGTGCCGATACAAAACCACAATAATCGTGAACACGTTCTAAGATAAAATTGGGGGGGGATATAAGAATATGGATTTCGTTATCACAGAACAGCTGCAGAAGGTGTTGATCGAACACATCGACCACAGCGAGAATGGCATCGCAGTCGTGGATGTCGATGATTTGGTCATTTTCTACAACCATGCCTTCCTTGAAATGTTCGGCCTTCTAGACCGACAAGTCTTGGGCTGCCACTTCAATGACCTGATGAGCTGGATGTATATGCGTGGCGTGGGTGCCAAAACCCATGGCTTTTCGCTGGAAGAATGGCTGGAGACCGTACATAGCACCTACCGCTCGGCAGAGTTTCGCAGTTTCGAAATTGACCTGGTGGATGGCAGATGGTTGCTGATAACCGAACAGGTCAATCCATCGGGCGAGTTGGTCCTGGTAGGCAATGACATTACTCGCTTGAAGCAGACCGAATACGCGCTTCGCTCTGCGCAGGAAGAGCTGGAAAAACAAGCTTGGACTGACGAACTCACCGGCTTGTCCAATCGGCGCTACTTCATGCAAAGGCTGGACTGCGAATACCAGCGAGCGTTACGCCATCACCACCCATCCACCTTGGCCATTCTCGATCTCGATCATTTCAAGCGGATCAACGACCAATATGGCCACCCCAAGGGCGATGAGGTGTTGAAACACTTCGCGGGGCTATTGCGCGACAATCTGCGCAAGGAGGACGAAACCGGCCGCCTAGGGGGCGAAGAGTTTGCCGTACTGCTGCCTGAAACCTCGCAGGATGAAGCGTTGCAGGTGCTGGAGCGGGTACGCCAAGAACTTGCCCGCAAGCCGCCGGATGCCGTGGCCGCAGGCTTCAGCTACACCTTCTCCGCAGGCATCATGCAACTCCCCGACGATGAGTCGCTCACTTTGCAAGGGTGGATTCATTTGTCGGACCAGGCCCTCTACCAGGCCAAGGTGGCTGGCAGGAACCAGTTGGCCGTCTATCGCCCCCTACGATGAAGCCACGCGACAAAATCGGGAATGCGTCCTCGCCGCGGGGTACGGGAATCTAGCCTCGCCCTTCCACGGTTGCCTGTTCTGCGGTCTTTGTCTTGGTCCTGCGCTTGCGCTCAGGTGCGTAGCCTCGCAAGAATACCGCAACCGCATCCCGCACTGACTCTGCGATTTGCTCCCGCGTCGGCTGTTCACACGCCGCGCCCAGCAAATGTCGCTGATATTCCGACTCGAGCATACCCAGAAGGTGCGCGGCGGCCGTCGTGGGCTTGGCCTTTTGCAAACGCCCCGCGTCCATCTCCGAACACAGGAAGTCGGCCAATCTGTCTATCTGCGAAGCCAATCCCTTGTCATACAGCAACAGTCCAAGCCCCGAGCGTCGCCCTTCGGTCATGATGATGCCTCGCAACGTAACCAGACTGGGCTGCAGCATGCAGACGAGAAAATGCTCGCCGAACTGCTGTAATGTAAGGTCTATATCCTTATCAGGGCTCAGATGTTCAAACGAGGAGGCCAGCAAATCGATGGCCAGTTTTTTCATGACCATTTCAAACAGCTCCTCCTTGGATGGGAAGTAGCCATATAGCGTTGGCTTGGTCACGCCTATACGCGCGGCAATTTCCGCCATTGAGGTCGCATCGTATCCATGTTCGAGAAAGACTTCCGCCGCGCCTTCGACTATGGCCTGACGACGGCTCTCCGTTTTCACCCGCATATCGCCCCCAGAATAGATGCTGCAAGCTTAACTTGCCGTGGCACTTATTTTAGCACTATAAACATACCTCAGAGTCAACTTATACCGCTGAGAGTCCCGCAGCCTTCTTGCAGAGGAGGCTGAATGGATAGGCGGCAGAAACTGCTAAGCCACGTCCGGCAAAGCGGCCCTACCCCCTCCAGGCGCAGCCTCGTAGCCGCGTAGATACACTTGCACCGCCGCTTCAACCGACTCGGCGATCTGCCTTGCCCCGGGCTGCGCTAGCCCCCCGGCGATGAACAGCTCCAAAAAGTCCGCTTCCAGCAGATTGATTAGGTGCAACGCCGCCCGCCATGATGCGGCGCGCCTGAGACGTCCCGCCGCCATCTCCCCTTCCAGAAATGCGGCGAGCTGGCCCCAGCCTTCGGCAGGGCCACTCTGGAAGAACAGCCTGCCCATGCTGGAGCGCGGCCCTTCTCCCATCACGATACTACGCATGATTAGCAGGTCCTGACTCAAGATCACGCTCAGATAATGCTCGCCGAAGCGCTGCAGCGTTCCTTCCAGATCATCGCAAGGCGATAGGCTGCCAAATGCCTTCATCATGCGGTGCTCAGCCTGTGTCTTCATTACCACACGGAACAGTTCCTCCTTGGAGGGGAAGTAACTGTACAAGGTGGCTTTAGACCCCCCCGCCCGGGCCGCAATCTCCGCCATGGAAGCAGCCTCGTAGCCGCGCTCCAGAAAGACCGTTGCCGCGGCCTGCACGATGCCTTGCCGCCTGGTTTCGCTTTTTACCCTCATAACTTTACCGTTTGGTTTAATTAATCATTGACAGCGATTATACGGTATTGATATAAATTTACCCAGTGGTTTAGTTATGGAGAGGAAAATGAACGCACATGCAGGACACTCAGTCAATTTGATGGCGCGCTGCGGCGCGATGCTGGCACTCGGCGGGGCGCTTGCCGGTTGCGCCGCCATCCCGGACCTGGGCCCCAAGCCCCAATTGCGAGAGACGGCCGCGTCGGCAAGCTCGCGCAGCCTGAGCGGTGCCGGCCAGAACTGGGCGGATCAGCAATGGTGGACCCGCTACCACGATGTCCAACTCGACCAGATGATGAGCGAAGCCTTGGCCCACTCGCCGGACCTGGCAACGGCCCAGGCGCGTCTTCTCAAGTCAGAAGGTTATGCTCAAACCGCAGGCGCCAGCCTGCTGCCCGGTGTGGACCTCAACGCCAGCACAAGCCGCCTGAAGCAAAGTTACAACAACGGGGTGCCCAAAGCCTTGGCCCCCCAAGGCTTCAACAGCGCATCCCGCGCGGCGCTGGACTTCAGCTACGAAATCGACTTCTGGGGCAAAAACCGCGCCCAGCTTGCCGCCGCCACCTCCGAGCTTGAAGCCGCGCGGGCCGAGGCCGCCCAAAGCCGCCTGATGCTGACCAGCGCCATCGCCACGGGTTACGCGCAACTGGCCGGCCTGTACGCAGACCGCGACGCCGCGGAAAAAGCGGTGCAGGTGCGCCGCAACAGCGTGGAATTGCTGAAAGACAGGCAATGGCACGGTTTGGAAACGCTGGGCAGCGTGGAGCAGGCGGAATCCCGCCGCGCCGCGTCGGAGGCAGACCTGATCGCCGCGGACGAGGCGATCTCTCTACAACGCAACAGCCTGGCCGCCTTGCTCGGCGCCGGTCCCGACCGAGGACTGACCATCCGCCGGCCTACCGTCGATCTCAGCCACCCTCAAGCCTTGCCGGCCACTGTGCAAGCAGAGCTGATCGGCCGTCGTCCCGATCTGGCCTCAGCCCGCCTGCGCGCCGAAGCGGCGGCCAGACGCATAGACGTGGCCCGCGCCGGCTTCTTCCCCAACGTCAATCTGACAGCCTACGCCGGCGGCCAATCGCTTGGCGCGTTCGACCTGCTGGCCAAGTCCGGCTCCGGCATCGCCGGCATCGGCCCGGCCATCAATCTGCCGATTTTCCGCGGCGGCCAGCTGCAGGGCGAATATCGCGTCGCCCGCGCCGATTACGACGCCGCCGTAGCCAGCTACAACCAGACCCTGATCCAGGCCCTGCGCGAAGTCGCCGACGCCGTCACCCGCCAGCGCACGCTGGAGCCGCAGCTGTGGCAACGCAAAGCCGCGCTGGAGGCGGCGCAGGAAGCCTACCGCGTGGCAAACGACCGCTACCGCGGCGGCCTGGCCAACTATCTGACGGTGCTGAACGCGGAAGACAGCGTCATCGACACCCGTCGCGTCCTGACCGACCTGCAAAGCCAGCAGTTCATGCAGGACATCGCGCTGATCAAGGCACTGGGCGGCGGATATCGCGCCGCAAGCCTCTGATACGCAAACGAACACTTCCTAAGTCACCCAAGGAATCAACCCCATGAGCGCCCAAACCGAAACCCTGCCCGCCTCCGAGATGCCTGCCGACAAACTGCCCACTCGCCGCAAGAAACTATTTGTCCAGCTGGGCGTCGCCCTTGCCGTCGCCGCCATTGGCTACGGCAGCTACTGGATGCTGGTGGCCTCCCATTATGTGAGTACGGACAACGCCTATGTGGCGACCGAGGTGGCCCAGGTCACCCCCGAGGTGGCCGGCACCGTGCGCGCCGTTTACGTGGTGGACACCCAGCATGTTAAGAAAGGCGACGTGCTGGTCGTGCTCAACGACAGCGATGCCAAGCTGGCCCTGGCCCTGGCCCAGGCCGACCTGGAACGCGCGGAGCGCCGCGTGCAAGGTTATTTCGCCAACAACGAAAACCAATCGGCCCAGGTGCAGGCCCGTCAGGCCGAACAAGCCCGCGCCTCCGCCCAGCTCGTCTCCGCCAAGTCCGATCTGGAGCGGGCCCAACTCGACTTCCAACGTCGCCTGGCCCTGGCCAAGAACGGCTCGGTGTCCGCGGAAGAACTGAGCAACGCGCAAAACGCGCTGTCCGTGGCCGAGGCCGGCCTGCGCGCCGCTCAGGCCGCCTCCAGCCAAAGCGACGCCAACTACCGCGCTGCCATGGATGCGCTGAAGAGCAGCCAGACGCTGACCAACAACACCACGGTGGAATCCAACCCGGAAGTGGCGTTGGCGCGCGCCAGGCGCGACCAGGCTCGGCTGGACTTGGCGCGCACGGTGATACGGGCGCCGGTGGACGGCGTGGTGGCCAAGCGCCAGGTACAAGTGGGCCAGCGGGTTCAGGCCGGCACGCCCCTGCTTGCCGTCGCGCCGCTGCAGCAAGCCCACGTGGACGCCAACTTCAAGGAAGTGCAGCTGGAGAAAGTCCGCGTCGGCCAGCCGGTCAAGCTCACCGCCGACCTGTACGGCGATAGCGTCGAGTACCACGGCAAGGTGGCCGGTCTGTCCGGCGGCTCCGGCGCATCCTTCGCAGTGATTCCTGCCCAGAATGCCACCGGCAATTGGATTAAGGTCGTACAGCGCCTGCCTGTCCGCATTGAGCTAGACCCGGCTGAACTGAAAGCCCATCCCTTATCGGTCGGGCTGTCCATGACCGCCACCATAGACACCCGAGCCAATTGAGGAAACGGTCATGTCCCACTCCCCGACGCATGCCTCCCCGCTAACCGGCGCCACGCTGTGGCTCGCCGCGATCGCGCTGTCGGCAGGCAACTTCATCGCGGTGCTCGACACTACCATCGCCAACGTGTCGGTGCCCAATATCGCCGGCGGCCTGGGCGTGGCCGCCAATCAGGGCACCTATGTGATCACCTCCTACGCAGTGGCCGAGGCGATCACCGTGCCTTTGACCGGCTGGCTAGCCGCCCGCTTCGGCACGGTGCGCCTGTTTATTACGTCCATGATGTTGTTCGGCCTATTCTCGCTGTTGTGCGGGCTGTCGCAATCGCTGGAAATGCTGCTGCTGTTCCGCGTCTTGCAGGGGCTGGCCGGCGGCCCGCTGATGCCGATGTCCCAAACCCTGCTGCAGCAGATATTCCCCAAGGAAAAGGCCAACGTCGCGGTTGGTCTATGGAGTCTGACCACGCTGGTGGCGCCGGTGCTGGGGCCGGTGTTGGGCGGCGTGTTGTGCGACCAAGTGAGCTGGCCGTGGATTTTCTACATCAATGTGCCGATCGCGCTGGTATGTGGCTGCATGGGCTGGCAGTTGCTCAAAGGGCAGGAGAGCACGCGGCAAAACTCGCGCATCGACGCCGTCGGCCTGGGCTTGCTGGTGGTGTGGGTGGCCGCGCTGCAGATCATGCTGGACGAAGGCAAGGACCTGGACTGGTTCGCCTCCACGGAAATCGTCTACCTGGCCGTCATCGCCGCGATAGGTTTCATCGCCTTCCTGATCTGGGAACTGACTGACCGCAACCCGGTGGTCAACCTGAGAGTGTTCCGCCACCGCGGTTATTGGGTCAGCGTGACGACCATCGCGCTCGCCTTCGGTTCGTTCTTCGGCGCCACTGTGCTGACGCCGCAATGGCTGCAAAGCTATATGGGCTACACCGCCACCGACGCGGGCATCGCCCAGGCGCTCAGCGGTGTGCTGTCCGTGTTGGCGGCCCCGTTGGTTGCCCACCTGACCACCCGCATGGACCCGCGCCCCCTGGTGTTCATGGGCGTGATGTGGCTGGGCGGCGTCACCCTGTTCCGCAGCTTCAATTCCACCGACGTCAGCTTCTGGCAGGTGTCCATGCCGCTGTTCTTCCAAGGGCTGGGCATGCCGTTCTTCTTCGTCCCGCTGATCGGGCTGGCCATGTCCAGCGTGGATGAGGCGGAAATGGCCTCCGCCGCCGGCCTGATGAATTTCCTGCGCACCATGTCGGGTGCCATCGCCACCTCGCTGGTTACCACTGGCTGGGACGACAAGGCCAAGAAGTATCACGACATCCTGACCGGCATGGTGGACTCCAGTGGTGAGGCCATGCGCCAGATGAGCGCGGCCTTCGGCGTCGAACCGGCGCGCAATATGCTGAACAGCCTGGTGGACGCGCAAAGCATCATGTTGTCGACCAACGAGATG
This sequence comes from Chromobacterium paludis, assembly GCF_008275125.1. Lineage (NCBI taxonomy): Bacteria > Pseudomonadati > Pseudomonadota > Betaproteobacteria > Neisseriales > Chromobacteriaceae > Chromobacterium > Chromobacterium paludis. The sequence continues at coordinate 1,894,802 of NZ_CP043473.1, forward strand.
TTCTGGATCAGCGGCCTGTCCTTCGTCGTAGCGGCCTGCTTCGTCTGGCTGGCTCCCAAACCGACCCGCGTGGCGGACACCAGCAACGTGCACTAACGCGGGCAAACCATTCAGAGTTTCACGACTTTGGGGCATGGCGCCGCCTTGCCCGAACTTAGAGGGAGCGCCCATGCGCAACAATCAACCCATTACGGACCAGGAACACCATCTCGATCCCAAATGCCCCCTGGTCAGCCTCACCGACCTCAAGGGCGTGATCCTGCACGCCAACCAAAGTTTCGTCGAGATCAGCGGCTACCGCCAAGACGAACTGCTGGGCCAGCCCCACAACCTCATCCGCCATCCGGACATGCCGGCCGAGGCGTTCGAGGACATGTGGCGCACGCTCAAGGCCGATCTGCCCTGGCGCGGCATCGTCAAGAACCGCTGCAAGAACGGCGATTTTTACTGGGTGGAGGCCTATGTCACGCCCCTCATCGAAGACGGCCGCAAAGTGGGCTATATGTCGGTGCGCACACGCCCGACACCCAGGCAGATAACCGAGGCCAACGCCCTGTACCAGGCCGTCAACCACCGCAGCATCCGCTTTCCGGCAACGCGCTATCGGCGCGACACCTCAGTCACTGCCCGCTTGGCGTTGATGGCCCTGCTGCCCGCACTATGCTTTGGTGCGGCGCTGTGCCTGGGCGATCACGGGCGATGGCTGGCCGCCGGCGCCGGCGTGCTGGCCGCGCCCGCGCTTGGCCTGTGGACCTGGCTAGGCATTGTTCCGCCCATGAAGCGATCGGGGGAGGCCCTGCTCAAGATCGCCTCCGGCGACTTGCGTTTCGAGCTGGACACTCGCGCCTCCAGCGAGTTTTTCCGGCTGCTCATCGGCATCCAGTCGATGAAGGTGGGCTTGCGCGCCGTCTTCGCCGACATCCTGAGCATCGCCGGTCATGTCGAGTCCCAGTCCCACGCGCTCAACGACCAAGTGGACATGGCCAACCAGCGCATCCACCTGGGCGCGGACAGCGTCCGCACCATGGCGGCGGCGATAGAGCAGCTGACCGAGTCGGTCAGCGAGATTTCCCTCGCCACTCAAAGCAGCGCCGGCCAGGCCACTCTGACCGCAGAGAAGGTCTCGCAAGGCCTGGGACAGATCGTGGATACACAGACGGCATCGCTAGGAGTGGTTTCGCGCATGGACAGCGCGCAGCAACTGATCACCGAGTTGAAATCCGAAGTCGCCTCCATCCAGAACCTGGCCGAGATCATCAAGGAAATCGCCGATCAGACCAATCTGCTGGCCCTGAACGCCGCCATCGAGGCCGCGCGCGCCGGGGAAACCGGCCGCGGCTTCGCCGTGGTAGCCGACGAAGTGCGCAAGCTGGCCGAGCGCACCAGCAGCAGCACGGTGGAGATCACCGCCACTGTCGAACGCATCGGCACCTGTACGGCCAACACCCTGTCCGCCATGGCGATGGCCGCCGGCGAAGTCCAGATCAGCCATAGCCTGATGAATGAAAGCCGCGAGACCTACGACGCGATTCAGCGCTCCGCTGACGGCATCCAGTCCTCTTCGCGCAATATCGCCGCCATGCTACAGCAGCAAGAACACAGCTCCAGCGAAGTCGCGGGGAAAATCGAAGAAATCAGCCAGCTAGTGGAGCAAAACAGCAGCAGCGTAGAGTCCATCCACAAAGCGGCGCGACAGCTGGGGCATACGGCGCAGCAATTACACGCCATGACCAGCCGCTTCGAGCATTCTCTTTAAACGGGAATGCCTTCATCATGCACCAACCGACAGACGAGGAGTGGACGGAGATGCCCCAAGACAGCATTTTGCTATCCGCCGCCAACGCGAAACACGCGTATCCCTGGCTCGCCAAGGAAAACGCCAGCCCTGTGGTCCGAGCGCTGCTGCGCTATCAGGCGACGCACGACATTCAAACCGACCTGCCCAATCTGGACTGGCTGATCGAAAAAACAGACCAGGCCCTAGCCAAGGGCGAAAAATGCAGCCTGATCTTCCTGTTGGTGCTCGGCATCAACGAGATAGGCGAACAACACGGCATTGCGGCAGCGCTGCATGCCCTGCTCATCATCGCGCAGCGCTTGCAGGAAACCATGCAAGATGTGGGCTTGGCCGCCCGCATCCAAGGGGAGCTGTTTGTCGCCGCCAGCGCCGCCCCAGATCCGTTAGCGCTGGCGGAGCGCCTGCGATCGGCTTTGACCCAGCCCCTGGCATGGAGAGGCCATGTCTTCCACCTGGAAGTCTCCATCGGCCTGGCCAGAAGCGAGGATGTCGGCAAGCAGGCGGAAAGTCTGATCCAGGCCGGCTACATTGCGGCCAAGGATGAACTGCTCCATAACCCGCGCGGAGGTGTCCGCCTGTTCACCCAGGAACTTGGCCAAAAACAGGAGCGGCAATATCAAATCCAGGCACGCCTGCCCAGCGCTATCCAGCAAGGTGCCCTATCTCTGGCCTTGCAAGCCAAGGTGGGTGCGCGGGACGGGCGGGTGCACGGCGCGGAGGCGCTGGTCCGATGGCGCGACGCGCAGCTGGGCGACATTTCGCCCGCCGAATTCATTCCGCTGGCGGAACGAAACGGCACCATTACGGACATCAGCCTATGGGTGCTGCGCCAGGCCTTGGCGGAGGCCGCCGCATGGCAGCGCGCGGGACTTAACCTCAGCGTCGCCGTCAATCTGTCGGCGATAGACCTGCAGCGCCCGCAGCTGATCGACGATGTGCGCGCCGCGCTGGCCCAGGCTGGCGGCACGCCGGACATCTTGAATGTGGAATTGACGGAGTCCGCCGTGGCCCAGGACCCGCAATGGGCCATCGAGCAATTGCGCGCCCTGAAGCGCCTGGGCGTAGGCCTGTCGCTGGATGACTTCGGCACCGGCTATTCCTCGCTCAGCTATCTGCGCCGCTTTCCCATCGATACGCTGAAGATCGATCAAAGCTTCGTGGCGGATACCCCGGGCGACACGGACGCCGGCGCCATCGTGCGCGCCATCATCGCCCTGGCCAAGACCCTGGGCATGAAGACCGTGGCCGAAGGCGTGGAAACAGGCGAGCAGGCCCTCTTCCTGCGTAAGCTGGGTGTAGACGAATTGCAAGGCTATCTGTTCAGCCGCCCCTTGCCGCCGGAAACTTTCCTCTCGCTGGCCCAAGGATTTCAGCCTCATACGTGGGCACCCCATGCCTCGCATTAGGCCGCAGCCCGCCCACCATTACTTTTCGGCGCGCCCGTCCTAAGCTGGCTTAGGGGCAGCGCCCATCCCGCGCACGCCCTCGCCGATAGGAATGCCGTCCAATTCCACCCAAGAATCCACGCTTTCACCATGAAGACCTTCAATCACTGCCTCTTGATCGCCGTCGCCACTTTCTTGTTCGCCACCGCTGGCTGCGGCTTGCACGCACTCTTCCATATCGTCGGCGCCGGCTCCGGCGACCTGATACGCTCCATCTCCGCGCTGATCGGCACCCTGTTTTCCATCGTGCTAGGCCTGTTGGTCTCGTCGTCTTACGCCGCCTTCAACAGCCACCAGAGCGACTTCAATGCCCTAGCGGCGGCGGCCGCCAATATCGATCTCTTGCTCAAGCAGTTCCCGGAAGACGCCAAACCATGCCGGACCATGCTGAAAGGCGTCGTGCTGCGGGTATTGAACCGCTACTGGCCCAACAAGCGCGGCGTGTCCTTGCATGAGCTGGACTACAAAGACCTGTTAGGCGACATCGAGGCATTGCTCAGAATCAACACCCATTCAGAGTCATTCCGCAACGTCACCCGCGACGACCTGAACGCCATCCGCCAGTATTCCAATAACTTCATCACCATCCAGTCCAACATCATCCGCAGCCTGTCCAACCAGATTCCGTCCCTGCTGCTGGTCATCGTCTTCGGCTGGGCCTGCCTGCTGTTCTTCCTGTACGGCATACTGAACGGCGGCGATACGCTCTCTTTCTTCATCTTGTGTCTGGGCGCCGTCGCCATCGCCAGCGCCAACTTTCTGATCCTGGAGCTGACCCACCCCTGTCAGGGCATATTCAAGGTTTCCCGCTCCCCCTTCGACCTGCTGCTGGAGTCGCTAGACAAAGAAGAACATGCCACGCCAGACGACTTACCTGCTCCGCGGCACTCCTTCATCTAAAAAAATCAGCGCCCTGGCAGTCCTCCCGCCAGGGCGCTGGGTGCGCCCGCCATCCGTTCCATCCGCCTCCTGCGTGAGCGCAGCGTCCGAGTTCGCTCCCCCACGGACCTGCCTCGCCTCAGGGCATGCGGCGCAGCGCCGATCCGATGTCAGCTGCAGCATCGGTGACGGCCTGGCGATAAGCCGCCACCACATCCTCCACGCCGGCGGCCGCCGGCCGTGCCGAGCGCGTGCAGCCCGCTGCAACGCGCCCATCCGGCCGCCGCTCCACCGTCCAGCACAGCTCCGCGCGGGCGGCCATCCCTATCCCGGCCTGCATGCCGACCAACTGGGCCGAGATCCGGAACATCGGCCCCTTGGCCGGCGCATCCTGCTGATACACATCCACCGCGTTCAAGCCTTCCCGCAGACGCCGGGACAGGGCATCCCGCATCTCCTCCGGCAAGGGCGCGGACCAGAGGTCCCGCTCCAGCAGTTTGAGCCTGCCATTTGCCTCATCCAGCATCAGGTTGGAATGGTTCAGGCGCTCCGGCACCCGCACCGGCGCCACCTCTATCCACATTGGCGCGCCGCCTGGATCGCCCTGAATGCCGTCCCTCGCGGCAGCCAGGGTGTAGTAGCGAGGTTCCGGCGAAGCGCAGCCGCTCAGCAAGACGGCGGCAAGCAGCATGGCCGGCAGACTCCGGCGCGTCGTCATGGCGTATCCCCCTTGCCGCGGACCACGGCTTCCGGGTGGCGCTCCAGATAGTCGGTCAGGGTGCGCAGGGACACAGCCGCTCGCGTCAGTTCCTGCATCATGCGGCGTGCGTCCCGCTGCGTCGGCGCATCCGCCGCCAATAGATGATCCGCCTCGTTCAGCGTCTTGCGAACGTCAAGCAGGGCCGCCGAGACCTGTGGCGCCACATCGCCATGCAACTGCAACACCAACTGATTGGCATTGCCCAGCATCTGGTTCAAGGAAGCCATGCTCACGCGCAACTCCTGGCCGATCTGGTCGAACGGCACCTTGTCCAGCTTGTTCACGATATCCTCCATCTTGTTCTGCAACTGGTCGAAGCTGCCGGGTATTGTGGCCAATTCTGGTATGGCGCCGGAAAAATCGATATTGGCCGGCGGCGCCTTGGGGAAGAAATCCAGTGCCACATAGAGCTGGCCAGTCAGCAAGCTGCCCGTGCGCAGCTGCGCGCGCAGCCCCCGCTTGCTCAGCGCCTCGGCTATGGTCCGGGCATGCTGATCGTCGCCCACATCCTTGCGCTTGAGCCCCATCCTCGACGGGTATAGTTCCACCACCACCGGTAAGCGGAAGGTTTCCTTATCTCGCCGGTACTCAATGCCGATGGAGCGCACCTTGCCAACCTCCACGCCGCGCAAATCCACCGGCGCGCCGGGCGACAATCCGCGCACGGACTGGTCGAAATTCAACACCGCCAGCATGGGCGACATCTCATCCACCGTCTTCATCGCCTCGGTCTGGTCCTGGGCGAGCTGAAACTGGGTATTTTCGTTGGCGGGGGCGGCGCGCCTAGCGTAATCCGGCGTCTGGAAGGCCACACCGCCCATCAGCACGGTCGCCAGCGATTGCGTGTTCACCTTGATGCCGGCGGCGTCCAGCTTGATGTCAATCCCGCTGGCATGCCAGAAACGGGTATCCGCCGTCACCAGCCTGTCGTAAGGCTTGTCGACGAACACGCGCAGCGACAAGTCCCGTCCATCCGGGGATAGCTGGTACGCCACGACCTTGCCAACCTCCACTCGGCGGTAATAGACCGGAGAGCCGATATCCAGCGAGCCCAGGTCCGCCGCCTGCAGGACAAACTGCTTGCCCGTGGCGTCAGTGGTGACCACAGGCGGCACATCCAGCCCGGCGAAGTGCTGCTCCCGCTGCGGCGATCCTCCCGCGTCCACCGCGATATAGGCACCAGAGAGCAAGGTTTCCATTCCGGAAATACCGGAAGCGGCAAAACGTGGCCGCACCACCCAGAAGCGAGCGCCCCGCGAAGCGAAGCGCCGGGCATCCTGGCTCAGGTCAATGGTGGCCGTGACATGTGAGAGATCGTCAGCCAGCCGCACCGCCTTGACCAGGCCGATTTCAACATCCTTGTAACGCACCGGCGTCTTGCCGGGCACCAGTCCCGCCGCCGTGCGGAATGTCACGGTGATCTCCGGCCCACTGACCATCAGGGCATGAATCAACAAGGACAGGCCTATCGCCGCCGCCACGATGGGCACCAGCCAGACCAGGGAAGGCAGCCAGCGGGACGGCCGGCGACGCGCCGGCCTCGGCGGCCTGGGGGAGAAGCGGAGAGTATGCAGTTTAATCATCATCCATATCCAGCAAAAACCATGACAAGCGTGGATCGTCATTCACGATGGGGCGCTTAGGCGCGGCGCAGTTCCGGACAGACACCCCGGAGAAAGCCGTCGGACAAGCCGTCCAGGATGCAAGATCGGCCAGGACGTTCTCACGCCTCCCCACGACCAGCAGGCCAGCCGCGAACGGCCCCTCCCGCGTAACCGGGGGATCCAGCGGCGTAGACGAGTCCATGCGCCAGGCGGTGAAGGCAAACGCGGCCTGGGCCTGCGGGCTGGCGGCACCGTCCTGCCGTCCTGCCGAAGGCAGCAGCAACAAGCCGCACGCCGCGGCGGCAGCAAGCCCGCGCCACCGTCTGCCGCACCAAACCGGCTTGGCCGGACTAGACAGCATCATCGCCCGCGTCCTGCGCGTCCCACAGCAAGCGCGGATCGAAACTACGGGAAGCCAGCATGGTTAGCATCACCACCGAGGCGAATGCGAGCGCGCCGGTGCCCGGCACGATGGTGGCCAGCGCGCCGGCCCTCACCAGCGCCGCCAGCAGGCCAACGACAAAGACATCCAGCATGGACCAGCGGCCGACCAACTCGACCAGACGATAAAGCCGCGTTTGTTGGCGCAAGCGCCAGGTCGAGCGACGACGCACCGACAGCAGCAAGAGGGCCAGGATCATCATCTTCAGCAGAGGCACCACCACACTGGCCGTCAGAATCAGCAAGGCCAGGCCCTGCGCCCCCGATGTCCAAAAATAGATGACGCCGGATAGGATCGTGTCGCGGGATACACCGAAGATGGATTGGGTGACCATGATGGGCAGCAGGTTCGCCGGGAAATACAAAACCAGCGCGGCGATCAGGAAAGCCCAGGACCGCGCCAGGCTGTTCGGTTTGCGATGATGCAGAGCGGCCCCGCAGCGTGGACAAGGACCCTGCTCCCGCTCACGCGGGCTCAAGGCGCCGCAGGCATGGCACGAAATCAGACCCAGTGCCGTCGCAGTGGGCACGGCGTCAGCCGCGCGCGCGCTCATTCCCTCAGCCCCTGTTCCATGGCGCGCGCCCGTTCCAGCTGCCGCCACAGCGTGGGCAGGTCGAACGACAACAGCAGCGCCAGCAGGAAAACCAGCAAGCCGAAGGCCCATAGCGCCACGCCGGGCAAGACCTCGGCCATCACGGACAGCTTCACCACGGTAACCAGCACGCCCACCATGAACACCTCGATCATGCCCCAGGGCCGAACCCACTGGATGCAGCGCAACACGCGCGCAAAACCGCGCGGGATGCGGCGCCGGACCAGCGCCAGCCGCAAGTAGATCAGCAGCAGCAACTCCGCTAGCGGAAACAGGATGGTGGTCACCCCGACCAGGGCGGCCACCGGCGCCATGCCGTCCATATACAGCGCCTGCACGGCGTCCCACAGCGTGGCTTCGACGCGCGTCCCTCTCAGGCTCATCAATACGATAGGGTTGGCATTGGCGATCAGGAATAGCAGCAAAGCCGCAAGCGACAAAGGCAGCTGATGCGCATGATCCAGCCTGGCTTGCCGGTACAGCCGGCCTCCGCAGCGCAGGCACTCCGCGCAGCAACCCGGCACCAGTTCCGTCCGCCGATATACGGCATCGCAGTATTCGCAGGCCACCAGCGAAAGTCCATCCCGCTTCGCCTCCCCGCACCCGCCCTCGCGCCTTGCCATGTTTACGGTTTTCATTGCGGCCATCGCCCCTGTTGCCGTTGGACCAGGCCGCGCTACTCGGCGAAAGCTGCCAGTTTCGTCAGCAAATGCCCCAGGGCGTTCCTTTCGCCATCGTCCAGGGGATCGAAGGCGATATCGGCCAGTTCCCGCAAGCGCAACAACTGCGTCTCAACCATGGCGGTCCCCTGCGGCGTCAATATCAACTCGACTCGCCGCCTGTCGAACTCCTCGCCCTTCTTGCGACATATCCAGCCCTTGCTCACCAGTTCGTCGCAGATGCGCGTCGTATTGGAGCGCCCCTCCCCCAGGCATTCGGCCAAGAAGGTAGGCGTCATGCAGCCGTCGGTTTCGCTATACAGCATCAGCAAGGTGAAGAAACTGACCGGCTTCAGCTGGTTCAGGAACAGCGTCTGGCTCATGCAGGCCATCAGCCATTTCCACAAGTGATCGACTTGGTGGAAAAGGTCTACATTGTGCGGCGTCTCGCATGGCAGACGCTGATTGACCTGGCGTATGCGCTCGGCAACCAGCTTGTACGAACCCGGACCGGGAAGATTGGCGTAATTCATCAGTGTCTTCGCTCGTGATTTGAAGATGCAAACCTGTCCTCTGACATGGCGCCGCACAGCCGCAGCGTGATGAGAGGCCTTCAATTAACTAAACTGCTCAGTAAATTTATAACAAGCAGAAACACCTCGTCAATGCTTAATTAAACTATGCGGTAAAGTTTAGTGGGCTGAAAGGCCTGAATGCGGCAGTAGCCTGAAGGATGGGTCTTTAAACAAATGACAAGAATGGCCGTCTGGCGCTTATGCGGCGTGACATGGCGCCGGCAAGGCCAGTCCTTCGATCAGCGCATCCAGGGTTCCGCGCCACTGCCGTCCCGCATCGCGGGCCCCGCTTTGCCCTCCCCATAGCGAAGCAAACGGCGCCTGCCACAGCAGACCGGTCAGAGAGGCCGCCATCAAGACATCGACGGTCGCATGCGCATCGGTGGGAGCCAGTTCGCCACAGGCGATGCCATCCAGCAAGATGCAGGCGATGGCCGCGCGCATGCGCTGGATCACATCTTCGACAAACAGCCGGGTCAACTCCGGAAAACTGCAGGCTTCCGCGATCAGCAAACGACACAAGACGGCGAACTCCGCGCTGCCCGTCGCATCATTGAACTGCCGGACCACGCCCCGCAAGCGCTCCCGCGCGCCCAACGCCTCCGACGAAGCCACCTCATCCAACCAGCGAAAGCTGCCGGCCAGGCGCAGCCGCACCGCGCTGGTGAATATGTCGCGCTTGCCGCCGAAATACAGATAAGCCGTGCCGCTGCTCATGCCGGCCAGCTCCGCGATATCCTCCATTCTCACGGCGTGAAAGCCTTTGGCCGCAAAAAGCCGGAAGGCGGCTTCTAAAATCTCCTTCGGCCTCGCTTCTTTCTTGCGCTGCCAACGACGCTTGTTTTCCATGCTTGCCACTCCTTGCTCATGACGCCTCTTGTCTATCAGGAAGACAAGAGGCGTCGTTCTGACAAAATCGTCAGTTTCGATTACGATCAGCCTTATCCATCGCTAGAATCCCACCGCCCCATGCACAACACCCCCGACGCCAAACCCATCAACCACCGCACTCTCGTCGGCCAGCAGCGGCGAGAGCGCACGCGACAGAAAATCCTGCAGGCCGCGCTACGCGTATTCGCCCGCAAAGGCGCGGAGGCGCCTCTGATCGATGACTTCATCGCGGAGGCGCAAATCGCCCGCGGCACTTTCTATAACTACTTCCGCACCACCACCGAGCTAACCAAGGCCACGGTGGAATGGCTCAGTGCCGACTTCATCGAATCGATAGAGATTGAGCTGGGTGACCAGCAAGATCCGCTGCAGCGCTTGAGCACCGGCCTTCAGCTCTGGCTGCACAAGGCCGCGCACGATCCGGCCTGGGCCGCCTTCGTGGCACGACCGGAATTCATTCAGGACCTGCCGCTTGACCCCGTGCGCCGGGACCTGCGCGCCGGCAAGCAAAGCGGTCTCTTTCGCTTCCCTAGCGAGCGCGTGGCGCTAGACCTGCTCACCGGCACGCTGATCCTGGCCATGCGCGGCCACGCCAGCGGCGACGCACCGCCCGACTATGTGAAGGACATCGCCGGAATCGTGCTGCAGGGACTGGGCGTGGAGCCGGCCAGCATTGCGGCGGCGCTGACTCGCCCCTTGCCCGCCATGCGCCGCCCCCCGGTCTCGCTGCCCGGAGGCTAACGCTAGTCCATCCACACCACCTCATAGCGCAGACTGAAGCCGGACATCAGCGCATCGATTTCTTGCGCGAGTGGCTGGCGCAGCGGGGGCGGCGCCGCCAGCGAAATGCGGGCGAACACGCCATGCACCGGATGTGGCCCCACCTCCACCTCCCATGCGCCCGCTCGTCGCAGACAGGGCTGCAACAGGTTGCGCAGCACCCGCCGGCTCGCATCATGACGCAACTGCGGCTTGAAAACCTTGCCCACCGCCGTCAGGGGAAGCCGCTCCAGCACAATGATCTCGCCCGGCACCGCCGCGCGCTCCGGAATGCCCGCGCGGGCACATTCCAGCAAGGCATCGACATCGACGTTCTGCCCGGCGCGCAGCTCCACGTACGCCACCGGCAACTCCCCGGCGTAAGGATCGGGCTTCCCCACCGCCGCGGCCAACTGTACCGCCGGATGGCGCATCAGGGCCTCCTCTATCATCGCCGGATCGATATTATGGCCGCCGCGTATGATCAGCTCCTTTTGCCGCCCGGTCAGCCACAAATATCCGTCCGCGTCGCGCCGCGCCAAGTCTCCGGTATTGAGCCAGCCGTCGCAGGCCCACAGCCGGCGATTGGCCTCGTCCTCCAGATAGCCGGCAAACACATTGGGGCCTCGTATCGCCAGCACGCCGATCTCGTCCACTTCGCAATCGCGCACATAGCCGCCCTGCTCGTCCAGGACGATGGGCTGCATCTGCTGGTACGGTATGCGCAAACCTATCGAGCCGACCCGCCGCTCGCCGTCTCGCGGATTGATCGAACTGATGCACGTGCCCTCTGTCAGGCCATAACCCTCCAGTATCCGAATCCCGGTAGCCTGTTCGAACTGGCGGATCAGCGACGCCGGCATCGGTGCCGCGCCGCAGATGCCGAAACGCAGCGAGGACAGATCCGCCTCTCCGCGCGGCACGCTCATCAAGGCCGCATACACGGTGGGCACAGCCGAGAAGGCGGTCACGCGGTAGCGAGCCACCAGCCGCCAGAACTGCTCCAGCATGGCGCGGTGGCGATAGCCCGCCGGTCCGGCCAGCAAGACGCAGGCTCCGGCCATGAAAGGGGCCAACCCTGTGACGATGACGCCATTGACATGAAACAGCGGCAGGCCGCACAGCAAGGTATCGTCGGGCCCCATGTCTACGGCCATCGTGCCGCACCAGGCATTGGCCAGCTGATTGCCGTGGCGGTGCCGCGCGATCTTGGGCATGCCGGTGGTACCGCCGGTATGGAAATAGGCGCACAAGTCTTCGCGTGCGATGCGGCGGCCGCTCAACAGCCTATCCGACGGCTGCCTGGCCAGTTCGTCCTCGAACGAAAGGCCAGCCTTTGACGAAGCCGGCTCGCCGACCAGCAGGATGGCCTGCAATGAAGGTACCCTGTTGCGCAACTGCGCGACCTTGGCCCACAGCTCGGTCCCTGCAGCAGGCCCAAGCGTGACCAGCACCTTGCAGGACACTTCGTTCAGCAAGGCGGCGATCTGCTCCGCTTCCAGCAGCGGATTGATCGCGTTCACAATGCCCGCCGCCTGGCCTCCCCATAGCGCGTAATGCGTTTGCGGCAAATTGGGCAAGAGATACGACACCACATCGGACGGCCGCACACCCAACTCGTGAAACAGGTTTGCCGCCCGCGTGATGTTGGCGAACAGCTCGCTGTAGCTGATGTTTTGCGCGCGCTCATCGACGCTGCCCTTGGGCAGGAAACGCAGCGCGACGGCATCCGGGCGCGTCGCGGCCGCCCGTTTGAAGACATCGTAACAGGAGTCCAGGCCGGCCAGGCGCTGCTCCAGCGCCACGGACTCCAGCCGTTCGATATCGGCAAGATTGCGGATGGCTTGTTCAGGATTCACTTTGCAGCTCCGGCTGTGAAAAGGGGCGGTCAGGACGGGGATCCGGTAAGCGGCGCTGCAGGCGGACCGCGCCCAGATAAAGGCTGAGGCCCAATTCGACATCCAGACAGGCCTCACCATATACCGGGTGACGGATTTCCACACGATAACGCCCGCTGTCGCGCGGCAGACCGTCAAACTTGAAATCGCCGAATCCGTCCGTCTTCGTCCTCTGCAGCACGGCGCCGTCGCGGATCAAGGCCACCTCGCCCCCAGATACGCACTCGGCCGCGCTCCCCGCGCCGCTCACCGCACTGCCTCCCAGGAAACACTGGGTAAAACGGTGCAAATGACGGTAATAGACGCGCGGGCGCGTACCCCATTCGGCCTGCAGCACCTCCAGTTTTTCCTTGCTCGCGCGGGCGCCCATCTCCTCATCGGACAGTTTCACCGCCTGCATGGCGCCGGTGGGACAGGCCTGGCAACAGCGAGGCTCTCGCCAGCCCTGGTCCAGCAGATGCGCGTCGAAGATCCAGATTTGCGGCAGCGCCCGCTCCTCATTCCAGTGCATGGATCCATAAGGGCAGGCATCCATCAGATCCCGCCTTCCCTTGGCCAGCACGGGATCGATAATGACAATCCCATCGGCACGCTTCCTCACCGCTCCCTTGCCCTCCGCCACGCAAGGGGCGTCGTCGCAGTGATTGCACATGAGGGGAAGATAGGCTGCGTCCACCATGGGCGGCATGCCTCGCGCCGTGCTTTCTATGCGTATCCACGCCCCGCCGCGCGCCTGTGACGCCGCATAGACCGGATAATCATTGCCCACATGCTCGTCCTGATTGCTCAGCACGCAGTTGCCGCAGTTATGGCACCGCTCGACGTCGATGATCAGATTCCACTTCTTCATGGCGCCGCTCCCTGCGCCGCCACGATCCGGTGATGTTGCTCACCCAGATCTAGCCTACAATCGTCGGTGCGGATGGAAGCCACCATGGCATCGCCCGGCCGCAGATAGCGCCGATTGCCTTGTTGCGCCTTCAGGAACAGCGCCCACTTGCGTCGCTCCGACATCAACGCCCTCAACGCCCACGTCAATACCTTGCTCTTGGGCGCCACCGCCGCGCAGCCGGCCGGCGTGCCGGTGGCCAGCAAATCGCCAGGGAACAGGTCATGCATGCCGGCCAGTTCGGTCAGCGTCTGCGCCGGTTGGTAGATCATCTCGCGGCAGTAGCTGTCCTGGCGCAGTTCGCCGTTCACCGCCAAGCGCAAGCGCAACTCGCCCAGGCGGCGCCATTCTTCCGGCGTCGGAAACACCAGATAAGGGCCAACGGGGCCGAAACCGCGATAGCTCTTGCCCTTGTAGAACTGAGTTTGCGGCAACTGGACGTCGCGCGCGCTGATATCGTTCACCAGGGTCAGCGCGGCGGCATACTCATGCAGATTGGCCTCGTGGATGGCGACCGGGCCATCGATGCGGCGCCGCAATACCACGCCCAGCTCCACTTCATAATCCAGGAGTCGCACATGGCCGGGCCGCGCGATGTCGCCGCGGGCCGCCATGATGCACGAAGGTGCCTTGGTGAACAGGGTATTGAACGGTATCTTGTCGGGATCCATGCCCGATTCGCGCACATGGCAGCGGTAATTAAGACCCTGGCAGAGAAACTGCTGATTGGCGGTGACCGGCGCCAGCAGCTCCAAGGTCTCCAGTTGCAAGTCCGCGCGTGCGGGCGTAAGCGCGCTCGCCTCCGCCAGCCCATGCTCAATCAAGTCCCCCGTCGAGGCATAGTCGCCGCTCAGCCGCGCCACCCGGTCTCCGTACAAAACGCCCCAGCCGGGCTCGCCGTCGGCTTGCTTGAAACGCACTATCGTCAATGCCATTGCCATCTCTCTCCTCATTTCATCCAGGGCCGCGCCGGCGCAGATAGCGCCGCGCCCAGCAGTTTGAGTCGGACCAGGCTCAGCTTGCCGCGTAACAACAAGCCGGCGGCGCGCCACAAGGTAGTCAGATTCGGCTTGGGCAGCATATGGGGCGGCACATCGTCCCCCCACATCCAGACGCCTGCGGCATTCATCGGACTGTAGCGCGGCGCGTGATCGGCAGTGAACAGATCTCCGTCGGCGTAATGCTCATGCTCCGCTCCGTATGGATCGAACCAGTAATCGAACAGCTGGCTGCCCAGCGAATGCCGGCCTATGCCCCAAGCGTGCTGCCAGCCTCGGGCCCGCAGATACTGGCTGCCCTGCCCCAACGCATCCAGGTCCTGCACTTCGTAAGCGCTGTGTTCATAGCGGTTGACCAGCCCGCCCGCGATCACGATGCTGTGGTGGTCGGCTGGCGTCCCTCCGCGATTAAAGCGGAAAAAAATCAAGTTTGGACTGCCATCAGGCAGATACAGCACGTCAGTAGGCAGCAGGCCGAAGTGGCGCATATACCAATTGGTCAAACCGTTAAAATCCGTGGCCTGGAACACCACATGACCCAGCTTGGCCACGCTGGCAGCGCCAAAACGCGGGCGCACCGTAGCGTTCACGCGCGGCGAATCCACGGGGGTATTGACCGGCGGACGGCTCTCCAGTAGCGGTCCGGCCTGCCCGTGGTCGCGTCCCGCCAACACCCATACCTCATGTCCCAGTGGGTCGGTCAGGCGCACGGCCCGTCCCCCGCCCGGCATCTCGAAATGGTCGACCGGAAATGCTCCCGCTTGCTGAATTAAGACATCCAGGCCATTCGGATCGGCCAGCTCCAGTCCCAGTCCGACGAAGCGCGCGGTCTTGCCGCGGCGCAGCACATAGCAGCAAGCCGGGCTGGCGCCGCCGCGAAAATACATGACATCCGCATCGCATCGGATCAATTGCAGGCCGAAGTCGAGAAGAAAGCTGGCGCTGCGATCGAGATCGGGCCGCTCGAAAATCAGAAAAGCCAGCGCGTCCGCATTTACCAAGGCCGGAGGCCGCTGCACCGGCTGCACAAAGGCCGGCAGCCTGTCCTCTGGACACTCCGGCAGGATGGACGGAAACGGTGCCTCGTCCATCGCCTCGCGCAGCGTGGCATTCATCGCGTGCAAACTGGTCATGCTGCAGTCTCCATCCATTTTTCCACCTCCACCAAACAGTTGCTGGACGCCATACCCGAACTGCCCTTGACGATGGGCCGCGGAGACGTCAGCAGGTTGACACAGCCGCCGCGGTCTATCATGCCGCCGTCACGGTCGGGAATCGGGTCGTACACCGCGCTGGATTCGAAGGCCTTCAACATGCCCGGCGCGATCAGCGGCGTGACTTCAGCTGCGCACAGCACCGCGCCGCGTTCGTTGAACACGCGCACCAGATCGTGATGGGCGATGCCCCGCGCTGCGGCGTCCTGCGGACTGATGCGCAAGACCCAGTAGTAGTGTCCGTCTTTCAGGATGCGATGCGCCGCCAGCTCGTTGACGAAGCTGTTCTTGCCGTCGCTATAGGTGTGGAAGCTGTAACGCGGGTGGCTGGACAAGAGCTGCAGCGGAAAACGCGCAAAGCGCTCCCTGTCCACCGGCCCCTCCGGCGAAGGAATATAGAGATTGAGCGCCTGCCGCTCCGGATTGTCCGCGCAAGCCCGCCGCAGCGTGGTGGCGGAGAACTCTATCTTGCCGGATGGGGTCTGCAGCCCCTTGCCGAAGGCATCCGCATATTGCGAGGGCAAGGGCAGAGGTTCCGGCACGTCCTTGTGGCGGTCTTCGGCATACCAACGGAAATAGGCCGGCTCTCTTTGCGCCTCGGAGGGCGCGGGTACCACGTAATAGCCCTTGCGTAAAAATGACTGCCAGCTGATATGGAGGGGCAGGTCCGAAGAGTCGAACACGCGTTTGCACCAGTCCAGCTCACCGCATCCCTCGGAAAACACCGCGCCCAGCCCCATTCTTTGCAGGATTTCCAGGAAAATCTGGTAATCCGACTTCGACTCCCCCAGCGGCTCGATGCACTTGTGCTGCATCACGATCATGCGGTGGTTGAGTTGTTCCTGGATATGGTGGCCATAGGCGCCGGCGCCTGCCCACTCGCCGATATCCCATCGCTCCAGCATGGTGCAGGCAGGCAGGATCACGTCTGCGAACTGAGTCTCGCCCTCATCCCAGATGGACTGGTTGACCACGAACTCCAGCGACGGATGTCGATAGGCTTCGACCATGCGCTGGGAGTTGGCCATCGTGCCAAACGAAGACGCACCGTAACGATACAACATGTGCACACGCGAATGGCCCGGCAGCGGATACTCGAAAGGCACGAATTGGGCCTCCAGCGAGACGCCGTCCCAGTAATACCCCGTGCTCTTGCCCTCGATGATGGCGTCGGCCAGTTTCTGCCGCGGAATCATCTGCTTGACCGGGTTCATGCTCAGCACATGCGGCATGCGGTTGTAGTTGCTGATGGCCGTCGCCGTCCAGTGCAGGTCGCCGGAAATCCCCCCCTCGGCATAACCGGGGAAATAAAAAGTCATGTCCAGCGGCGTGGCCATTTGCAGATTGCCGAAGTTGACGCCCGGCTTGCCCCAACCCTGCATCGCCATCAGCAGAATCATGGAGCGCGCCCACTGGGTGCCGGTGGGATTGCGGCCGGCGCCTCCCAGCCCCTGCCCGCCTCCGCCCGCCGCTAGATAAGTCTTGCGCCTGGCCCATTGTCGCGCAAGGGCGCGGACATCCCGCGCAGGCACGCCGGTCTCTTCCTCTTGCCACTCCGGCGTTTTTGCGACGCCGTCGCTCTCGCCCAGCAGATAAGCCCGCCACTCGTCGAAACCAGTGGTTTTGCTCGCCACATATTCGCGGTCGTACAGGTCCTCGCTGACCCACACCTGCATGATGGCTAATGCCAGAGCCGAATCGCTTCCCGGCCGCAAGGGAATCCAGCGTCCGCCCAGCAATTGCGCCGTCGGGTTGCAATGCGGATCGATGTGGATGAATTCGATGCCGAGGTCCTTGGCCCAGAGGCGCCGCTGCGTGCCTTCGGAACCGGCGTAACAGCCGCTGGTGGTTTCCGGGTCGCTGGACCAGAACACGATCTGCTCGCACTGCTGCAGGCAATCCTCCACCAGACCATAGGCCCCCGGGGTGCCCAGCCGCATGCTGTTGCCGTAATGGTGCTGGGCGCCCCAATACCATCCCTCCCAACTGTCCGGGTTCAGATGCACCCGGGTATAGCCGATCAAATTGCCAAAGCGCTGCAAAGCCGACAGGTAATAACCGACATTGCCCCACTGATGGTGGGAGCTGTGGTAGATGGCCACCGCGCCGGGGCCGTGCTCTCGCTTCATCCGCTTGATCTCGGCAGCCACCAGGTCAAGCGCCTCTTCCCAGCTGATGCGCACATAGCCGGATTTACCGCGGTTTTGCGGATTGCGTTCGCCATGCGGGTCAAAATCGACGCGCTTCATCGGATAGAGCAGGCGGTTTTCCGCATAGACCATGGAGCGCAAAGCCAGCGCGTGCGGACTGACCGTCGCGCGGCGCTGCGGCGTGAAGCTCCGCTTCAAGGTATGAATGGTCCAACTGGGCGCGTCGCTCTCATCCAGGTCTATGGGCGTGGTGCGGACGATTCGCCCCTCTTTCACGTAGACAAACAGCGGCCCGCCATTGGTCGTGGTGCAATAGCGCTGGCTGCCGTCGCGCTGGGGCAAACCCATCTGCAGCGTTGCCGTCTGCAGCGTGTTCATGAGCTGCATGAACCAGACCACCAAATCATCCCGCCCCTGCACCATGACCTTGAAGTGCTTGGCCGCATGGACGATCTTGGTCTGATCCGCCGGCGGTTTCATGAAGTCGAGAGCGGTAGCCACGTCATGAAACACGATGGCGACGTCCGGTGCGGGGTGCAGGCCGGCAAAAGAGCGGACCTTGCCGCCGCGAAGGCAGTAATACCTCCCTATGCTGCCGTCTTTCAGACAGATCTGCGCCACCAGATTGCGTTGTCGCAGCCGCTTGCGGAAGTCGCGGCTGCGGGCAGCAGTCACCGTGAGCGCGGCGGACAATCCCAGCAAGATGCCCTTCAGTAGTGCACGCTTCATGCTTCTCCTCATTTTTTATGGCGTTTCACGAGCGCCCGGTCTGAGCCGGATCAATTCAGTCTCGTAAAATTGAACACAAATGTCAACTTGACAAAAAAGTTCAATTACTGAAAATTAACTACACGTCGCAAAGACGGCGCCAAATAATCAGGAGGAAGAGATGAGAAAGCGTTCATGCGCCCTGCTCGCCGCCATGGCTGCAAGCGGCATAGGACAATCAGCCTGGGCCTCTGGCTACCAATTTGACGTGCAAAGCGTGCGCGCGCAGGGCAGCGCCAACGCCAGTTCGGCCGAGGCTGCCGACCCCTCGACCATTTTCTATAATCCGGCCGGTCTGACCTGGCTGAGCGGCACGCAGCTCACGCTGGGCGCCACGGCCGTTGACCCGCACTCCCACTTCAGCAGCCGCGCGGGGAACACCGCTGACGGCCTGGCCATTGCGCCGGCCGATGCCGGCGGCAGCTATGCCAAGCAAGCGGCCATCCCGCATGGTTATCTGTCGCATCAGATCAATGACAAGCTGACCCTAGGACTGGGCCTGTTCGTGCCGTATGGGGCGAAGATCAGCTATGACGATAATTTCATCGGCCGCTATTACGGCAATCATGTCGACTTCAAGTCGCTAAACATCAACCCTTCGCTAGGCTTCCGCTTAAGCGACCGCCAGAGTGTGGGGCTGGGACTCAGCGCGCAGTACCTGGACATGGAGCTGGGCAAGAATCAGGACCTTGCCTCTCTGGCCTATGGTCTGTGCCAAAGCAGCGGCAACGGCGCCGCCACCTGCCAAGCCGGCGCGGCGGCATACACCGGCTTGCCCGATGCCCGGGTCCGCGTCACCGGCAGCAACTGGAGCTATGGTTTCAACGCAGGCTACCTGTTCGCCAATGAAGACGGCACGCATATCGGACTCGCCTATCGCTCGCGCATCCGGCAAACCCTGCACGGCGATGCCCGCTTCACCTTGCCGGACGCCCTGCCGGGCGGGGCCGCCTCCCCCGTCAATGCCGGCCTCTGCACCGCCCTGGCGGATGGCAAGGCGTCGATAGATGTCACCACGCCGGAAAGCCTGTCGCTCAGCCTGTTCCGCCCCATGACGCCGCGCTGGTCCCTGATGGGCGACTTGAGCTGGATCCGGCACGATCATTTGCAAGACGTTGAAATCGACATGCCCACCGCCCTGTTGCCGGACCGCAAAATTGTTTATCAGACGGCATGGCGCAACAGCTGGCGCGCCTCGCTGGGTGCTGACTTTCTGCTGAACAGCCGCTGGACGCTGCGTGCGGGCTATATGTATGACCAGTCGCCAACCACGGGCGCCAACTACGCCCTCACCGTATTGCCCGACGCGAACCGCCAGATGTACTCGTTGGGCGCCAGTTATCGCCTCACCGCGCGCGACACCGTGGACCTGGCCTACAGCTATTTGAAACTGCAAGAGGCCCCAGTCAATCGGACCGATGACGACTACCTAGCCAACAATGGCACGCCTGGCACCCTGACGGGGCAATACCACACCCACGTCAATTTGCTAGGCTTGGGATTGACCCACCGATTCTGAGGCCGAGGCCCCTCCATCCCGACAGTCAGTCACACATCAATAGCGATGGCGCACCCAGAATGCATGCCCTGTGCTACCCCTTCCCCATGGTTGATCCTGGTTTTTTCTTGCAAGGCTTGCCCGCTTGCCGATGACTTAAACAGGGCGGTTTCAAGAATCAGGTGCAATGCGTGAAGTCGGATAAGTCATTCTCTGAGGTTGGGCGCAGATTTCGGATACCAAGCGTAGCCAGGTAAACTGGCATACGGAGGTTCCGATGTACAAGATTCCACGGCAAAGTTACATCGCCGAATTCAAACAAGAAGCCGTCCGGCAAGTTGAGTCTGAAGGCAAACCTCAGGCCCAGGTTGCCCGTGAACTGGGCATTGCCGAGCAGACGCTCGCCAACTGGTGCAAAGCCCACAAGGCCGGCAAGTTGACCGGCGGCACGGGCAAGCCGATCACGTCCGAGCAGATGGAGCTCTCTCGTCTGCGTGCGGCGCTGTTGCATAAATCCTGAACAGGGCGAGCCCCCCCTTTCCCCAAACGGATTTACGCCATCGCCACCGTGCACGGACGGCCCAGCATGCTGAAGCGGTTCAAGATGGCAGCACGTACCTGCCGCTCTGCCACTTCGCCATCGAAACACCGGGCCATCACCCTCTCACGGCGCTGTTGCACAAATCCGGAACAGGGAGAGGCCCCCCTTTCCCCAAACGGATTTACGCCACCGTGCACGGACCGCCCAGCATGCTGAAGCGGTTCAAGATGGCAGCACGTACCAGCCGATATTCTTGCTTTAAGCAACGTGAAGCATCAGCGCTCGCGCCCCGGCTTCCACAGCACATCGGCCACCCCGCCTTCTCGATTGAGATAGCGCGCCAGCACGAACAGAAAATCGGACAGGCGGTTCAGGTAACGGCGCAGCGGCTGGGAGATCCCCTCCTCTCGCGCCAGGGCAACCACGGCGCGTTCGGCGCGGCGGCAAACCGAGCGCGCCTGGTGGGCCAGCGCCGCGCTGCGCAGACCGCCCGGCAGGATGAACTCCTTGAGCGGACCCAGCTCCTCGTTCATGAAGGCCACCAGAGCCTCCAGGGCCTGCACGTGGCTGTCCTGGATGGCGCTGTAGCCTGGCACGGCCAGCTCCGAGCCTAGATCGAACAGATCGTGCTGCACCTC
The DNA here is from genome assembly GCF_008275125.1 of Chromobacterium paludis. NCBI lineage: Bacteria > Pseudomonadati > Pseudomonadota > Betaproteobacteria > Neisseriales > Chromobacteriaceae > Chromobacterium > Chromobacterium paludis. The sequence continues at coordinate 1,915,800 of NZ_CP043473.1, forward strand.
GGCCAGCCATTGCGTGATCGATTCCGGCAGCGGGTCGGCCAGCAGCACGCCGATGACGGAGTTGAGCTCGTCCACATCCCCCAGGGCCTGAATGCGCGCGCTGTCCTTGGCCACGCGGCTGCCGTCGCCCAGGCCGGTGGAGCCGTCATCCCCGGTACGGGTGACTATTTCCGATAATCTATCACTCATGAAGCATCCTCATCCTTCGCGCCGACTCCGGCGTCGTTCAATGCCTGGCGCAGGCTATCCTTCAGCGCGTCGCCGAACAGCATTTCGTAATCTTCCTTCAGCTGGTGCATCATGCCGGACAGCATCTGCTTGGCTTGGACTTCAATCGCGTCCTGCAGCCATAGCGACAGCTCCACCTTCATGCGCGGCAGCATCTTGTCGTAAAGCGCCTGGTACAACGCCTGCTCATCCAGCGGCGGAGGAGACCGAACCGGCGCCGCAGCGGCGGAGGTCAAGGCGGCCACCTGCACCACGGACACCGCGGACGCCGCAGCCGCGGCTGCATCCTGGGTGGGCGCGGCATGGGCTTGTCCCCGCTGCAACAGGCCAGACAAGGCCGGCATATCTTCGTCGGGCAAGCGCGCCGGCGCCGGCACGGCCTCGTACAAATCTGACACGCCCTCGGCCCAAGCGTCGGCGTCGGCGGCTGGACTTGCGGTCGCAGGTTCGTCCGACGTTTCGTCATGAGTCAAGCCCTGGAGCAGACCCGGCGGCAAACCCGCGTCGTCCGCCAAGGCGTCCGGCTCAGCATGCGACACCGCGTCCGCGCCGGCCATCGCATCGCCCCCCAGCTCCACCGCAGTCTGCGCTTGCGGCTCAGGCTCATGCTGCGGCGGCGCCACCGGCTCAAATGCAGACGGCGGTTCCGCGGTCGTAACGGCACCATGATCTGCCAATTCGGCGGCCAGTTCTGCGTCCGCAGGCTCTTCGGACAAGACCTGCGCTGCCACGGTTTTCGTGGCCTCAGCCGTCACTGCCACGGCAGCTTCATCCACGACGGACAGAGGCTGCGCGGCCGCGTCTTCGCTCGGTTCAGCAAACGCGGCCTCTTCCGCCGCCCTTTCGGCATCCGGCGCACCAGCCATTTCAACGTCAAGATCCGGCAAAGGCGCAGCCGCTTCCTCGCTTAGCAAGGCGCCTGGGTCGGACAAGGCGGCTTGGCCATCCGGCACGGCGAGCGCCCTGTGCTCATCGCCTGCCGGAGAAGCGTGCGGCATGACATCGTCAGCCGGCTCCGGCGCGCGGACTTCCTCGACGAGCGCCTGCTCGACCGGCGCCTCGGGAATATCGGCCACGTCCGGAGCGGACACGGCCAAGGCTTGCGCCTCGCTCGCCGCCTCCGGCTGCGACTCAGGCTCATCGTCTGCAGCAAACTGGCCAAACGCGTCCAGTTCATCGGCCAGCGCGGCCACCGTCTGCCCTTCATCCTGCTCTGGCGTTTCCTGCGCATCCGCCGCCACCGGCCCAGGCCCGGCGATCGGCTCGGACTCCACCTTGGCGGCCAACTGCGCGCGCTCTTCCGCCAACACGCGCTCCGCCTCTTGCAACACATCCTGCAGCGAAGGCGCTGTCGGCTCCGGCTCCGCGACAGACGGACTCTCCGGCCGGGGTAAATCGTTCAGCCATTCCAGTCCGGTTTCCGGGGCCGGCTCGCGTCCTATGCCGCCGCCCAGCACGCCGCTGGGCAAGCTATCCAGCGAGATGGAAACAAATGGCGCCGAAGCGGCCTCTGCAACCGACGCTTGCTCGGATTCGGATTCGGATTCGGATTCGGGCTCTGGCTCTGGCTCTGGCTCTGGCTCTGGCTCTGGCTCTGGCTCTGGCTCTGGCTCTGGCTCTGGCTCTGGCTCTGGCTCTGGCTCTGGCTCTGGCTCTGGCTCTGGCGGCAGCATGATCGCTTCAGACTCGATGTCCAACGATTCGACAAGCGCTCCCGCCTCGGGTGCGGGCGATGGCGCCGGTTCCTCAGTGGAAATGGATTCGACGGGAGGGAGTTGCGCGGCTGCAGCCACGACATCGTCCCAGCTCAGTTCATCCTCGGCCGGCAGGCTTGGCTCGGAGGGGGACGGCTCAGCTAACTCGCTGGCCGGGCTTGCCAGATCAGGGAAGGGCGTAAGCTGGACATCCTTGGCGTCGACAAACGCTTCCAGCCCGGCCGCCGGTTCGCGCGGCTGCAGCACAAAGTCCAGCGCGGTCGGCTCGTCGAGCGAGCCGACATCCGTCAATTCCAGCGAGGGCAAGGCGCTGAAGTCCAGCGCCGGCGGCTCTGCCGCGGCGGCCGGCGCTTCGCTCGCCAACAAATCCTCCAGCGTCAGCTCCGGAATTTCCAGCGCCACGCCGCCTTCGGCAGGGGCATCCGCCAGCTCGTGCGCCAGCAGGTCCAGTTCGCTGGAGAAATCGAACTCCGGCACCTCGACGGCCTCTTCGGCCAGCGTGGGCACCGGCTGTTCTTCCACCACCTCAGTCAGGACCGGCAAATTGAATCCGGACCAGTCTGGCTCATTGGCTTTCGGCGACTCAGTCATGTCTGCGTTTGACTCATGTCGTGATGTTCGATGGTGCAGCCGCGCTCGCGGTAGGCGCGGAAGCGTTCGCGGGCGATGGCCAGCGAATCGGGGTCGCGCCCCACGATTTCAAGAATGCGCTCAAACCGCTCAAATGCATAGGGCACATCCGCCCCCAGGTTCAGCAGAACGGGATGCGCCAGATCATGCGGCAGGCTGGCCGCCAGCCATATCGGCGTGTCCGCCGCCTCCGGCGCGCCCAGCCGGCAATGCGGCACGAAGCGGGTATCGCCGAAGCTCCACAGCCGGTTGCTGAACACCTCGACATCGCGTTCGCTGTCGAGCCAGATCAGCAACCGTTCTTTCTTACGTTGCACCGTATCCGCCAACCGGCAGGCAAAAGCCTGCGGGTCGGCGACATGGGTGTAAAAATCAATCTTGGTCATCTTCCGCCACTTCGGGCGCCTCGCGGCGCGGACGACCGCGACGGACGACGTTGCCCAGCGCGATGTCGGCGCGGTCTTGCAGGAACTGCACCAGGAGCGGCACCGGACGCGCAGTGGCGCCCTTGTCCTTGCCGCCCTTCCAGGCGGTGCCGGCGATGTCCAGATGCGCCCAATCGTAGGCCTTGGCGAAGCGCGACAGGAAGCAGGCCGCGGTAATGCTGCCGCCCGGGCGGCCGCCGATATTGGCCATGTCGGCGAACGGGCTCTTCAACATTTCCTGATATTCATCCCACAGCGGCATGTGCCAGGCGCGGTCGGCCACTTCTTCGCCTGCGGCCAGCAGTTCGCGGGCCAGGCTGTCCTGGTTGCTGTACAGGCCGGTGGCGATATGGCCCAGCGCGATCACGCAGGCGCCGGTCAGCGTGGCGACGTCGATCACCGTGGCCGGGTTGAAACGTTCGGCATAGGTCAGCGCGTCGCACAGGATCAGGCGCCCTTCGGCGTCGGTGTTCAGGATTTCAATGGTTTGGCCGGACATCGAGGTGACGATGTCGCCCGGCTTCACCGCATTGCCATTGGGCATGTTTTCGCAAGAGGGCACGATGGCGACGATGTTCAGCGGCAGGTTCATTTCCACCGCGGCGCGGAAAGCGCCCAACACGGTGGCCGCGCCGCACATATCGTATTTCATCTCATCCATGCCCTCGCCCGGTTTCAGCGAGATGCCGCCGGAGTCGAAGGTGATGCCCTTGCCCACCAGCACGATGGGCTTGTCGTTCTTGTCCTTGGCGCCTTGGTGCTTGAGCACGATCAGGCGCGGCTCTTGCTCGCTGCCCTTGGCCACGGACAGGAAGGAGTGCATGCCCAGCTCGGCAATTTCCTTCGGCCCCAGTACTTCCGCTTCCGCGCCAAAGGCCTCGGCCGCCTTGCGCGCTTCCTCGCCCAGATAGGTCGGCGTGCACACATTGCCGGGCAGGTTGCCCAGGTCCTTGGCCAGGCGCATGCCGTTGCCTATGGCCAGCCCGCGCTGCAGGCCTTTCTCGCCGTCGGCCAGGTCGCTGCGGCGCGGCACGGCCAGCGTCAGCTTGCGCGGCTCGCGCGCGGACTCATCCTGCTTGCTCTTGAAGCGGTCGAAGCGATACAGCGCGTCCAGCGTCACCACGGCGGCCTGCTCTATCATCCATTCCACATCGTGCTTCTTGACCGTCAGCTCGGTCAGATAGCTCACGGCTTCGCCAGCGGCGGTCTGGGTCAGGGCCTTCACCGAGGCGCGCACCGCTTCGCGGTACTCCTTGGCGCGGAATTCGCGTTCCTTGCCCAAACCGACCAGCATCACGCGGTCGCACAGGGTATGCGGCACCGAATGCAGTACCAGCGTGCTGCCCAGTTTGCCCTCCATGTCGCCATGGCGAATCACGTCGCTGATGAAGCCGTTGGAGATGCGATCAAGCAGGTCGGCGGCGAAAGTCAGCTTGCGGGATTCGTAAACGCCGACGATGACGCAGGCGACGCGCTGCTTCTCCGGGCTGCCGCTTTTTATGTTAAATTCCATAGGTACTCCGCTGTAGAACGAGTGTCGTCGCCCACCTCATGACGGCCGTCTAAGCTCGGGGAAGACGGACGGCTAGGCCGCCGGTGAACGCGGGATTGTTGTTTAATCCGATTTTGCCGGAAATGGCGCTTCAGAATTGTCTCATCGAATTATCACAATGCTTTTCACAAAAAGTCAAAAAGGCACTGAATAAATGGTTTTCCACAAAAGCCTGACACGCGAGTTGACTTTCACCGCCCTGGGCGTCTTCGTCGTGTTGCTGGCCATCATTGTGTCCACCCAGGCCATCAATATGCTGGGCCGCGCCGCGGAAGGCCAGATCGCCAACGAGGCCATTACCGCGCTGATCGGCTTCTGGACGCTGGGCTTTTTCCCGGTGCTGATGATCCTCACCGTTTTCGTCAGCGTGCTGGTGGTGCTGACGCGCACCTGGCGCGATCACGAAATGGTGGTATGGCTGTCTTCCGGCCTGTCGCTGCGCGACTGGATCTGGCCCATCATGCGCTTTACCTTGCCGCTGGCAGTGCTGGTGGCCGGCGTGACGCTGTTCGTCGGCCCCTGGGCGGACCAGCGCAGCCAGGATTACGCGGAAATCATCAAACGCCGCGAAGAAATCTCCGCCATTTCCCCCGGCGTCTTCAAGGAATCGTCTTCCGCGACAAAGGTTTACTTCATTGAAAATTATTCCGGCCTGAACAGCGCGGCCACCAATATCTTCATGCAGGACATGACCGACGGCAAAGTCAGCACCATTTTCGCCAAGCGCGGCTACATCACCACGCAGAAAGACGGCGAACGGGCGCTGGTGCTGGAGGACGGCAAGCGTTATGTGGGCGAGCCGGGCAAGGCCGACTATCAAGTGGGCGAGTTCAAGCGCTATATCGCCAGCATAGGCGAAAGCCAGATCAGCACGGGCCCGGCCGGCAACCGCCAATCCATCCCCACCCGCGTGCTGCTGGGCAGCAACAATCCGGAATACCGGGCCGAGCTGGCCTGGCGCCTGTCCATGCCCATCAGCTGCATCGTGCTGGCCCTGCTGGCCCTGCCGCTGTCCTATTACAACCCGCGCAGCGGCCACACCTATAACCTGCTGTTTGCCCTGCTGTTTTTCTTCGCCTACCAAAACGGCCTGACGCTGGCGCGCAACTGGATCGCGCAGGGCAAGGCCGGTTATTGGGCGGTCGCGCTGGTGCACGGGCTGCTGCTCTTGCTGGCGCTGGCGCTGCTCAAGCATCGCAACCGGCCACAACAACCGTTTGGCCAGTCGCTGGCCAAAATGTTCGGCAAAAACTGACACGACCAAGCAATGAAACTGATCCACCGCTACATCATCAGCACGCTGACCCAGTCCACGCTGTTCACCCTGCTGGCGCTGCTGGGCCTGTACGGCTTTTTCGACCTCCTGGGCGAAGTGCCCGCCCTGGGCACGGGCAATTACAACGCCACGGCCATGGCCACCTACGTGGCGCTGCTGATGCCGGGACATGCTTACGAACTGATGCCGCTGGCCGTGCTGATAGGGGGCATGGTGGCGATGACCCAGCTGGCCAGCTCCAGCGAATACACGGTGATCCGCACCTCCGGCGTCACGCTGAAGCAGATTGCCTCCACGCTGCTCAAGTTCGGCCTGGGCTTCGCCATTCTCACCATCGTGCTGGGCGAGTTCATCGCCCCGTGGTCCATGCAGGAGGCCGAACGCGGCAAGCTGACCGCCACCCACTCCATCATCGCGCGCGAATTCCGCTCCGGCACCTGGGTCAAGGACAACCAGAACTTCATCAATGTGCGTGAGATGCTGCCGGACAACACCCTGCTGGGCGTGCGCATCTACACCTATGACCAGAACTTCAAGCTGGTGCGCACCCGCCTGGCGGAGCGCGGCACCTACTCCAAGCAGGATCACAGCTGGCAGCTGGAGAACGTCAAGGAAACCACCCTGGCCGCCGACCACACCAGCAGCGCCTTCTACCCCAGCCTGAACTGGAAATCCATCGTCGAGCCGTCCATTCTGTCCGTGCTGCTGGTGGTGCCGGAGCAGATGTCGGCGCTGAACCTGCTGACCTATATCGAGCACCTGAAGAAGAACAAGCAACAAACCCAGCGCTATGAGATTGCGTTGTGGAGCAAGCTGTTCTACCCGCTGGCCTGCATCTCGATGGCGCTGGTGGCCCTGGCCTTCACGCCGCAGCAGCGCCGCCACGGCCAGCTGGGCATCAAGCTGTTCGCCGGCATCTGTCTGGGCGTGACCTTCCACTTTGTCAACCGCCTGTTCGGCCACCTCGGCCTGCTGTACGACTGGAACGCCATCCTATCCGCCACGCTGCCCACGCTGCTGTTCTTCCTGGGCGGCCTCGCCATCATCGCGAAACAGGAAAGGCGCTGATATGACGCTTGCGGCCACACCCCTGCAACATTGGCGGCAGACGCTGGCCGACAAGCGGCAACAACTGGCGGCGCGCTACCGCGAAACCCGCGACGCGCCGTCCTATCTGCGGCATTACAGCCGCGCGGTGGACGAGGCGCTGGCCGAGCTGTGGACGGCGCAGGGCCTGGCGCGCGAGGCCAGCCTGGCGGCGGTGGGCGGCTACGGCCGCGGCCAGCTGTTCCCGGGTTCGGACATCGACATCCTGATCCTGCTGCCGGAGGCGGCGCCCAACGAGCTGCAGGACAAGGTATCCGGCTTTATCGGCCTGCTGTGGGACATCGGCCTGGAGATAGGCCACAGCGTGCGCACGGTGGCGGAATGCCTGAGCGAGGCCCGCGCCGACATCACCATAGAAACCAATCTGCTGGAAAACCGTCTGGTGGCCGGCCCCTTGGCGCCGTGGCTGGAGCTGATCCAGCAACTGGAAGCCCAACGAGAGCCGCTAGCCTTTTTCGAGGGCAAGACGCGCGAGCAACAGCAGCGGCACACCAAGCACTTCGGCGTCAGCAACAATCTAGAGCCCAATCTCAAGGAAAGCCCGGGCGGCCTGCGCGACCTGCACACCATACTGTGGATCAGCAAGGCGGCCGGCCTGGGCGACAACTGGGACGCGCTGGTGCGGCGCGGCATCCTGACCCTGGCCGAGGCCAGGCTGATCAAGCATAGCGAGGACGAGCTGCAGAAGCTGCGCATCGACCTGCACCTCTTGGCCCGGCGCCGCGAGGACAGGCTGATCTTCGACCTGCAGCAGCAAGTCGCCCTGGCTTGGGGCTTGGCCGACACGCCGGCCAAGCGCGCCAGCGAACAGCTGATGCAGCTTTACTTCCGCGCCGCCAAAACCGTCAACCAGCTCAACGGCATCCTGCTGCCCAATCTGCGCGGCCGCATCTACTGCCAGGTGCCGCGCGTCACCCAGCACATCAATGAATACTTCCATGCGGTCAACGGCATGCTGGGCATACGCGAGGTCCACGTCTTCGACCGCCACCCGCACGCCGTCCTGGAAGCCTTCCTGACGCTGCAGCGCCACCCGGAGCTGTCCGGCTTCGCGCCGCGCATGCTGCGCGCGCTGTGGCACGCGCGCAGCCAGATCAACGACCGCTTCCGCCAGGACCCGCGCAACCGCGCCACCTTTCTGCAGCTGTTCCGCGAACCGTCCGGCCTGACCCGCACGCTCAGGCGCATGAACCTGTACGGCATCCTGGGCCAATACCTGCCCAACTTCGGCCAGATCATCGGCCAGATGCAGCACGACCTGTTCCATGTCTACACCGTGGACGAGCACATCCTGATGGTGGTGCGCAACCTGCGCCGCTTCGCCATCAGCGCCTACAACCACGAATACCCCTTCCTGTCGCGGCTGATCAACGACTTCGAACGGCCGGAGGCGCTGTATCTGGCCGGACTGTTCCACGACATCGCCAAGGGCCGAGGCGGCGACCACTCGCAGCTGGGCATGGCCGACGCCGAAGCCTTCTGCCGCAGCCACGGCTTGCTGGAAGAAGACTGCGCGCTGATCGTCTGGCTGGTGCAGCACCACCTGACCATGTCCAGCATCGCGCAAAAGCAAGACATCTACGACCCGGAAACCGTGCAGCGCTTCGCCGAACTGGTGGGCACGCCGCGCCGGCTGGCCGCGCTGTATCTGCTGACGGTGGCGGACATCCGCGGCACCAGCCCCAAGGTGTGGAACACCTGGAAGGCCAAGCTGCTGGAAGACCTGTACCACGCCACGCTGCGCGTGCTGTCGCGCGGCGGCGAAACCGACATCGCCTCGGAACTCGAAGCCCGCAAGAACCAGGCGCGCGCCCTGCTGCGCTTGCACGCCATCCCGGACGGCGTGGAAGCCGGACTGTGGGCGCAGCTGGACACCGTCTACTTCCTGCGCCACGAGGCCAAGGAAATCGCCTGGCATGCCCGCGTCTTGAACCGCCAGCTCAACCCCGACGCGCCGCAAGTCAGAGCAAGGCTGGCCGACGACCACGACGGCATCCAGGTGCTGGTCTACTCGCCGGACCGGCCGGAACTGTTCGCCCGCGCCTGCGCCTTCTTCGGCCGCACCAATTACAGCATCGCCGACGCCAAGGTCTACACCACGCGCCATGGCTACGCGCTGGATACTTTCCACGTCTTCGTGCCCGAGCATCATGACGGCGACTACCGCGACATGATCAACTTCATCGAATTTGAACTGGCCGCCGCGCTGGCGGCGGACCAGCCCCTGCCATTGCCGCCCCAAGGCCGCATCAGCCGCCACCTGAAGCACTTCCCTATCACGCCGCAGGTCTCCATCCGCCCGGATGACAAGGACAATTACTTCATCCTGTCCATCGTGGCGGGAGACCGACCCGGCCTGCTGGCCCGCATCGCCAAGGTGCTGGCCGACTACCGGCTCAATGTGCAGTCGGCCAAGATCATGACCCTGGGCAGCCGCGCCGAAGACTCTTTCCTGATTTCCGGCCCGGGACTCAAAGACGACAAGACCGCGCTGGCGCTGGAGGCGGAGCTGATCAACGCGCTGCGCGTCTGAAATTTCCCATTTGAATATTTCATGCCAAACGTTACCATTGCATTTCACAATGCAAGGAGCATGACATGAGCGATATTCTGCGCGACATCCCGGACCAGATCGAAAGCGAACGCCTGATTCTGCGCAGCCCGCAACCCGGCGACGGCCCCATCGTATATTCCGCGGTCTGCGCCTCGCTGGATGCGCTGCGCGCCTTCCCCGCCTCCATGCCCTGGGCGCTGGAAGAACCGTCGGTCGACATCTCGGAAACCTTCTGCCGCCAAAGCCGCGTCGACTATCTAGCCCGCAAAAACCTGACCATGCTGCTGTTCCTGAAGGACGGCGGCCACTTCGTCGGCGCCAGCGGATTGCATAGCATCAGCTGGAAACACCAGCGGGCGGAAATCGGCTTCTGGGTCCACCACGACTGGCAAGGTCAGGGCCTGATAAGCGAAGCCACGCGCGCTATCTGCGCCTTTGCGCGGCAGGAGCTGGGCCTGCGCCGCATCGCCTGCCTGTCCGACGAGCAAAACGTGGCCAGCCGCCGCGTGGCGGAACGCGCCGGCTTCACGCTGGAAGGCATCATGCGCAACGAGCGCATCGCGCCGGACGGCAGCCTGCGCCACACCACCCTGTATGCGCTGACCAACTAAAATCAAATTCCGTGCGATCTCACAAGTTAAGCCAGCCAGACGCCCATCTGCGCTATCACGACCTTCCCGGCCATGGCGCGCCGCTCATCATGCTGCATGGACTGGGCTGCGCCTCGTCCTTCGACTATCCGCGGCTCATGGCCGAGCCGGGCCTAGCCGGCCGCCGCGCCTTGCTGGTCGATCTGTTGGGCCATGGTTTCAGCGACAAGCCGGAAGACTTCAGCTACACCCCGCGCGCCCAAGCGCAAACGCTGGCCCAATGGATCGAACATCTGGACTTGCGCGGCTTCGACCTGTTCGGCCACAGCATGGGCGGCAGTGTCGCCATCGAACTGGCCACCTTGATGCCGGGTCGCATCCGGCACGTGGTCTTGGCCGAGCCGAACTTGGACAGCGGCGGCGGCACCTATAGCCGCGCGATAGCGGCCTGGGGCGAGGCCGACTACGTCGCGCGCGGCCACGGGGCAAGCATTGCGGCCTTTGGGGCGAACAACCCCAACTGGGCCGGCAGCATGGCCGTCGCCTCGCCGCTGGCTGTGCACCGCGCGGCGAAGGGACTGATAGAAGGCAGCCCGGTCAGCTGGCGCGATCAATTGCAGGCGCTGAGCATGCCGCGTTGCATCATCTTCGGCGAACGCTCCCTGCCCGATCCGGACACCGAATGGCTGCCGCGCCACGGCATCGCCACCCGCATCGTCCCCGACGCCGGCCATTCCCTGGCCTGGGATAGTCCAGCCGGATTCGCCGCCGCCATCGCATCGACGTTGAAGGCAAACGCATGAATACCCTGGCTGGTGAAACCGCCCGCCTGCGCATCGAAGCGCTGCGCGAGGCCCACGCGGACGAACTGTTCGACGCCTTTCAAGCCGCTGAGCTATATCGCTTCATCCCGGAACGGCCGCATCCCTCATTGGCATCCATGCGCGCCGAATACCACGAGTTCGCCGGCGGCGCGCCGGCCGACAGCGGCGAAATTTGGCTGAACTGGGCACTGCGCCTCAAGGCCGGCGGCGAAGCCATCGGCACCTTGCAGGCCACCCGCTTCGCCGACGGCAGCCAGTGGCTGGGCTATAAGCTGGCGCCCGCTCACTGGGGGCAGGGACTGGCCAGCGAAGCGCTGGGCTGGCTGGCGCCGGCCTTGCGGCCTTGGCTGGCGCATGGCCCACTGCTGGCCGCCGTGGACAGCCGCCACTCCGCCTCTGAGCGCGTGCTGCTCAAAAATGGCTTCCGGCTGCTGCGCGAGGAAACGGCGGAACTGCACGGCGAGCCGTCCTTGGACAGGATTTATGCTTTCGAATCAGGACAATCCAATCTTTGACCAGATCGCGGACACGCGCTATGCTGGCCGCCAATGTTACGTTAACGTAAGCTGAATCATGCTCTACTTCGAAGACCTGCAGCTCGGCCAACGCTTTTTCAGCGCCGAGCACACCCTGTCCGAAGCCGAAATCATCGCCTTCGCCCGCCAGTTCGATCCGCAGCCCTTCCATACGGACCCCGAGGCGGCGAAACAGACCTTCTTCAACGGCCTGGCGGCCAGCGGCTGGCACACCAGCAGCCTGACCATGCGCCTGGTGGCCGAATCGGAACTGGGCAAAGCCGCCAACGGCCTGATCGGCATGCAGATAGACAAAATGCGCTGGCCGCAGCCGACGCGCGCCGGCGACACGCTGCAAGTGGAAGTGGAAGTGCTGGAAAAGCGCCGCTCCGGCAGCCAGCCGGACTTCGGCGTGGTGAAAGTCAAATGGACCACGCGCAATCAGGATGACGCCATCGCCATGCAGCTGGAGTGCGCCATCTGGCTGCAATGCCGGCAAACCGCGCCGGAACGCAGCGCGCCCGTCCCGCAAGCCTGAGGCGACGACGCGTTAGCCCGCTTGACGAAAAATGACAATTAGCTAACCATGCTCCAGCCCTTCATCGCCGGAGCCTACCCATGTCTCACAATCATTTCGCCAACCCGGACATCGCCAGCCGCTACGATCGGCACCGCCCGCCCGTGCACGGCATCATCGAGGACTGGCTGCGGGAAGCCGGCTTGGCCGGCCCCTATCGCCGCGCGGTGGACATCGCCTGCGGCACCGGTCACTCCACCCTGCCCTTGCTGAGGCTGGCCGATACCGTCGAAGGCATCGACGCTTCGCCGCAGATGGCGGAGCAAGCCAGGCGCAAAGGCCTGGACGTCCAGGTGGGCGATTTGGCGTCGCTAGCCTCGGCCCAGTACGACCTGCTGAGCATTTGCATGGCTTTTCACTGGTTCGACCGCGCAGAGGCGCTGCGGGAAATGCGCCGGGCGTCACAACCGGGCGCGACTTGGCTGATCTACAATTTCTGGCTGGCCGGCCACCGCGCGGATCCGGCTTTCAATCACTGGCTACGCGACAGCTATCCGCGGCAGTTTCCCGCGCCTCAGCGCGCCGTGCCGCATTTCCAGCCGCAGGCGGAGGAAACCGGCATCCAGCTGATGCGCCAGGGGCAAGGCTCGCTGCCCGTGACCTTCAGCCGGCGGCAGCTCATCGCCTATCTGACCACGCAGAGCAATATCGAAGCCGCCCTGAGCGACACCTTCGGCTATGCCGATGCGGAAACCCTGCTCGACGCCAGCCTGCCGGCCATCTCCAACCCCGATGGCTTCGAATACGGCTACCGCTACAGCATCTGCCGGCTAGTTTGAGCGCGGCGCCGGCATGACCGGAGCGCGCGCTCGCGCCATCAACGGTAAACCTGGATCATCTCCACTTCGCGCAGCGCGGACAGCGTGCTGCCGCCGGCGTAGCTGATGGAGGACTGCAGGTCTTCCTGCAGCTCGCGCAGCAGCTTGGGGATGCTGCCCTTGTACTCGACCAGGATCTTCTTGCCTTCGACGTTGACGTAGGCGCCCTTGTTGAATTGCGAGGCGCTGCCGAAGTATTCCTTGTAGTGCTTGCCGCTGATTTCCACGATATCACCAGCGGATTCGTCGTAGCCGGCGAACAGCGAGCCAGCCATCACCATTTTGGCGCCGCAGACCAGGGCCTTGGCGATGTCGCCGTGCTCGACGATGCCGCCGTCGGCGATCACCGGAATCTTCACCGCGCCCACGCAATCGCGCACGGTGGAGATCATCGGACGGTGGAAGCCGGTCTTGTTCTTGGTGATGCAGACGCGGCCGCCGGCGATGCCGGCCTTGATCGCGTCGCAGCCCCAGGCTTCCAGATCGCGCGCGGCTTCGGCGGTGGCGACGTTGCCGCCGATCAGGAAGGTGTCAGGGAAGTGTTGCTTGATGTGCTTGATCATCCGCTCCGCCTTGACGCACCAGGCGTTGGCGATGTCCAGCGTCATGTATTCCGGCGTCAGGCCAGCCGCCTTCAACGCGTCCAGCTGTTCGATGGTGTCTTCATTGACGCCGACGCTGATGGAGGCGAACAGGCCCTTGGACTGCATGTCGCGGGTGAAGGCCACCGCGTCGACATTGAAGCGGTGCATAGTGTAGAACCAGCCCTGGCGGGCGAAGTACTCGCAGGTCTCCGCCGATACCACGGACTTCATATTGGAGGGATAGACCGGCATCACAAAAGTGCGCGGTCCGAATTGCACGGAGGTGTCGCACTCCTTGCGGCTGTCCACCACGGTTTTCTTCGGCACCAGGTATACGTCGCCGTAATTGAGTTCGGTCTGGATCATGCGTGTTGCTCCCAAAGCTGGATAGGTAGTCGAAAAAAACAGGGGCCCCAAACAAAGACGGGAGCCCTATAGGCTCCCATTTGCAGCTACCCCTGCGATGCCGTCTTTGGCTCGCACGCAGTTACGTAATCAAGCTACGCTCATTATTTCTTCACGTCAAGAGTCTGAAGGTAAAATTTTTACTTGTCGCACCACGCCTGCGGGTCCTCGCCCAGCCAACGCAGGATGGGCTGCCAGGCTTCGCGGTCGCGCGCCGTGCGCGAGGCCGGCAAATCGAACAAGGACATCCCGGCGCCCGCCGCCTGCACGTAGAGCTGGGTATCGCGCAGCCAGGTCAGCACCGGAACCTCATGCCGCGCCAGGAACTGCTCCAGCTCGCGCGCCGAACGCGTGCGGGGGTCCACCCGCATGCCCACCACCGCCATGAAGGCCTTGTTCTTGCGTATGGTTTTTTCCTCCAGCATCTGCTCGAAGAAGTCCTCGCTGGCCCACATATCGAAAGGCGAAGGCTGGATCGGCACGATCACATGCCCCACTTGCGACAGCAGGGCGCTGAGCTTCTTGCCATGCAGGCCGGCGGCGCTGTCCAGCACCACGACTTCCGTGCCCTTGGGCGGCCGCTTGGGCTCATTGGGCGCCACTTCCCAGCCGGAAATAGATGGCAAGCCCGCGTCACGCTGACTCAGCCAATGCAGGGAAGTTTGCTGCCTGTCCACGTCGCCCAGCATCACTTTCTTGCCGCTGGCGGCGAAATATCCCGCCAGATTGGTGGCCAGCGTGGACTTGCCGCTGCCGCCCTTCGGATTCGCTATCAATACCGACCGCACATCGCCCTCCCCTCTTTGCCGCATGTCGCCACTATACCAGAGCCATGACCCAACCGGCCTTTCCATGACGTTGCGGCTCGACAGTCCCCGCCGTCTGGCCGCACAATCGGCCCTAGACAGACGATTCACCCGACAAGGAGTTGCAATGCCCCGCAGTTTCGACGCCCTGCTGTTCGATATGGACGGCCTGATGCTGGACACCGAACGGCTTTCCAACGAGACCTGGCGCCGCGCCGGCGCCGAACTGGGCATCGAGATCCGGGAAGACATGCTGCAGGCCATGGTAGGCATGTCCTTCCAGGGCTGCATGCGTTACGTGGCGGAGTATCTGGGCGACGAGGAGGCGGCGGACCGGCTGCAAAAAGGATCGGACAAGCATTACCAGCACATCCTGCGCCACGAGCCCATCCCGCTGAAAGCCGGCATCCTGGAACTGCTGCGCTGGGCCGAACAGAACGGCATCCCGCGCGCCGTGGCCACCTCCACGCAACGGCTCAAGGCGGACCTGAAACTGGGCCGCAGCGGACTGGGAGCGTTCTTTGAAATCACCGTCGCCGGCGACGAGGTGCCGCGTACCAAGCCGGCGCCAGACGCCTACCACGCCGCGGCGGGCAGGCTGGGCGTGGCGCCGCAGCGCTGCCTGGTGCTGGAGGACTCACGCATGGGGCTGCAGGCCGGCGTGGCCGCCGGCGCGCGCGTGATTCTGGTGCCCGACCTGCTGACGCCCAGCGAAGACGACCGCGCCGCCGCACTGGCCGTCTGCTCCGACCTGCACCAGGCGCTGGCGCTGATCCGTACGCTGTAAGGCTCAGCCCAGGCCGCGGATGCGCGCCACCAGTTCCTCCAGCACGTCGTCGGCCTGATCATGCGGCACCTGGCAGGTGCCGGCCGCTTCGTGGCCGCCGCCGCCGTATTGCAGCATCAGCGCGCCGATATTGCTGCGCGAGCTGCGGTTGACAATGGACTTGCCCACCGCGAAAACGGTGTTTTGCTTGTTCAGCCCCCACATCACGTGGATGGACACATTGCAGTCCGGGAACAAGGCATACACCATGAAGCGGTTGGTTGGATGAATGATTTCTTCCTGCTGCAGATGCAGCACCACCACATTGCCGTGCACGCGGGCGCAGCGCAGGATCTGCGCCTTGGCCTCGGTCTCGTGCTCGCGGTACAGCGCCACCCGTTCCTGCACGTCAGGCAGGGCAAGAATTTCATCTATGGAGTGATTCCGGCAATAACCGATCAAATCCATCATCAGCTGGAAGTTGCCGACGCGGAACTCGCGGAAGCGGCCTAGCCCGGTGCGCGCATCCATCAGATAGCTCAGCAGCACCCAACCCTTGGGATTGAGGATTTCCTCGATGCTGAACTGAGCGGAGTCGGCTTTGTCCACCGCCTCCATCATCTCCAGGCTGATATCGGGAAAGGTCTGCTTGCCGCCGTAATGGTTGTACACCACGCGGGCCGCCGACGGCGCGCGCGGGTCTATCACATAGTTGTCGGCGTCGGTCGCATTGCGCAGCGTCTCCGACAGATGGTGGTCGAACACCAGATGCGCCTTGGCCACATAGGGCAGATTGGTGGTGATGTCGTCGCCGGTTATGTCTACCTTGCCGTCCTGCATGTCCTTGGGGTGGGCGAACTGCACCTCGCGGATCAAGCCCAGCTCGTTCAGCAAAAGCGCGCAAACCAGTCCGTCGAAGTCGCTGCGCGTGACCAGCCTGTATTGTTTCTGAGTCATCCTGCCTGCCCCTCCCCGTTCACTCATCCGCGTCAATCGTCGGGCTTCGCCTCCAGCGCGCCGGCCATGCCGTCTAGCAATGCGGCCAGCTGCGCCTGCAGCCCCGTCTCCGCCATCTCTACCGTCAGCCATGCCTGCTCGGCATAGTGCTGCGCCACCACCACCACGCTCATGTCCTGGCACAAGCGCCGCAAGCGCGCCTCGCCGGAAAAATCCACGCCCAGCCGAACACGACGTCTCCGCACCACGGGCGTCAGCCTGGCTTGGTCCAGCGCGGCGTTGACAGCTTGAGTGTAGGCCCTGACCAAGCCGCCCGCTCCCAGTTTGATGCCGCCGAAGTAACGCACCACCACGGCCAGCACATTGGTGATTTCGCGGTGCTGCAATACGTTATACATCGGTTTGGCGGCGGTGCCGGACGGTTCGCCGTCGTCGTCCAGCATGGAATCGCCCGCGCACAGCAAGACAGCGCAGTAATGCCTGGCGTCCGGCCATTGGCGCCGAATCTCGTCCAATGCCGCCCGCGCCGCTTCGCGGCTGGCTACCGGTTGCACGATGCCGATGAAACGGCTCTTGCGGATGTCCACCTCGGCGCTGGCTTTTTCTTCGAGCTGGAACATTTGTCGCATCCTGCGGTCTGAAACGGGTCGGCATTGT
Organism: Chromobacterium paludis; assembly: GCF_008275125.1. Taxonomy (NCBI): domain Bacteria; kingdom Pseudomonadati; phylum Pseudomonadota; class Betaproteobacteria; order Neisseriales; family Chromobacteriaceae; genus Chromobacterium; species Chromobacterium paludis. The sequence goes on from NZ_CP043473.1 coordinate 1,932,786, forward strand.
AACGCCGCAGCCTCGCAACGCCCAGCGAAGGTCTAGACTGCAAGCAGGCACCCCATGGAGCATCGCCATGAAAACCTTGTTGCTGACCTCCTCGCTGATCATTGCCGGCCTGTGGCTGTTCATCAAGAAGTGCTGGCTGGAGAGCGAGGACGCCATCCATCTGTCACACTACCTGCCGGACCGCGACCACGTCTGAACCCGCAAGACAGCGGGCGACGCGGCCTCGCAGCCACCCCGTTGTCATTTTCATCAAATGGCCGGACAATGAGCGTCTGGCCATCTTGCGGGATTTCCATGTTGCAAGCGCTTACTTTCTGGCTGGGCAGTGCGCTCGTCGCGCTGATCCTAGAATTCATGTCCGGCACCTTTTATCTGCTGGTGGTGGCGGTGGCCATGGCTTGCGGCGGCCTGGCCGCCTGGCTCGGCGCGCCCGAACTGTGGCAATGGCTGATCGCCAGCCTCAGCGGCGTCATCGGCGTCACGCTGGTCAGGCAGCGTCGGCGGCGCCTGGCCAAGCCCTCGCAGCCGCAAGATGATCCCGACTGGGGCCGCCAGGTGGAAATCCTGGCGCCAACCTCGCCTGGCCATGCCCGCATTCATTACCGCGGCGCGGAGTGGGACGCCGAACTGCTGGACCCCGCCTTGCAGGCCGGAGACTGCGGCTATATCGCAGGCCGCGCCGGCAATCTGTTCAAGATCGCCTCGAAACAACCCGAATAAGAGTCCACCATGGAAATCGCCCTGATCCTGTTCCTGGCCGTCGTCGTCTTCATCTTCAAATCGCTGGCCGTGGTGCCGCAGCAGCATGCCTACATCGTGGAACGGCTGGGCCGCTACCACGCCACGCTGACGCCCGGCCTCAACATCATCAACCCGTTCATCGACCGCATCGCCTACAAGCACAGCCTGAAGGAAATCCCGCTGGATGTGCCCAGCCAGATTTGCATCACGCGCGACAACACCCAGCTCAAGGTGGACGGCATCCTGTATTTCCAGGTCACCGACGCCAAGCTGGCCTCCTACGGCACCAGCAACTACATCGTCGCCATCACCCAGCTGTCGCAGACCACCCTGCGCTCGGTGATAGGCAAGCTGGAGCTGGACAAAACATTTGAAGAGCGCGATGACATCAACCGCAGCGTGGTGGCCTCGCTGGACGAGGCCGCCATCAACTGGGGCGTCAAGGTGCTGCGCTACGAGATCAAGGACCTGGTGCCGCCGCAGGACATCCTGCACGCGATGCAGGCCCAGATCACCGCCGAGCGCGAAAAGCGCGCCCGCATTGCCCAGTCCGAGGGCGTGAAGGTGGAGCAGATCAACCTGGCCACCGGCGCGCGCGAGGCCGCCATTCAGAAATCGCAGGGCGAGATGCAGGCCACCATCAACAACTCCGAGGGCAACAAGCAGGCTGCCATCAACCAGGCCAAGGGTGAGGCCGAAGCCATCCGCCTGGTGGCCGACGCCACCGCCGACGCGATCAACCGCATTGCCGGTGCCGTGCGCACCGAGGGCGGACTGGAGGCGGTCAACCTGAAAGTGGCCGAGCAATACATTGCCGCCTTCGGCAAATTGGCCAAGGAAAACAATACCATCATCATGCCAAGCAACGTCGCCGACGTAGGCGGACTGGTGGCCAGCGCCCTTAGCGTCGTCAAACAAACTAACCGTTAAACCCTTGCCGCGGCCCCGCCGCGGCTTGAATCTGCCTGCGCCTGCCCGCATAATCACCCGCATGAAATTTTTAACCGACCTTCTCCCCGTCGCCTTGTTCTTCGCCGCTTATTGGCTGACGCGCGACATGTTCATCGCCACCGGCGTGGCCATCGCCGTCACCGTCGTCATGGTGGCCTGGGCCTGGTTCAAGCACCGCAAGGTGGACACCATGCAATGGATCAGCCTGGGGCTGGTCGTCGTGCTGGGCGGGGCCACCCTGCTGTTGCACGACAAACACTTCATCATGTGGAAGCCCACCGTGCTGTACTGGGTAATGGGCGGCGGCCTGCTGATCAGCGAATTCGCCGGCAAGAACGGCCTGCGCCTGATGATGGGCCAGCAAATCGACATGCCGGCGCCGATCTGGCGCAGGCTCACCTGGGCCTGGTGCGGCTTCTTCGCCTTCATGGGCGCCTTGAACCTGTTCGTCGCCTACCACTTCAGCGAGGACGTCTGGGTCAACTTCAAGATGTTTGGCGGCATGGGATTGATGCTGCTGTTCGTGATCGCCCAGAGCCTGTTCCTGGCCAAGTACATCGAGGAAAAGAAATAATGCTGTACGCCATCGTCGCGCAAGACGCGCCCGGCACGCTGGACAAGCGCCTCGCCGCCCGCTCTGACCATCTGGCCCGGCTGCAGGCGCTGCAGGACGCCGGCCGCCTGACGCTGGCCGGCCCGTTTCCGGCGATAGACAGCGTCGATCCGGGCCCGGCCGGCTTTTCCGGCAGCCTGATCGTCGCCGAATTCCCCTCGCTGGCCGAGGCGCAAGCCTGGGCCGACGCCGACCCCTACCGCGCGGCCGGCGTCTACGCCCGCGTCGAGGTCAAGCCATTCCGCCAGGTGTTCCCGGCATGAGCGACACCGTGCAATTGCTGGAAGCGGCGCTGCAGACGCTGGCGCCGGAACATCTGGACATCCAGGACGACAGCGCCCTGCACGCCGGCCATGCCGGCGCCAGGAGCGGTGGCGGCCACTATACGCTGACCATAGTCAGCACCCGTTTTGCAGGCCTGGGCCGCGTGCAACGCCACCGGCTGATCTACCAAACCCTGGGCGACCTGATGCGCAGCCGCGTGCACGCGCTGGCCATCCGCGCGCTCACACCAGAAGAACTCTGAATCTTTACCAAAGGGCAAACATGAAGCATTCCCGTATCGCCGCGCTGCTGCTGGCGGCTTCGATCAGTCTGCCGGCCGCCGCCGAATCCATCGCGGTGGTCAACGGCGTAGCCATCGACAAGTCTGAACTGGACGCCGCCGTCGCCAACGTGGTGCAAAGCAATGGCGGCCGGGTGCAGGACACCCCGCAGCTGCGCGAACAACTGAAGAATTCGCTGATCAGCCGTCAGGTCATCCTGCAGGAAGCCGCCCGCCGCGGCCTGGACAAGCAGCCGGAATTCATCAAGCGCATGGACGAAGCGCGCTCGGAACTGCTGCGCGACGCGCTGTTCGCCGACATCGTCGGCAAAGCCGGCATAGGCGACGCCCAGATCAAGGCCCGCTACGACCAGGAAGTGGCCAAGTTTGTCGGCACCAAGGAAGTCCATCCGCTGCAGATCACGCTGTCCAGCGAGGCCGACGCGCAGAAGCTGATCGCCCAGCTGAAGAAGGGCGGCAAGTTCGAGGAACTGGCCAAGACCCGCTCCATCGACCCCAACGCCAAGCAAACCGGCGGCGACATGGGCTGGGGCAATCTGTCCCAGATGGACCCCAAGCTCGCCGAAGCGCTGAAAGCGATTCCCAAGGGCCAGATCAGCGCCAAACCGTTCCAGTCCCCGCTGGGCTGGCATGTGTTCAAGATGGTAGACGTCCGCGACGCGCAAGTGCCGCCGCTTGACGCGGTCAAGCCGCAGCTCGGCCGCCAGCTGCAAGAAGAAGTGATAGCCAAGGCCGTGGAAGAACTGCGCGCCAAGAGCAAAATCCAGTAACACCCCGATACCGAACCAGGAATAAAACAAAATGCGTAAGATCCTGCTGCATACCGCCCTCCTCGCCGCTTTCGCCGGCAGCGCCTTTGCCGGCCCGTCCGTGAACGGCCAGCAAATTTCCGACGCCCGCATCAACGCCGTGGTCAACATGATGGAAGCCCAGGGCCAGAACATCACGCCGCAGGCCCGCGACCAGATCAAGGACCAACTGGTGACCGCCGAGGTGCTGCGCCAGGAAGCCGTGAAAAAGGGCATGGACAAGTCGCCGGAATTCACCGCCGAACTGGCCAATATGCAAGCCATGGCCCTGGCCAACCACCTGATCAAGGACTTCGAAAAGGCCAATCCGATCAGCGACGCCGATCTGAAAGCCGAGTACGACAAGCTGGTGGCCTCGGTGCCGGAAACCAAGCAATACCACGCCCGCCACATCCTGGTGAAGACCGAGGCTGAAGCCAAGTCCATCATCGACGCGCTGAAGAAGGGCAAGTCCTTCGACAAGCTGGCCAAGGAAAAATCCATGGATCCGGGCAGCAAGGGCAACGGCGGCGACCTGGGCTGGCAGGAAGCCGGCACCTTCGTGGCGCCGTTCTCCGAAGCCATGACCAAGCTGGCCAAGGGCGAAGTGACCGCCAAGCCGGTGAAGACCGAATACGGCTGGCACGTGATCAAGCTGGACGACATGCGCACCGAGCGCAACGTGCCCAAGCTCGACGACATCCGCCCGCAGCTGACCCAGCGCGTGATGGGCGCCCGCGTCGAGAAGTACGTGTCCGAGCTGAAGGCCAAGGCGCAGATTCAGCAGTAATCCGCCTCTGGCGAGACAACGGGGACGGCATGCCGTCCCCGTTTGTTTTTCCAGACTTGACAGCCCGCTCCGCCGCGCTTACCGTGCCGGCACATCGTCGCGCAGGCCCGACCTGCCCCTTTCACCGGCTGCTACCGCAGCCTCACACGGAAACGCCGCCCGGCGGCCGCTCCGCACAGGAATCCTCATGACCATTACCGTCAACGGCGTGGAAATCAGCGAAGAGATGATCGCGTCCCAACTGGACCACTATGCCGACACCCCCAGCCCGCGCGACACCGCGATCCAGCAACTGATCCTGCACACCCTGCTGGTGCAACAGGCCAAGAGCGAAGGCCTGGATGTGGCCGACGAGCAGCAAGCCATCCAAACCCTGCTGGACAGCAAACTGCAAGTGCCGACCATAGACGAAGCCAGCTGCCGCGACTTCTACGAGCGCTACCCGGAGCGTTTCAGCGCCGGCGAAAGCGCCGTAGCCAACCACATCCTGCTGCCCAAGGGCGAAGGCCTGGAAGCCAGCCTGATCAAGGCCAAGGCCGAAGGCATCCTGGCCGAAGTGCAAGCCAGCCCGTCGCGCTTCGCCGCGCTGGCCCAGGAGCACTCCACCTGCCCGTCCGGCAAGCAAGGCGGCAGCCTGGGCCAATTCGGCCGCGGCCAGATGGTGCCGGAATTCGAACAAGCCGTATTCAGCACCGAAGCCGGCCAGATCACTCCTCACCTGGTGGAAACCCAGTTCGGCTATCACATCATCCAGGTGGAGCAACGCGAGCAAGGCGGCAAGATCGGCTTCGACGAGATCCAGGAGCGCCTGCAGCACTATCTGACCGACATGGCCGTCAACCAGGCCATGCACGAGTACCTGAACAGCCTGGTATCCGCCGCCCAGATCAGCGGCTACCAGATGACCGCCTAAGCGGCCATCCTGTCAGCCTATCGGGCCGCCGGCTTCTTGCCGGCGGCCTTTTTCATGCTCGCCGCATTGGCCACGGGCAGCTGATGCAGGCTGGCCGCCACCGGCGTGGAGAAGTTGTAGCCATCGTGCCGGTCCCAGTTGATGGACCAGCTCATCACGCCGCGGAAGGTTGGATACGCTTGCAAAGGTTTGACGCTGCCGCAGCCCTGCAGCGCGGTCAGGCAGCCCAGCGCCTTGGCCACCGTGTCCGGCGTGACAAAGCCGGAATTGGCCGAACTGCGGCCAGAAGGCACGCCGAAAGCCACCTGATCCGGCCGCAGGCCCTGGAAGCTGCCCGAGGCGCCGTTGGCGATGGGGAAGCCCTCGATCAGCATCTTGCTGCCGCCCACCAGCATGTCCACCGAGCCCTCGCCCAGCGCGCCATTGGAATACGGCGTGTACAGCCCGCCGTTGTTGTAATACTGGACGTGGATCACCGACAGATCATCGCGCAAGCCGTCGATGATGGGCAGGTAGGCGCCCCAATTGCCGCCGTAGGCGACGAAGCCGCCCTGCACATACGGGTGCTCCGGCGCCATGGACAGATAGAAGCTGGCTCCCACCTTGGCCTTAAGCTGCTTCACCGCGCTGACCAGATTGCTGACCACCGGCGCGCCGACCACGATGCCGCTGCCGCTTTCCAGGTCCAGGTCAATGCCGTCGAATCCATACTGAGTGAGGATGCCGTACAGGCTGTTGACGAAGTTCTGCACCTGCGTGGCGTTGTTCAAGGTCACGGAACCGTTTTGCCCGCCCAGCGACAGCACCACCTTCTTGCCCTTGGCCTGCAAAGCCTTGATGTCCTGGATGAACTGGGCCTGGCTGCCGGCTCCCGGGTCCAGCGTAAAGCTGACATTGCCGTTGCCGGCGTCGTCGGCGAAAGCCACCACCACCACGTCCCAGTCCGCGCTGACCTGCGACAAGGGGAAAGCCGGGCCGCTGGGATTGGCGAAATCATGCCAATACCCCACCAGCGCATGCTTGGCGAACGGCACCGTATTGCCCGGCGGCGGGCTGGGCGGGGTGGGAGGCGTCGGCGGGGTGGGAGGGGTAGGGTCGCCGCCGGAACATGTGCCGCCCGCGCCCCACAGCGTGGGCGTGGCGGCCGGATTCCAGTTGGCGCCGACATAAGCCGTGTGCGCCACCAGGGCCGTGTAGTTGGCATGGCTGTAGCTGACCACATCGCCCGCCTGGTAGCTTGTTCCCTCGGTCCAGGCCGGGCACGCCGCCAAGACGCCCTGCCCCCAGGCCAGCGATAGCGCGAGAACGGCCGCGCGCAAAGGTATGCCGAATCGCATCTGCATCTCCATCTCCTTGTCTTGATTTGGCCAATTGGTATCTAATTGGTATTTCAGACTATGCGATGAAACAGAGAATGCAAGATGAAAATCCATATTGGGTATTTATCAAAGCAAACCGCACAGAAAACCGCGCCCTGAGGGGACGCGGTTTCGATGGCGGGCCATGTTAGCGGCAACTCTCCGGCGTGCAGAACAGCGCGTCGTCGCCGGACGGAGCCGGCTTGGGCAGCCGCTCGGCCAAGGCGGCGGCCAGTTGCTCCGGCTTGCCTAACCAGCCAGACAGCTCCAGCCGCTCCAACTGGCCATCCTGCTCCAACACCGCCGACGGAAAGCCGCGCAAGCCCAGCCGATTCATCAGCTGACGCGTTTCGGCGATATGCCCCTCCGCCTCGGTCCGCGCCGCGCGCCAAGCCCCGGCGAAGGCCGCCGCGTCGGCGCCCTGCTCTGCTGCCAAGGCGCTCAGCGTTTCAAACTCGGCGATGCGCCGGCCTTCCTGATAATGGGCTTGCTGGATGCGGGCCAGCATGGCCAGCGGGTCCAGGCCCAGCTTGCCGGCCGCCAGGATGGCGGCGATGGCCGGGTCCGACGCCAGCGGCGCGCCGATGTCGCGCAGCAGGCCTTCAAAATAAGCCTCGCCGAAAGGCTGGCCGCTCATCTGCGCGATGCGCGCGTCGTGCGGCATCACGTAGCCGCGCCAGTCCGGCGTGATGGTGCGGCCTTCGGCCTCGTCTATCATGCCGCCGGCGTGCATGACCAGCTCCATGCCCGGCAAAGTGGCTGCCGCCGTCAGCAAGGGCGAGGCGCCGTAGCACCAGCCGCACAGCGGATCGTAAAAGTAGTGCAGTTTCATTGCGCTCTCGCTTACCACTTCATTTCGCCCTTTCGCACCTTGGCGCCCAGTTCCAGCGTGGACACTTCGGCCGCTTGCGGGTAGGCCTGTTTCATCGCGGAGATCAGCTCGGCGCTATTCGCGGTTTGCGCGTTTTTAGCCTCGAAGGTTTTCAGATAGTCGCGGGTGTAGCGTATGGCGGAAACGTCCATCTTGTCGCCGGCTATCATGTGGCCCGGCACCACCACGGCCGGCTTCAGCGCCTCCATATCGTCCAACTGCTGGTACCAGCCCTTGCGCTCGGCGTCGTTCTGAGTGTCGGCGGTCCAGACGTGCATGCCGGAGTAAACGCCCACATTGCCGACGATGGCGCGGATGGACGGAATCCAGACATAGCCGCGGTGAGCCATCACGCCCTGGGTGTCGCGCAACTCCAGCGCCTTGCCTTCCAGCATGATCTTGTCGGTCTTGACCGCAGTCGGCAGCAGCGGCTTGGCCTGCGGGGCGTTGGCGCCCATCTTGGGACCCCAGAAGGCTACCTTGCCCTTCACATTGGCCTGGATGTGAGCCAGCACTTGCGGCGCGGCCACCAGCTCGGCCTGCGGGAAGATCTGCTTCAGCACGGTGGCGCCGAAGTAGTAGTCCGGGTCGGCCTGGCTGACGTAGATGGTTTTCAGGTTCTTGCCGCTGTCCAGCACGCGGGCGGCGATGCGGTAGGCGTCGGCGCGGGTAAAGCCGGTGTCGATCAGCACGGCGTCCTTGTCGCCGGTGACCAGCACAGAAGACACGTTGAAGCTGTTGCTGTCGGCGTTGTAGACGGACAGCTTGAGGTCGCCGGCATGGGCGAAACCGGCGGCGGCGAGGGCGGCGGCGATCAGGGTTTGACGGATCATGGTGTAACTCCTTAAGTCTTGAAGCCGGCGCCCGCCGGCGGGTTGCACTGCGTGTCAGTGAAGATGCGCACACTATAGGCGTAATTATCGAACCAATAAATGCGCTAAAATGCGCATTATTGTTTCTTAAATCGATCATATAAATGGACAGGCTCACCGCGATGCAGGTTTTCGCCGAAGTGGCCCAACTGGGCAGCTTCACCGCCGCCGGAGACAAGCTGGACATGTCCCGTCCCATGGTCACCCGCTATGTGGAGGAACTGGAGCAATGGCTGGGCGTGCGGCTATTGCAGCGCTCCACCCGCAAAGTCACCCTCACCGACGCCGGCCTCACTTGTCTGGCGCGCTGCCAGCAGATGCTGGAGCTGGCGGCCGAGGTGCGCGCCGACGCCAGCCTGCGCGACGGTCAGGTACGCGGCCTGCTGCGCGTGGCGGCCAGCACCTCGCTGGGTTTGGCGGTGCTGGGCGGGCTGGTGGCGGAGTTCAGCGAGCGCCACCCGCAGCTGCGCATCGACCTGCAGCTGGGCGACCGCGCCGTCAATCTGATAGAAGAAAGAATCGACCTCGCCATCCGCATCACCAACGATCCAGACCCCGGCCTGGTGGGACGGCGGCTGTGCGATTGCCGCTCGCTGGTGGTGGCCTCTCCCGCCTATCTGGCCCGCCACGGCGCGCCGTCCCATCCGCTGGAGCTGGAAAGCCACCGCTGCCTCAGCTACAGCCATTTCGGCCGCAGCGAATGGCATTTCCAGCGCGGCGACGAGCAGCAAAGCGCGCGCGTCAGCGGCGCGCTCAGCGCCAACGAAGCCAGCGCCCTGCTCTGCGCCGCGGCCGCCGGCGGCGGCATCGCCCTGCAACCCAGCTACCTGGCCGCGCCCTATGTCCGCCGCGGCGAACTGGTGGCCCTATTGCCGGACTGGCAGCCGCAAATACTGGGCATACACGCGCTGTATCCGTCACGCCGGCTGCTGCCGCTGTCGCTGCGCAGCCTGCTGGATTTCCTGCTGGAAAAGCTGGGCGGCCCGCTGCCGCCGTGGGACCGCGCGGACGCCTGAATCGCATCGCCTGATGTCGATTCGGCGCGGCCGCATGGCATGCGGCGCGCCTGGGTTTTTGGCAATTGCCGGCAGCGTCCAGATCGCCTAAGCTCAGCTACATGAAACATGCCGGTCATATCCGGCGCCAAGCAATCCGACAAGAAGTGGAATCAAACCGATGTGCCAGCTATTGGGCATGAATTGCAACATCCCCACCGACATCCTGTTCTCGTTCGAGGGCTTTCACCGCCGCGGCGGTCTCACCGACCACCATGCCGACGGCTGGGGCATCGCCTTCTTCGAACAGAAAGGCTGCCGCGTCTTCCTGGACGACAAGCCCTCGGTCGAGTCCCCCGTCGCCGAGCTGGTGCGGCGCTACCCGATCAAGTCGGAAAACGTCATCGCCCACATCCGCAAGGCCACCCAGGGCAAGGTCAATCTGGCCAACACGCATCCCTTCATGCGCGAGATGTGGGGGCAATACTGGATTTTCGCCCACAACGGCAATCTGGATAACTTCCAGCCCGCGCCCGGCCAGTATTTCCGCCCAGTGGGCACCACCGACTCCGAGCAGGCCTTCTGCTACCTGATGGAGCGGCTGCGCGCCAAATGGGCGGAACCGCCCGAGCTGGAGGCCTTGTTCGCAGAGGTGGCGGCGCTGGCCGCGGAAATCCGCGCCAGCGGCGTGTTCAACTTCATGCTGAGCAACGGCGAAGTGCTGTTCGCCCACTGCTCCACCCATCTGCACTACATCATCCGCCGCTCGCCGTTCAATACCGCCCACCTGGTGGATGACGACGTCAGCGTGGACTTCGCCACCGTCACCACCCCGCGCGATCAGGTGGCGATGATCGCCACCCAGCCGCTGACGGACAACGAGCACTGGACGGCGCTGGCGCCCGGCGAGCTGATCCTGTTCCGCGACGGCGCCCCGCTCATGACGCGCAAGGCCGACTGACGCCCCTGCCGATTGACGGTATGCTGAAGACAGGCCACCACCGACCGGACCCGTCATGAGCCGCTTCGACTTCAGCCAGCCGCCGTTCGACACCCTCAGCCCCGCCGAGCGCGACGCGCTGGAGGCGCGCGCCGACATCGTCTACTTTCCCGACGACGCCGTGGTGATCGCGCCGAACCAGGCGATAGACGCGATGTATGTGGTGATCAAGGGCAAGGTGTGCGAGCTGGCGGACGAGGAGGTGGTGGCCCGCTACCACCCGCGCGACAGCTTCGACGCCCGCGCGCTGATCGCCGGCCAGACGCCGCACCGTTTCCTGGTGGAAGAAGAAGCCCTGCTGTTCGCCCTGCCGCGGGCGGAACTGCTGGCCCTGACCGAAAATAACCCGCGCTTCGGCGCCTATTTCTACGCCGGCGTGTCGCACAAGCTGGGCATGCTGGCCCAGCGCGCCGGCAACCAGGAGCTGCAAACCCTGCTCACCGCCACCGTGCGCGACGCCGGCTGCCGCCAGCCGGTTTTCGTCGATGCGGCGGACAGCATCCGCGACGCGGCGGCGGCGATGAAATCGCACCGCAGCAAATCCGTGCTGGTGCGCGCAGGCGAGCGGCTGGGCATTTTCACCACCACAGACTTCCGCGACATCATCGTGGACGGCGTGGACAGCGCCGAGCCGGTAGGCCGCCATTGCGGCTACGACTTGCTGACCATAGACATCGACGACTTTCTGTTCAATGCGCTCTTGCTGATGACGCAGCGCAATCTGCGCCGGCTGGTGGTGACCGACCGCGGCAGCGCCGTGGGCATCCTGGCCCAGGTGGACGTGTTGTCTTATTTCTCCAATCACTCCCACCTGATCGCCCAAAGGCTGGAGCAAGCCAGCAGCCTGGACGAGCTGAGCGATATCGCCGGCCAGATCGACCGCCTGATCCGCATCCTGTCCGGCCATGGCGTGCGGCCGCCGCAGCTGGGCCGGCTGGTGCAGGCGCTGAACGCCCGTCTGTTTTCGCGCGCCTGGCGCATGATCGCCCCGGCCGACCTGGTGGACAACAGCTGCCTGATCGTGCTGGGCTCTGAGGGCCGCGGCGAGCAGATTCTGAAAACCGACCAGGACAATGCCCTGCTGCTGCGCGACGGCTACGCGCCGGAGCGGCTGGCGGAGCATTGCCAGGCCTTCTCCGCCGCCCTGGCCCGCTTCGGCTATCCGCCCTGCCCCGGCGGCGTCATGGTCAGCAATCCGGAATGGCGGCTGACGCGCGCGGCCATGCGCGACCGCATCCACGGCTGGCTGGCCCATCCCAGCGGCGAGGGCATGATGCGGCTGGCCATTTTCTGCGACGCCGAAGCGGTGTGCGGCGACGCCAGCCTGCTGCAGGACAGCCGCGCCTACCTGCGCGAACGGCTGCAAGACGACGCCGGCTTCTACGCCCGCTTCGCCCGCGCCGTGGACCAGTTTGACACGCCGCTCGGCCCGTTCTCGCGCCTGCGCACGCGCGAACATGAGGGACAAGATGCGCTGGACCTGAAAAAAGGCGGCATCTTCCCGCTGGTGCACGGCCTGCGCGCCCTGGCGCTGGAAAACAGCGTGGCCGAAACCGCCAGTCCGGCGCGCGCCCAGGCGCTGGTGGCGCAAGGCCGGCTGGAGCCGGCGCTGGCCGACGACGTGTGCGAGGCGCTATCCATCCTGGCCCAGCTGCGGCTGGAGCACGGTCTGCGCCGCATGGACGCGGGCCAGCCGCCGGACAATCTGCTGCCGCCTGAGCAACTGTCCACCCTGGAGCGGGACTTGCTGAAGGAGGCGCTGGCGGTGGTGAAGCGCTTCAAGGCGCTGTTGCGCCACCATTTCCGCTTGGGCAGCCTGTGATGCTGGACCGCTTGCGCAAACGCTGGCAACTGGCGAAACTGCGCGATCCGCGCTGGTGCAGCCTGCTTGACGAGCATCCTCACGAGCTGGTCAGCCTGGACTGCGAAACCACCAGCCTCAATATCCAGGAGGCCGAGCTGCTGTCCATAGGCGCGGTCAAGCTGCGCGGCAACCGCATCCTCAGCAGCGAATCGCTCTACCTGTTGGTCAAGCCGCAAGCCGCGCTCGAAGGCGGCAACATCGCCATCCACGGCCTGCGCCAACGCGACCTGGCGGATGGACTGGCGCCGCAAGAAGCGATCAGACAGCTGCTGGCCTTCATCGATGGCCGCCCCTTGCTTGGCTACTACCTGGAATACGACGTGGCGGTGCTGAACAAATATGTGAAGCCGCTGCTGGGCATAGGCCTGCCGCAGCGGAAGATAGAGGTTTCCGGGCTGTATTACGACTATAAGTTCAAGCAAAATCACGGCGCCCATATCGACCTGCGGCTGGCGGAGCTCTACCGCGACCTGGCCATTCCCGCCCCGCCGCGCCATGACGCCTTAAACGATGCCCTGGGCGTAGCCATGCTCTACCAGGCGTTGCGCCAGCGCGGCCATGGCTAAACCATATGACGCAATATTTATAAACACTTGCCTTTGAGTCCAGTTCTGCATCTGGCACGCAGCTTGCTCCTTACCGGATCAGCAAGCCATTGTTCCGGCAAGAAAAATCGGAAAACCGACATATTCCCACCGGCAAGGCGGCAAACCAAGGCGGCAAGGCGGCAAGAATTGCAGGCCGCCCGGTCCAGGACAGCGGCGGATCCGTGAAGCGCTGCCCGGCATCCACGTTTTCAAGGAGAAGCACCATGTCTATCCGCAGCACTGACAATTGGCAGCAACTGCATTCGCTGCATCAGCTACGCCGACAAGATATCGGCCATCCGACGCCATACGGACAACAGGGCGACCTGGCCGGCGCGCAGCAGGCCTTGGCCGCACTGCAGCAATGGAACGGTTCCCAATCCGGCTCCGGCAGCCAGGATTTCAGCGCCGCCCTGAACCAGGCGATCAGCGCGACCGCCTCAAGTTCCAGCGCCAGCGCCGCCACCACCGCCACCGACCCCATCAGCGTGGCCAACAACAGCCAGACCACCGGCAGCGCATCCAACGCATCCAACGTATCCGGCTCGGGCAGCTCCATTTCCTCGTTGCTGAATAGCCTGGGCCAAGACCTGCAATCCGGCAACCTGAGCCAAGCGCAACAGGCCTTCCAGCAGCTGCAGCAAGGCCTGCAACAGGCCAACGGCGCGCAGGAGAGCCAGGGCGGCCATCGCCACCATCACCACCATCATCATCATGGCGGCGGCGATCAAAACAACGGCTTGGCCAATCTGCTGAACAGCGGCAATCAGACTGCCAGCCGAAGCAGCAGTAGCAATACCAACAACGCCAACAGCGCCTCTGCGGTGAGCAACGCGCTCAATCAGCAGGCCCAGGCCGCGCTAAGCCTGTATCAGGCCAGCGCCGGCAACAACGACATCACCAGCCTGTTGATGTCCTTATCGGTGTAAGCCCTGCCCCAAGCAGGCGAAAATGAAACGCCGCCGCTGGCGGCGTTTCATTTTCCGATCCACGGACGCGAGGCGCGCCGCGGCGTCAATCCAGCGTCTTGCGGAAACGTTTCAGGCCTATGCCCATCACCACGGCGATGAACAGCAGCAGCGGCCACACATTCAGCCACAGCACCTCCGGGCCATTGCCCTTGAGCATGACGCCGCGAATCAGCCGCAAGAAATGCGTCAGCGGCAAGACCTCGCCCACCACCTGCGCCCACTCTGGCATGCCGCGAAACGGGAACATGAAGCCGGTCAACAGCATGGATGGCAGAAAGAAAAAGAAGGTCAGCTGCATGGCCTGGGTCTGATTGCGGGCGACGCTGGAAATGGTGATGCCCACCGTCAGATTGGCGCCGATGAAGGTCAGCACGCACAGCAGCAATAGCGGCAGGCTGCCGACGAACGGCACATGGAACACGAACTGCGCCGCCAGCAGGATCACCGCCACCTGCACATAGCCGATCAACACATAGGGCGCGATCTTGCCCACCATCACCTCCAGCGGCCGCACCGGCGTCGCCAGCAGGTTCTCCATGGTGCCGCGCTCCACCTCGCGCGTGATGCCCAGCGCCGTCATCATGATCATGGTCATGGTCAGAATCACGCCCATCAGCCCCGGCACGATATTGTACTGGGTGACGCCTTCCGGGTTGTAGCGGCGCTGGATGCGCAAGTCGAACGGACTGGCTCCCGGCTGCAGCCCGGCCAGCGGGCCGGTCAGATCATGCGCCAGCGCGGTGGCGGCCAATTGCTGCATGGTGGCGATGGCGTTGCCGGTGGCAGAAGGATCTGTGGCGTCGGCGGCCAGCAGCAGGGTCGGCCGCTCGCCGCGCACCAGCTTGCGGCTGAAGTCCGGCGGAATCACCACGGCGAACTGCGCGCGACCGGACGCCAGCATGGCGTCGGCCTCGGCATCGCCGGCATCGGTTCGGATCAAATCGTAATAGCCGGAGTTGGCCATGGACGCGATCAGGGCGCGGCTGAAGCGGCTTTGATCGTGGGCCACCACCACTGTCGGCAAGTGCTTGGGATCGCCGTTGATGGCGAAGCCGAAAATGGTCAGCTGCACCAGCGGCAGCAGCAACATCATGGCGAAGGTGATGCGGTCCCGCCGCAGCTGGATGAATTCCTTGAGGATGATCGCCCATAACCGGGCCAGGCTGAAACGCTCGCTCATTGCTGAACTCTCCTTGCCGGCGCTCGCTCATGCTAGGCGCCGGCCAAAACGCCGAAACGACCCGCCGGCTACGCCCGCGCTTCCGCCGGCGCGATCAGCCCCGCAATCAGCGCCAGCCCGCCGCTGATGCAGTGGTGCATGAATATCCAGTCCGCGCCGGCCGGCAGCCTGCCGCCGAAATGCGCCTGGATGATGGGAAGCAAAGTGGTGAACTCCACCATCGCGATCAGGGCCAGCGCCGTGCGGCGGGAAAATTTCCCAAACAGGGCAAGCGCGCCCACCATGGCCAGCGTGACGCAAGCGCCGGCCGCCCAGTCGCGCGCGGCCAGCCCCGGCAAGGCAAACGCTTCATCCGGCGCCATCGTGATATTCGCCGGCACGCTGGGCACGCCCAGGTTATGAGCGAAGCCGACCTGGATCGCCGTGGAGCAAAACAAGCCGATATTGGCCAATAAGGCGAAGACCACGAATGCATTCACAAACTTGTTTCTGTTGATTGTCATATTTTCTCCGAAGATTCAGCGAAAGTTGTCCATGGATTGCCGCATCAGATGAATGAACACATCCTCCAAGGCCGGCGAGCCGGCTTCGAATTGCAGCCCCGGCCGGCCGCGGTGCGGCGCCAGCGCCGCCGCCAGCGCCTCGGGATCGGCGCCGCTGACATGCAGGGCATTGCCGAAACGGGTCACCATTTCCACTGCCGGCGACCGCTCCAGCTCATTGGCCAGGCCGGCCGCGCCCTGGCCGGCTATGGTCCAGGTGACCAGATCGGACTGCTCGATCAACTCATCCGGTGTGCCCATGGCCAGCAGCTTGCCGTAGGCGATATAGCCCAGGCGGTGGCAGCGCTCGGCCTCGTCCATATAGTGGGTGGACACCAGCACGGTGATGCCCTCGTGCGCCAGCTTGTGGATCTCGTCCCAGAAGTCGCGCCGCGCCTGCGGGTCGACGCCCGCCGTCGGCTCGTCCAACAGCAATAGCCGAGGCTGGTGCAGCATGCAGGCGGCCAGCGCCAGCCTCTGCTTCCAGCCGCCGGACAAACGCCCGGCCAGCTGGGTTTGCCGCCCCGTCAGGCCCAGCCGCTCCAGCGCCGCGTCCACGCGCTCCCGCCGCCGGTCCATGCCGTAAACGCGGCCGACGAAATCCAGGTTCTCGCGTATGGTCAGGTCCTCGTACAGGCCGAAGCGCTGGGTCATATAGCCAACCTCGCGCTTGATCGCCGCCGCCTCGCGCACCACGTCGTAGCCCAGGGTGTGGCCGGTGCCGCCGTCCGGCGTCAGCAGGCCGCACATCATGCGGATGGAGGTGGTTTTGCCGGAGCCGTTGGGACCGAGGAAACCGTAGATTTCGCCGCCGCGCACCTGCATATTGAGGCCGTCGACCACGGTCTTGTCGCCAAAGCGCTTGGTCAGGCCTTGCACGTCTATCACATAGCCGTTCATGGCCGGCCCGCCAGACGCACGTCCACCGGCTGGCCGGGCCGCAGGCGCGCGGCGTCGCCGGCGGATGGCGCGGCTTCCGCCATCCATACCAATTCGCTGCGGTTTTCCTTGCTGTAAATCATGGGCGGCGTGTACTCCGCGTCGCGGGCCATGAAGCGCACGGTGGCGGCGATGGGCTGGCCGCAGCCGTCGCAGCTGAGCGTAACCTTGGCGCCCGGCGCGAATGCTTTCAACAGCGGCTCCGGCACGAAGAAGCGCGCCTTGACCCCGCCCGGCGCCAGCAGCTCCAGCACCGGCGCGCCGGCCGGCACCCATTCGCCCACGCGGTAGAAGCTGTCCTCCACCCGCGCCGCCAGCGGCGCCGCCACCGCTTTTTGCGCCAGCGTCCATTGCCGTTGCGCCAATTGCGCCCGCGCCGCATCCGCGCCGGCCTGCGCGGCCAGCCGGCTCTGCTCGCGGCCGGCCAGCTTGCCGCTGCGCAGCTGCGCCTGCAGCTCGGCCACATGCGCGGCGTCGGCATCGCGCTTGCTCCGGTAAGCGTCCAGCGCGGCCGGGGAGAGGAAACCGCTGCCGGCCAGTTCGCGCTGGCGCTTCCAGTCCGCTTCGGACTGGCGCAGCGCCGTCTCGGCCATGCGCAAATCGGCCTCCAGCACGGCCAGCTCATCGGGCCGCTTGCCGCTGTCCAGGTCGGCCGCCTGCGCCCGCGCCTGCTTCACGCGCGCGTCGGCCTCCGCCACCGCCGCCTTTTCATTGTCTTGTTCCAGCACGAACAGGATCTGCCCCGCCGCCACCGCATCGCCGCGCTCAGCCTGCAGTTTCAACAGCCTGCCGGCCACCGGCGCCGCCAGCCGCACCGGCTCCGTCTCGACATAGCCATGCAGCGCATCGCTGGCCCCGCTCTCGCAGCCCGCCAACGCCAATAAGGACGGCAACGCCGCCGCAACCATCCAGCTACGCATGCTTGCTCCTTTCCATCGCGGCCAAGGCGTTCAGGCCGGCCCAGGAAAACTGGCTGATATGTTCGGCCAGCTCGTCCAGGCCATCCGCGCGCTGATAGAAACCGGGCCGCATTTTTTCCACCAGGGCCCGCATGCCGACATAGGCCATGCTCTGGCTCACCACGCTGATGCCGCAACGCGCCAACAGGTCCGGCGTCGCATCCGGGCCAAACAGCTCGGCCAACAGGCCGAACAGAATGGCCGACTGCGGCTTGATCACATGCTCCAGCATCGACTCCAGCGCCGGCGTCGGATTGGCCGCCTCCCGCACCATCAGGCTGGCGATGCGCGAGGGGCTGGCCGGGTCCAGCATGCGCCGCACCAGGGCTTGCACGAAAGTGCGGAAGCGCTGTTCCAGCGGCAGCTCCCGCGGCAGCGGCGGCACCGGGGCGTGCCGAAAGGCCAGCCTGGCATGGTGTTGCAGCACCGCCAGATACAGGCCCTCTTTGCCGCCGAAATGGTAGTTGATGGCCGACAGGCGCACGCCCGCCAGCGCGGCGATGTCCTTGACCCGCGCGGCCTTGCAGCCATCGGCCAGGAAGACCTCGGTGGCGGCACTGAGCAGGGCCTGCCGGGTTTCATCGCCGGTGGCGTGCTTGGGAGATGGCGTCTCTGGCTGGAACATAATGGGCTGGCTCGATATTTGGAAAATATTTTCCAAATTATCTGGAAATTTTTTTCCAATTGCAAGCAAACCGTGACGGCGCTTCAAATCAAAGGGACAAGACGCGCGATGCGCCACGATGCGGGTGGGGAAGGATTCAGCGCCGGCGCGGGCCAGATGGCGCGACGCGGGGCCGGGGGTTTTGTTGGCGGGTCTTAGTGAAACGGCGCCAGCAGCCTGCGCACTTCCTGCCTGCCGGCATAGGAGTCGCAGGCCAGGCGCAAGCGCAGCATGGTGGAGGAGTCGCGCGACAGCGCGCTAGCGCGCGAGACATAGATGGCCAGCGGCTGCTCGCTGAACAGCCATTCGCCCACCTGCCGCTCCTCCAGGCCAGCCTCGTCCAGCACATTGCCGCAGCCGGGGCGGACGCAGACCGTGGCGTCCAGCCGCCCCGCCGCCAGCATGCGCACACCTTGGCTCATGTCGCTGATCAGCACCTGCTTGTGCGGCACGGCGCGGTCGAACGCCTCCAGTGTCCGGCTGCCGCGCAATTCGCCTATGCTCATGCCGGCGAAGCTGGCCGCGTTGTCGTGCCGGCGTCCCGCGCCGCGCCCATACAGCAAGGACACCTTGAGCGAGCCTATGGTGCAGACGGCGATGCCGTAACGGTCGCGCTCAGGCGTGGGAATGCCCAGATTGATGGCGTTTTCGCCGCTGCGCATGCCGTCTATCACGCGCAGATACGGCCAGGCGCGGGCATCCACGGTGAAGCCGGCCCGCTCGGCCAGAAAGCGGATGAAGTCCGGCCCCACTCCGCGGTCGGTGTCGAGTATGCCCCAGGGCTCCACCGCCAGCGTGTAGGACTGGTAATGCGGCGGCTGGGCCATGCCGGCCGCCGCCGCCAGGGTCAGGATCGCGCCGGCAGTCAGCCGCATCGCCGCGCCCCCTATACCCGGAAGCGGGAGACGGTGGCGTGCAGCTCCTCCGCCAGCGCGTTCAAGCGTTGCGCGGCACCGGAAGTGGAGTCGGCGGCGTCGCTGCTTTCCTCGGAAATCTGCGCGATGCGCTCCAGTTGCTGGGCTATCGTCGTGCTGGCGTCGGCCTGCTCGGCGATAGCCGCCGCGATCTCCCCGACCAAGGCCACCGCCTCGGCCGAGCGGCTGCTGATCTCGGTGATGGTTTCGCCGGCTCGATTGGCCGATTGCTCGCAGCCCTGCACGCCGCTCACCACCTCGTCCATCCGCCGCACCGCGTTCATCGCCTCCTGCTGCATCGCCTGAATCATGCCGTCTATCTCCAGCGTGGCCTGGGCCGTGCGCTCCGCCAGTTTGCGCACCTCGTCCGCCACCACGGCGAAGCCGCGGCCGGTTTCGCCGGCGCGCGCCGCTTCGATGGAGGCGTTCAGCGCCAATAGGTTGGTCTGTTCGGCCACGCCCTTGATCACTTCGGTCACCCGGCCTATCGCCGCCACCTGATCGCGCAGCGTGTCCACCGTGCCGGCCGCCTCGCGCACGGCGTCGACCGAGGTCTGAATCTGCCCCACCGTGCGCAGTATCACCTGCTCGCCGGACGCGGCCAGTTGCCCGGAGTCGCTGCTGAGCCGGCTCGCCTCCTGCGCGCGGTCCCGCACATGGGCGATGCTGACCGTCAATTGCTCGACCGAGGCCGCCATGCTGGAGCAGGCCTGGGACGACGTCGCCGCGCTGTCCGCCAGCTCGTCCGCCGTTTCGCGCATGCCGCGGGCGGATTCCGCCACGCCGCCGACCGCGCCGCCCACCTCCACGAAACTGTCTTGCAGCGTTTGCAGCAAGGAATCCAGCGCCTGCAGCGCGTCGGCGATCTCATCCCGCCCCGCCGGCTGGGTGCGGCGCGTGAAGTCCAGCTCGCGCGCCACCTTGGCCAACGCGTCGCGCGCGCCGTCCAAAGGCACGGTGATGGAGCGCTGCAGCAGATAGCCGACGGCCAACAACACCAGCGCGCCCAGCGCGATCACCGTCAGCATCTGCCGCCACGCCGCCGCGTAATCCTGCTCCGCGCCCGCGCGCCCCGCGCTCGCGTCGTCGCGGCTGCTCTTGACCATATCGTCCACCAGCGCGCCCATGGAGCTGGCCGCGCCGTTGATCTTGGGGTTGTACACCGGCGGAGGATGCTCGGGATCGGCCAGCGAAGCCGCCAGCAAGGGCGTGATCGCGTCTATGTATTCGGCCAGCGTGGACTGGAACTGCTCGGCCTTCTGTTGCTGCTCCGGCGGCAAGGGCAGCTTGTGATAGGCCGTCAGCAACTGATCCAGGTTCTCCCGGTGTTTGCGTATCAGCTGCTCCGCCGCGCGTTTGACATCGGGATTGCGCGAGGCGATGTGGCGCACCGTCTCCAGCCGCATGCCCGTCAGTTCGGCGCTCAGGCTGCGCGAGATGTCCACCTCGGCCAGCGACACCTCGTCCAGCTTGCGCAACTGCTGCTGCACGGCGCTCAGGCGAGACAGACTGATCGCGCCCAAGAGCACGAAGGAGACTATGGACAGGATAATCAACACGGCGATACGCCGCCCCACCGTCAAACGCCATGCCATCTCCGCCTCCCCGCCGCAGGCCGCGGCGTTGCTACGCATCAGTACAGTGTAGACTAGGATGGCGCGCGCAAAAGCCCATGCGGCGCGTCCGACGCCAGCGATATCCAGCCTCCGCGTTTCGCGCTACCCTAGGCATATTTCACGCAACGCCCACTCGTTTTCGTCATGAACCTGCGCCAGCTCGCCGCCCTATTGAAACTGTCCCCCGCCACCGTCAGCCGCGCGCTGAACGGTTTTCCGGAAGTCAACGCCGAAACCCGGGAGCGGGTGCGGGCTGCCGCGGCCAAGCATGGCTATCGCCCCAACACCATCGCCCGCAAGCTGGCGACGGGCAGGACCGACAGCATAGGGCTGATCTATCCCTTCGAGCCGTCCGACCTGGGCGACCCCGTGTTTCTGGACGTGATCGCCGGCATCACGGAAAAGCTGGCGGAAGCGCAGATGGACTTGGTCATCGTCTCCGCCGCCCAGGCCAATGAGCTGGCGACTTATCACCGCATGGTGTCGGCCGCGCGCGTGGACGGCCTGATCGTCGCGCGCACCCTGGTCAACGATCCGCGCCTGCAGTACCTGCAGGAACGCGGCTTTCCCTTCGTCGCCCACGGCCGTTCCAAGCTGCCCCAACCCTACTCCTGGTTCGACTACGACAACGAGGCCGGCATGCGCCTGGCCGTGCAGCGCTTGCTGCAATTCGGCCATCGCGACATCGGCCTGATCAGCGCGCCGCTGCGCATGAACTTCGCGTCCCAGCGTCGCGATGGTTTCCTGCTGGAGCTGGAGCAAGCCGGCATCGTTCCCGCGCCGGAACGGCTGGAGATCGCGGAACTGAATCCTCAGCAGGGCAAACTGGCCATGCAAAGGCTGCTGTCCGCGCCGACCCGCCCCAGCGCCGTGGTGGTGGACAACAATGTGGCCGCGGTGGGCGCCATGCAGGCGCTGCGCCAAGCCGGCCTGAGACCGGGCCAGGACCTTTCCATCATCGTGTTCGGCGGCCTGCCGCAAAGCGATGGCGAAACCGATCCCATCAGCGCCGTACTGCAGCCTGAACCCAGGCAAGCGGGCAAGACCCTGGCGGAGTTGATGCTGGCCAGGCTGGCCGGCGAGCCTGCCCAAAGCCTGACTCGTCTCTGGCAGCCGGTGCTGCGCCCAGGCAACTCCGATGCGCCGCTGGCTCGCCAAAGCGAGGCCGCCCCTCGCTGACCCCCTGTTTCGTCCTGCGGAGGCTTCGTCTGCGTCTCAATGTTGTAATCTTACAAATTTGAAACGGTTTAATTCGTTGCAATGCAACAGATCAACCCAAGCCACCCACGCACACAGATGCGCAAGCCACTGATTCCAATGAAAAATTAAAATTATGACAATGTTTTCATGAAAGCAGCCGCAGCATAAAAACCGTGTGCATTTGTTTTGTCTCAACAAATGCGAGAAATGCCGTACCCCGGAATCCGTCTTCGGACGTATGATCGTTTCACAAAATTTAAACCGGTTTAAATTCATTCAAACCGATTTGAGATGGAGACGGGCGAGATGCCTCGCCCAGTGAAACGTAGTCAACATTGAAGGGGTAGATGATGAAATCAGCAGCATTCCTCCCTCTGGCCGCGCTGAGCCTCGCAGCGGCCTTGCCTGTGACCGCACTGGCCGATGGCGCCGGCCTGGACTTCAGCGGCTACCTGCGCAGCGGCGTGGGCAGCAATCAGGGCGGCGGCGGCTCCCAATCGTGCTTCCAGCTGCCCGGCGCAGGCGCCAAATACCGCCTGGGCAACGAGTGCGAAACCTACGCCGAACTGGCCCTGGGCAAGCAGGTATACGCCGACGCCGAAACCGGCGCGCGCTTCCGCGTGGACTCCCGCCTGGCCATGAGCGCCAAGCAGTGGCAAGACTGGGAAGACAGCAGCTCGGACAAGAACGGCAACTCCAACTCCAAGTTCGCCCTGCGCGAGATGTTCGTCACCGCCGAGAACATCGGCCTGGGCCAGGCCAAGGTGTGGGCAGGCAAGCGCTTCTACGACCGCCAGGACGTGCACATCAATGACTTCTATTTCTGGGACAACTCCGGTCCCGGCGCCGGCATCGAAAACATAGATGTCGGCGTGGGCAAGTTCGCCTATGCCTGGCGCCAGAACACCGTGGACAGCGGCAATGTCTCCGTGGACAAGCTGGACCACACCCTGGGCGTCACCGGCCACGACTTCCGCCTGTCCGGCATCAAGGTCAATCCGGGCGGCGAGCTGACCCTGGGCCTGGACCTGCGCTACGCCAAGAAAGACAGCGCCGACACCGCCAACCAGGCCACCAACGGCGTCGCCTTCAACGTGATGCACACGCAGAGCGGCGTGCTGGGCGGCTACAACAAGCTGGCCCTGCAATACATGAAGGGCAGCATCGCCGGCAGCTACGGCTACCCCAACCCCAACGCCAACAGCGACGACAAGAAGTACCGCCTGGTGGAACAGCTGCAATGGCAGCCTGCCGGCAGCAAGTTCGGCGGCATGGCCGTGGCGGTATGGGAGAAGCAGACGCCGGCCCAGGGCAATGGCCAAACCTGGATCTCCCTGGGCGCGCGCCCTACCTATGCCTTCACCAAGCATCTGGGCGCGGCGCTGGAAATGGGCTACGACCAGGTCAAGCCGGAGAATGGCGAGCGCCGCACCCTGTTCAAAACCACCGCGGCCTTCCTGATCTCGCCTGATCAAGGCTTCTGGAGCCGTCCGCAGCTGCGCTTGTTCGCCACGTACGCCAAGTGGAACCAGGCCGCGCAGCTGGCCGCCGGCGCCGACGTCAACAATCCGCTGTCGGTGGTCGGCCACTTCGGCAACCAGACTCACGGCGTGACCATAGGCGCCCAGGCCGAAGCCTGGTGGTAAACCATCGTTGAATCGGGGAGGCGCCCGCCTCCCCTTGTTTTCCATCCAATGCCCTGCGGGGCGGGAGCAGAGCAGCATGAGCAAAAGCGCTTGGTGGCGCGGCGGCGTGATTTACCAGATTTATCCACGCAGCTTCGTCGACAGCAATGGCGACGGCGTCGGCGACCTGGCCGGCATCACCGGCAAACTGCCCTATGTGGCCAGCCTGGGCGTGGACGCCATCTGGATCAGCCCGTTTTTCAAGTCGCCGATGAAGGACTTCGGCTACGACGTGTCGGACTATCGCGCCGTGGACCCGATGTTCGGCGATATCGAACACTTCCGCCATCTGGTGAGCGAAGCCCATCGCCTGGGCCTGAAAGTGATGATAGACCAGGTGCTGTCCCACACCTCCGAACAGCACGCCTGGTTCGCGGAAAGCCGCGCCAGCCGCGACAACGCGCGCGCCGACTGGTATGTGTGGAGCGAGGCCAAGCCCGACGGCAGCCCGCCCAATAACTGGATGTCGGTGTTCGGCGGCTCCGCCTGGCAATGGGACACCCGCCGCCGCCAATATTATCTGCACAATTTCCTGGCCTCCCAGCCGGACCTGAACTTCCACCACCCGGAGGTGCAGGACGCCATGCTGGACGAGGTGCGCTTCTGGCTGGAGCTGGGCGTGGACGGCCTGCGCTTCGACGCCTGCAACTTCCACTTCCACGACACCCAGCTGCGCGACAATCCCCCGGCCCAGATCCGGGACAACGCCACCGTGACGGCGGACAATCCCTACGGCTACCAGGCTCACCGCTACGACAAGTCGCAGCCGCAGAACCTGGACTTCCTCAAGCGGCTGCGCAGCCTGCTGAACGAATACGACGCGGTGGCCCTGGGCGAGATAGGCGACGACGACAGCCTGGCCCGCATGGCGGAATACACCGCCGGCAACGACAAGCTGCACATGGCTTACAGCTTCAACCTGCTGACGCCGGCCTTCTCCGCCGACTACATCCGCCGCCAAGTGCGCGAGCTGGAAGCGCAAATCGGCAGCGGCTGGGCCTGCTGGACCACCGGCAACCACGACGCCATCCGCATGCCCACTCGCTGGGGCCGCAACGCCGGCCACCCGCGCTTCGCGCCGTGCATCCTGGCCATGCTGCTGTCGCTGCGCGGCTCGGCCTGCCTGTACCAGGGCGAGGAGCTGGCGCTGCCCGAGGCAGAGCTGAGCTTCGAGCAGCTGCAAGACCCCTACGGCATCGCCATGTGGCCGGAATTCAAGGGCCGCGACGGCTGCCGCACCCCCATGCCGTGGCGGCATGACCTGGCCGACGGCGGCTTCGGCAGCGAGACGCCGTGGCTGCCCATGCCGGACGCGCACAGGCGGCTGGCGGTGGACGTGCAGGACGCGGATCCGGACTCCTGCCTGGCCTTCTACCGCCGCTTCATCGCCTGGCGGCGCGGCCAGCCGGCGCTCAAGGACGGCGACATCCGCTTCCTGGACGACGACGCCCAGGTGCTGGCATTCACGCGTGACGACACAAC
This sequence comes from Chromobacterium paludis, assembly GCF_008275125.1. Lineage (NCBI taxonomy): Bacteria > Pseudomonadati > Pseudomonadota > Betaproteobacteria > Neisseriales > Chromobacteriaceae > Chromobacterium > Chromobacterium paludis. Next base: position 1,957,846 of record NZ_CP043473.1, read on the forward strand.
GCTGTGCGTGTTCAATTTAAGCCCCGAGCCGCGCGGCTACACGCTGCCGGCGGAGGCGGAAGAACTGGCCGGCTGCCCGCTGACGGGCGCCCGGCGCGATGGCCGCGAACTCACGCTGGAAGGCTGGGGCGGCTGGATGGGCCAATTGGCCTAGAACAGGCGGGAGAACAAGATGGCAGCGGTCAGCCTGCGAGGCATCACCAAGGATTTCGGCCTGGCCCGAACCTTGACGGAAATCGACCTGGACATCCAGGACGGTGAGTTCATCGTATTCGTCGGTCCCTCCGGCTGCGGCAAGTCCACCCTGCTGCGCACCATCGCCGGGCTGGAGGAGATCACCGAGGGCGAGCTGAAAATAGACGGCGCGCGCGTCAACGAGCTGCCGCCGGTCAAGCGCGGCATCTCCATGGTGTTCCAGTCTTACGCGCTGTATCCGCACATGTCGGTGTTCGACAACCTGGGTTTCGGCCTGAAGCTGGCCGGCAAGCGCAAGAGCGACTACGCGGCCCAGGTGGAGCAGGTGGCCAAGGTGCTGCAGATCGAGCACCTGCTGGAGCGCAAGCCCAAGGAGCTGTCCGGCGGCCAGCGCCAGCGCGTGGCCATCGGCCGCGCCATCGTGCAGCGGCCCAAGGTGTTTTTGTTCGACGAGCCGCTGTCTAATCTGGACGCCTCGCTCAGGGTGCAGATGCGCATCGAGATCGCCAAGCTGCACCGCGAGCTGGGCACCACCATGATCTACGTCACCCACGACCAGATCGAGGCCATGACCCTGGCCGACCGCATCGTGGTGCTGCGCGGCGGCCGCATCGAGCAAGTGGGCTCGCCGTCAGAGCTGTATTACCAGCCGGCCAACCGCTTCGTCGCCGGCTTCCTCGGCTCGCCCGGCATGAACTTCCTGCCCGGCCGCCTGCAAAGCCAGGACGCCGAGGGCGCGACGGTATTGCTGGCCGACGGCCAGGCCGTGCGCGTGGCTGTGGACGCCGCGGGCCTCCCCGCCGACGCCGAGGTGTGCGTGGGCGTGCGCCCCGAGCACCTGAGCCTGAAAGCCGGCGACAACAGCGTGCGCGGCAACGTCATCGCCGTCGAGCACCTGGGCGAATCGTCCGTGCTGTATCTGGAAGCCGCGGGCTGCGCCGAGCCGCTGTCCGCCCGGCTGCCGCCGCTGGTGCAGTTCGAACCCGGCACCGCCTGCCGCCTGGTGTTCGATCCGGCCGACGGCCATCTGTTCGACGACCAGGGCCGGGCCCTGCGCCGCCTGGACCCGCTCAATCTGCAGGCTCGCCATCCGGGCCTGGCTTGCGCCTAGCAAGCGTCCCTACCCCCAAGAAGAGGAGATATAGAGATGAAGATCACTCGCAGACAATTCAGCCGCGCCGCCTGCCTGACCCTGAGCCTGGCCGTGGCCGGCGCCTTCGCCGCCCCGCTGGCGCAGGCCTCCGGCGACGCCAAGCTGCTGATCTGGATCAACGGCGACAAGGGCTACCGCGGCCTGGCCAAGCTGGGCGAAGAGTTCACCAAGCAGACCGGCGTCAAGGTAGTGGTGGAGCACCCGGAAGACGCCGCCGGCAAGTTCCAGCAGGCCGCCGCCGCCGGCAAGGGCCCGGACATCTGGATCTGGCCGCATGACCGCCTGGGAGAATGGTCCACCGCCGGCCTGCTCTCCCCGGTCAACCCCAGCAAGAAGCTGCGCGGCGAAATCGACGACCTGGGCTGGAAGGCCTTCACCAGCGGCGGCAAGACCTGGGGCTACCCCATCGCGCTGGAGTCCGTGGCGCTGATCTACAACAAGGCGCTGGTGCCGACGCCGCCCAAGACCTTCGACGAAGTCATGGCTCTGGACAAGAAACTGTCCGCCAGCGGCAAGAAGGCCATCCTGTGGGACTTCACCAATACCTATTTCACCTGGCCGCTGCTGGCGGCCGGCGGCGCCTACCCGTTCAAGCAGAAGGCCGACGGCACCTATGACGCCAAGAACGTGGGCGTCAACCACGCCGGCGCCGTGGCCGGCCTGGACACCCTGATGAAGCTGATCCATAGCGGCGCCATGCCCAAGAGCGCCAGCTACGCCGACATGGAGGCCGGCGTGAACAAGGGCCAGGTGGCCATGATGATCAGCGGCCCCTGGGCCTGGGAAAACCTGAAGAAGAGCCATATCGACTTCGGCGTGGCGCCGATTCCCAGCGTCAACGGCAAGCCGGCCGCGCCCTTCGTCGGCGTGCTGGGCGCCATGATCAGCGCCGCCAGCCACAACAAGGAGCTGGCGACCGAGTTCATCGAAAACACCATGCTGACTCCGCACGGGCTGAAGACCATCAACGACGACGTGCCGCTGGGCGTGCCGGCCAGCAAGGCCTTCTACGCCCAGCTCAAGAGCGATCCGAACATCCGCGCCACCATGCTCAGCGCCAAGGCCGGCGCGCCCATGCCCAATAACCCGGAAATGGGCAAGTTCTGGTCCACCATGCAGTCCACGCTGCAAAACGTCACCCAGGGCCGACAAGGCGTGAAGGCCGGCCTGGACGCCGCGGCGGCCAAGATCCGCGGCAACTGAGGCGGCTGAGTCCGGACGCCGCTTGCGGCGTCCGGCGGCCCAGGGCAACAGGGAGTGCATAGCATGTTCAAGATTCAAGCGCGCCAGGCCTGGCCTGTGCTGGGCGCGGTACTCGTGATGGCCGGCCTATGGCTGGACTTCCTGGTCTATCAGGCGGGCCATGCGTGGCTGGCGCTGGGCGGCCTCGCCCTGCTGGCCGGCGCGGCCGCCATTTTCACCCTGAAGCAGGCCTACGCGCTGCGCTACCTGTTTCCGGGCGTGGCGGCCATACTGGTCTTCGTCCTGCTGCCCGCGCTTTACACCGTGGGCATAGGCTTCACCAATTACAGCTCCAGCAATCTGCTGAGCTTTGAGCGCGCCACGGCCTATCTGCTGGAGCAGACCTACGCCGGCGAGGGCGACCCGCTGCATCTGCAGCTGTATCGCCAGGGCGGGCAATATCGAGTGGAACTGGCGCGCGACGACGGCGCCGCCTGGCAATCCGCGCCGATCAAGCTGGACGCCGCCCAGCCCGCCGCGCAAAAACTGGCGCTGCAGGCGGCCCCTGGCCAAAGCGCCGACGACAGGCTGGGCCTGAAAGACATCATCGCCCTGCAGCCTGCGCTGCGCCAACTGACGCTGACCCTGCCGGGACAAACCGTGCCCTACCGCCTCAGCTCGCTCAGCAGCTTCAGCCCGGCCAAGCGCCTGTACGCGCGCCAGGCCGACGGCGCCCTGCTGAACCGGCAGACCGGCGAAACGCTGCGCCCGGACTTCGAGCGCGGCTTCTACCGCACCGCCCAGGGCGAAAACATCGCGCCGGGCTTCCGCGTCAATGTGGGCTGGAAAAACTTCCGGCAGCTGTTCGCCAACCGCGACCTGCAAAAACCCATGCTGAAAGTGTTCGCCTGGACGGTGATATTCTCCGCCCTGACCGTGCTGTTCACCTTCGCCATCGGCCTAGCGCTGGCCACCGTGCTCAGTTGGGAAGCCCTGCGCTGCCGCGGCCTTTACCGCGTATTGCTGTTCCTGCCCTACGCCGTGCCCGGCTTCATCTCCATCCTGATCTTCCGCGGCCTGTTCAATGAGAACTTCGGCGAGATCAATATGGTATTGCACGGCCTGTTCGGCATCCGCCCCAGCTGGTTCTCCGACCCGCTGTTGGCCAAGGCCATGCTGCTGATCGTCAACACCTGGCTGGGCTATCCCTACATGATGCTGCTGTGCCTGGGCCTGATCAAATCGATACCGTCCGACCTGTACGAAGCCTCGGCCATCAACGGCGCCAGCGCCTGGACCAATCTGACCCAGATCACCCTGCCCTTGATCCTCAAGCCCATCATGCCGCTCCTGATCGCGTCCTTCGCCTTCAACTTCAACAACTTCGTGCTGATCTCGCTGCTGACCGATGGCCGCCCGGACTTCATCGACAGCGCGGTGCCGGCCGGCACCACCGACATCCTGGTGTCCTACACCTATCGCATCGCCTTCCAGGATTCCGGGCAGAACTTCGGCCTGGCCGCCGCCATCTCCACCTTGATTTTCGTGCTGGTGGCGGCGCTGTCGCTGATCAATCTGCGCCTGTCGCGCATCAACGCGCAAGAAAAACGCTGAGGAGACCGCCATGGCCATGGTTCAAGACAATACCCATACCGGCCGGCTCTGGCTGGCCCACCTGGGGCTGATCGCCTTCCTGCTGCTGACCCTGTTCCCCTTCTTGATGATCGTGTCCATCTCGCTGCGCCCCGGCAATTTCGCCGCCGGCAGCCTGCTGCCGGACAGCATCAGCCTGGAGCACTGGAAACTGGCCTTCGGCCTGTCCTACACCGACGTGGGCGGCCGCGTGGTGGAGCCGCCCTTCCCCGTGCTGCGCTGGCTGTGGAACTCGGTGAAGATCGCCTTCATCAGCGCCAGCCTGATCCTGCTGCTGTCCACCACCAGCGCTTACGCCTTCTCGCGGCTGCGCTTCCGCGGCAAACAGCTGGGCCTCAACCTCTTGCTGCTGGCGCAGATGTTCCCGGCCGTGCTGTCCCTGATCGCCATCTACTCCATCTTCGACCAGATCGGCAGCTATGTACCATGGCTGGGCCTGGACAGCCACGGCAGCGTGGTGCTGGCCTACGCCGGCGGCATCGCCCTGCACATCTGGACCATCAAGGGGTATTTCGACACCCTGCCGGCGGAGATAGAAGAAGCCGCCATCGTGGACGGCGCCACGCCCTTCCAGGCCTTCTGGCACGTGCTGCTGCCCATGGCCCTGCCCATTCTGTGCGTGGTCTTCCTGCTGGCCTTCATCGGTGCCATCATCGAGTACCCGGTGGCCTCGGTGCTGCTGCACCAGGAACAGAACCTGACGCTGGCCGTCGGCTCCAAGCTGTATTTGTATGAGCAAAACTATCTGTGGGGCGACTTCGCCGCCGCCGCCATCCTGTCCGGCCTGCCCATCACCGTGCTGTTCATCGTCGCCCAGCGCTGGATGGTCAGCGGCCTGAGCAGCGGCGGGGTCAAGGGCTGAAACATCGAGCAGACAGGCGCCGACGGGCCGGGAACGGATGCGGCCCGCTTGGCGCCTCGCCTTAACCATTCCGCGACACCCCGCGCCCTCTTCCCTTGCCGCTTCTGCGCTGGATCAACTTCTCGCTTTTTTCCGGTCTTCCTCAAGCCAATTCATGTTGATTGCATAAACCGCCGGCGTAAAATGCTTTGTCATAAGCTTTTGTTTGCACAGGGCCTGCATCATGAAATCCGGACATGGCGACCCCAAGCCGTCCCACCCCAGCAATCTCCTGCATTATTGGTTTCAAAAACTCCATGGCGACCGCCTCGCCGAGCGCGACCGCAGCCGCTTTCAAGCGGTCGAGGAGGAAGTCCTGCTCAATCTGATGATCATCGCCTGCATCCTGGCATTGGCGCTCTTTACTTATTTGCGGCGGTGAGCGCCTTTCGGACTTTGACCGCTTGATGGATGATGATCCTGCGCGGGCAAGGCCTTGCCGCCTGCCCTACCATGCTTGCCGCATACCATCTAGACAAGCGCGCGACAGGCCCCGAGAATGCAATAAGCCGAACCATTCGGCCAAGCGCATGTCAGCGTATTGCACTGACCGCAACTTCGAGGCCAATCATGAAATTGTCCGTACTGACTATCTGCACCCTGCTCGCCCTCAGCGGCGCAGCCTGGGCCGACGAGCCGGCGTCCGCCGCGCCCAAGGAAAACCTGTTCACCTTGCCGCTGGATGCCTTCCAGCCCGGCAAGATGATGCCGGACCAGCGCGTGTACTTGAAACCCGGCGTGGACCTGAAAACCTATCACGCCGTGCTGCTGGAGCCGCTGCTGTTCATGCGCCAGGGCCAGGACGGCAACTGGGAACTGCTGCAGTCCGGCGATGAAAACGCCATCGTTTCCTATTTCCATCAACGTCTGCAGGCCGAACTGGAAGCGGCCGGCGTGAAGGTGGCGCTGCAAGCTGCGCCGGGCGTGGCGCGCTTGCGCGTGGCGGTGACCGGCCTCACCCAGGACCGGCCCGGCATGGACGCGGTGGACCTGCTGCCGGTCAAGGCCGTGTTCAATCTGGCCAGGCTGGCCGCCGGCAAGGAACCCTATCTGCTGAAGATAGGCAGCATGGCGCAGCTGGAGGACGCCCAGGACGGCACGCTGCTGGCCGGCACCGTCAATCTGCGCGAAAACAAGAAGAGCAAATCCAAGGACGCGCCGCTGACGCTGGACTTGATCAAGCCGCTGATAGACCAGTGGTGCAAGGACAGCGCCCGCCAGCTGGCCGCCCATCTGGGCAAGGCTTCCTGACTCAAAGCGGCTTGCGCATGAACACGCTGTTCGGGTCCTCGGCGTAGGAGCTGAACGGCGCGCAGAACTCATAACCGGCGCGGCGGTACAAGGCGATGGCCTCGTGCTGGTGGATGCCGGTTTCCAAGGTCATGGCGGCGCAGCCGCGGGCCTTGGCCTGCTCCTCCAGAAAATCCATCAGCGCGCGCGCCACGCCCCGGCCGCGGCATTGCGGCCGCACATACATGCGCTTCAATTCGCCGTACTCCGGCACGCACCAGACCGCGCCGCAGCCCACCGCCTGGCCGGTTTCGTCGCGGGCGACGGCGAACGCCGCATTGGGCTGCAGCAATACCGAGACATCCACGCCGTGATGGCTTTCCGCCGGGTACAGCGGCACCTGGTAGGCGTCCAGTTCATCTATCAGCGCCAGCGCCTCCGGCTGGTCCGGCCGTTCCAGCGCGATGCTCACACCCGTTTTGGAGCGCTCCGCCAACAAGTCCAGATAGGCCTTGTCGATCAAATCCTCATCGCGGATGCCCAGCGCGGCCATCAAGTCCGCCACCGCCTGCCGCCCGGCCTGCTCCGGCTCACCGGCGGCCAGCTCCGTCTCCAGCTCGATAAAATCGCCCAGCCCATCCACCCGGTCCAGATGCGCGCGGCAGCGGCCGACCCGATACACTCGGCGCAGCTTGCGCACACGGCCCAATTCGCCGTAAGCGCGGGCCAGCAGTACCCGCAGCGCGTCGGCGTCGCCGCACTCGCTGACCAGGAAATCCGATGCTTTTATCTCGGCGGCGTCCGGCCGTTGATAGAAAATCAGCTTGCCTCGCCCCTCGCCGTCCACCCGCAGCTTGAGCCTGCCATGGGCGCAGGCGAAGAAGGTGTCGTCTTGCGCGTCCACGCGCGCGGCGCCGCCGGCCAGGTTTTGAAGCCGCTCTGCCAATGCCGCCGGGTTGCTGACCCTGGCCTTGATCTCGATATTGCTTGCCACTGCTGGTTTTCCCGAATGATTTGATTCAAACCGCCATGTCGCGGCGGTATTTGACGAAACCGCGCTTGGCGTCGCCGCGATAGCCCTGGCGCTGGAAAAAACGATGCGCGTCCTCCCGGCCGGCGGAGCTGAGCAGCATGATCTTGCTGCAATCGCGCGCCAGACAACGGCGCTCCGCCGCCTTCAGCAAGGCCTCGCCCAGGCCCTCGCCGCGATGGCGCGGGTCCACGACGATGTTTTCCAGCACGGCGAAGGGTTGCTCGCCGTACATGATGTCCTCGCAAAAACCAAGCCAGACCGTGCCCGCGACTTCGCCGCCTCGCACGCCAACCCACACCTGCGCGCGCAGGCCATCGGCCAGAGCCTCCAGCCGCGCCGGACATACCCGGACGGCAGGGTCTCCGGTCAATTGGCGGTACAGCTCGCTCAATCGCGGCGCATCCGCGGCGCAGGCCGGCCGGACCTCCCAGGATTCAGACATAGACCCCCTCCCGCGGCCAGCCGCCGATGATGCCGCCATTCGGTGCCGGCCGCGCACCATGAAAAAGCCCGCCATGGACTGCGCCAAGGCGGGCCGGCTGAGTCGCGCAGCATAACGCCGCGCGTCAGGGCTTGTCATTACATTTGACCATCCGGCTCCGCCGCTGCATCCAGCTGCCGCCAGATGGCGCCTTGCGACCAGCGCCGGCACCAGCCGGACACGGCCTCCGCCTCCATGGGGCGGGCGATGCCATAGCCTTGGGCGTAGCGACAGCCCAAGCGGCGCAGCAAGGCGGCGTGCGGCAGGGTCTCCACCCCCTCCGCGACGGCACGCCGCTCGAAGATGCCGGCCAGCTGGATCACGCCCTCCACCGTGCGGCGGTCATCTATGCTGACCAGCATGCCGTGGACAAAGCTATTGTCGATTTTCAGCGTATCCACCGGCAAACGCCGCAGATAATTCAAAGAGGCGTAGCCGGTGCCAAAGTCGTCAAGGGCGAAGCGCACGCCCAGCCCACGGCACTGCTGCAGGGTGGCGATGGTTTTTTCCACATCGGCCTGCGCGCTTTCCTGCACTTCCAGTTCCACATGATCAGGCGCCACATTGGGATAATGCGACAGGGCCGCCGCCAGCTTGGCGCAGAAGTCGCCGCCGTGCAGATAGCTTGGACTGACATTGGTGCTGATGCGCAAGGGATGCCCGGCCTCCGCCCATTTCGACGCCTGTTTCAGCGCCGCGTCCAGCACCCAGTCGCCAAAGGCGCTCTCCAGCTCGTGGCCGCGCAAGTGCGGCAGGAACTCCGCAGGCGCCAACAAGCCACGCTGCGGATGCCGCCAGCGAATCAGGGCCTCCATGCCCATGATTTCCCCATCCACCAGATCCACCATGGGCTGATAGAACAGCGCGAACTCGTTGCGCTCCAGCGCCTGGCGCAGCAGCTCCAGAAACTGCCGGTGTTCTTGCGCCTTGCGGTCGCTTTCCGGGTCAAACAGCTGGTAACGGTTCTTGCCGCTCTCCTTGGCCACATACATGGCTTGGTCGGCATGGCGCAGCAAGGTGTCGGGGTCGGCGTTGTCCTGCGGATACAGGCTGACGCCTACGCTGGCCGTCACGCTGATGGCCGCGCTGCCTATGGCCACCGGCTGCGCCACCGCTTCGAGGATGCGGTCCAGCACCAGCACGCACTCATCGGCGGCCTCGATGTCGGACAACAGCACCACAAACTCGTCTCCGCCCAGCCTGGCCAGGGTATCGCCCCCGCGCAGCACGGACTTCAGATGGCTGCTCACGCCTATCAGCAGCTGGTCGCCCATTTCGTGCCCATATTGGTCGTTGACCGTCTTGAAACCATCCAGGTCGAGGAAGCACACCGCGCAGGACTTGCCGCTGCGCGACGCCCGCACGATGGCTTGGCGCAGGCGGTCGGACAGCAGACGCCGGTTGGGCACGCCGGTGAGGGGATCGAAGTGCGCCACGCGGTCCAGTTCCGCCTCGTGCTGCTTCAACTGGGTGATGTCGGAAAAGATGCCGATGTAATGCTGAACTTCGCCATGCTCGTCCCGCACCACGGAGATGGAGAGCAGCTCGGCATACAATTCGCCGTTCTTGCGGCGGTTCCACAGCTCGCCGCGCCAGAAATCGTGGCCGTGCAAGGAGCGCCACAGCTCCTCGTAAAAGCTCTCCGGCTGCTGGCCCGACGACAGGATGCTGGGCTTTCGTCCCACGACATCCTCCGCGCTGTAGCCGGTGATGCGGGTGAAGGCCTGATTGACCTTGGTGATGAAGCCATCGGGGCTTACCATCAGGATGCCTTCGTAGCTGCTGGCGAACACCGCGGCCGCTTCCTTTTGCGCCTGCTCGAACACCTTGCGTTCGGTAATGTCGGTATGCGTGCCGGCCATCATCATCGGCGCGCCGGTTTCGTCGCGCTCCACCACCCGGCCGCGGGACAATATCCAGCGCCAGTCACCGCCGCGCGTGCGGCAACGGATTTCCACTTCATGGCTGGCCGCTTCCCCGCTCAGATTGCGGCGGATGGATTCGCGCGCGCGCTCGGCGTCCTCGGGATGGACATGGCTGTACCAATTTTCGCCCGTGATGCGCATCTGGCCCGGCTCATAACCCAGCATGCCCTCCCAGCGCGGGCTGACCTGGAAGCTGCCGGTCTTCAGATTCCAGTCCCAGTAGCCCTGGTCCGAGCCCTCGATCACGCGCGCCAGCTGCTGCTCGCGCTGGCGCAGCGCTTGCTCCGCCCGGCGCTGCTCGGTCAGGTCGCGGCCAAAGGCCATGTAGCGGCCGTCCTTGAGCTTGCCGGTGCTGAGATCCACGCTGACGTTGCCGCCCTTCTTGCGGCGCAGCAGCCATTCCGAGCGCTGGAAGGCGCCGGCATCGAGGGCGGCGAGATGACCCGGCAGGGCAGACAGGCACTCCCCCGCCAGCAAGTCGCGCAAGCGCATGGTTTTCAGCTCTTCCATGCTGTGGCCGGTCAATTGGCAGGCGGCGGGATTGGCAAACACGAAGCCGCCCTCCGCGTCTATCACCCAGATCGCGTCTCCCGCCTCGTTCAACACCAGCCGCAAGTCGTCGTCCACGCGCTTGCGCTCGGTGATGTCGGACAAATTGCCCACCAGCCGTAAGGCGGCGCCGCGCTCGTCCCATTCCACCGCCCGCCCGCGCACCTGCAGCCAGCGCACGCCGCTCGTCTGATCGGCCAGCCGGAACTCCACCTCGATGCGCGGCGTCTTGCCCCTTCGATGCGCCTCCAACGCCTGCAGCACGAAGGGCAGATCGGCAGCATGCACCAGCTGGCGGAAGAACCGGAAATCGCCGTCATTCTCCTCCGGATGCGCGCCGGTCACCTCGTAGAAGCGCGGCGAACGGTAAATCCTGCCGCTGCGCAAATCCCAGTCCCAGAAGCCGTCGCTGGTCGCCTCCACCACCAATTGCAGCCTCTGCTCGCTCTCTTGGATCAGCAAGGCCATCTGCGTGCGCTCGGTGATGTCCTGTATGGTGCCGTACAAGCCGGCCACCTTGCCTTCTTCGTCGCGCCGGGCTTCGACATGCACCGTCACCCAGCATGAGGTGCCGTCCTGGCGCAGCAATTCCAGGTCGCACTCGTAACCCAGGCCGATCAGGCGGCAGCGCTCCATCGCGTCGGACAGCTGCATCCAGCCATCGAGCGTGAAGTAACGCTGCCAAGCGGCATAGGCGGGGGGGGCGTCCTGGCTGGCCAGCCCGAACAGACGATAAGTCTCATTGGACCAATGCACGCGATTGCTGGCCAAATCCCAGCTCCAGCTGCCCAGGCTGGCCAGCTGCTGCGCCAGCTGCAATTCCGCCTCGCTGGCTTGCAGGGCCTCCGCGGCGCGCTTTTGCTCGGTGATGTCGCGGGAAATGCCGAACAGGCCTATCAGGCGATGATCCGGCGTGTAAACAGGCCCCTTGGTCACCTGGAACACCATGCGCTCGCCGCTTTGCAAGGTCAGGCATTCCTCGTAAGTCTGCACCCGCCCCGATTGCATGGCCGCGCGATCCGAGGCAATCAGCTTGCGCGCCGTCGCTTCATCAAAGGCCGCCAGGTCATCCCGCCCCAGCAAATCCGCCCGCGCCTTGCCGACAAAGGCCAGGCCCGCCTGGTTGATCAGCAGGTAACGGCCTTGCACGTCCTTGATGAACACGGCGTCCGAAGTGCTGGACACCACGGAGTCCAGCAGCCTGTGGTTCAGCTCCGCCCGCGACAGACTGCGCCGCAGCATGGCGCCAAAACCGGAAATCGCCAGTCCCTCGCCCAACAATAAGGCCTGCTGCAGCGGGCTGCTCCAGCGCAGGGTGGCATGCCAGGGCCAGGCCGGCGAGAAATCCGCGGCCAGCAGCGCCAGCAGGGTTGCCAGCAGGCCGGGGCCGAAACCGCCCAGACTGGCGCACAGCACGATGGGCAGCGTGAACAGGATCAGCGAGGGCTGCGCGCCGGCATCGCTCACCAGCGCCACGCGCAAGGCCACGATGGCCGCGGTCAGCACGCAGGCCAGCGCGTACGCCAGTCCGACTGCCCCCTGCCTGGGCAGCAGGTCCGCCGCCAGCGCCGCGGGACGCTGCGCAGCCGAGGCGCCGTCCTCTGTCGGCGCGGCGCGCCAGCCCAGCGACAACAGCAACACGCTGCAGAGCGCAAACAGCCCTTCATTGAGCATGGACGGATTCGAGCCGCCCAGCATGCGGATGCCGTCCCCGGCAAAGGCCAGCCAGGCCCAGGCAAAAATCCCGTAGCCCGCCGTCGCCAACAAGATATATCGCGTCCGCGGCTTGATCCGCATCTTGTCCCCCAAGCCAATCACAGCGCCAGTCCTGGCGCCGCTCCGCGCGCGCCGGCCCACTCATCGCACCATGCTTATCCTCAGCACCCACACTAGATGTATAGCATTGTTGCCCAAGGCGCCGACGCGGCGGCAGTCGCGGGACAGCGTCGCATTCGTCCGAATTTGAACTATTCTTCAGCGGTAAAACAATAATTGGTTTGAAGGATCGGGGATGGAGTTCCAATTCAATCTGGAGGATCCGTTGCAATGTCTGGAACGGATCTATCAGCAGCTGAATCCCATGGTGGCGGCCTTCCGTCCCATGAGCACGGGCGGCTTGTTTGGCCCTGCTTTTGGCAGCGGCCTGTTCGTTTCCTATCACGGCGAGGTATTCATCATCACCTCGGAAGCCGTGCTGTCCGAGCTGAGCGTCGCCTATCCGCAGCAGGCCTGGGCTTGCGCGGACGGGCACAATTGGCCTTTGCGCGACCTGGATTGCGCCTGCTCTCAGCACATGGAGATCGGGGCCATCCATCTGCCGGCGGCCTGGCTGGACCGGCAAGCGCAGCCTCACTGTTTTGAGCTGGCGGGAGGCTGGGCGGACCCATTGGCCGCCGCCTTCACCCTGTTGTTGGGCTATCCCGTGCCCAGCCGCCAGCCCATGATAGAAATCGAGTCCTGCATCGGCCTGATTTCTCGCGCCTATCGCGGCCACATCCGGGGCTGCTCCACCCTGAATCCGCTATTCCTCGAGTTCGACGGCAACGACATCCTGTGCCGCCGACGGCTGGAAAAGACCACGCTGCAGCACAACTACCAGCTATGGGGCACGCCTGCCATCACGCTCCACCACGATTACCAGCAAGGCAGCAACCGGCTCACCGCCTATCTACAAGGCATCGTGACGGAGTGGGACTCCGCCGGCATAGGCGCGGTCGCCACATCCACCATGCTGTTATGCGGTTTTCTCGATAATCTGCTGCGCCAGCTGCGACAGGGCAAGCGCCCGCCGCCGGACGATATGGCCGCCTTGCTGGGCCGGATGCGTCGATAGCGGCGGTTGACGTGGACTGAGCGCTCGCTTCGCCAGGGATTGCGGGGCGAAGCGAGGCGTTGCGCGCGCCGCACAGCATGCCCTGTCCGCGCGGCACAAATAAAGCCGTGGGAGGCTCACACGCGACGCCGGCCGCCAACGTCAACCGCACCTAGCGCATCGCGACGGCCACCCCTGTTTGGCCGCGCGCGGCCAATCCCTCGCGGATGCTGCCGCGCGCCGCTTCGCTCTCGTTCTGGCTGAGTTTGAACTTGCCGTCCAAGCGCTCCACCGCCAGCTCTATGCCCACGATGGCGCGCGACAGCTTGTCGATATAGTCGGCCGGCGCGTCATCCACCCGCCACGGCGCGTCGAATGCCGCCTCATGCTCCGCCGTCAAATCATGCAGCATGGCCCGCAGCCACTGCGGATCGTCCACCGCGCGCAGGCGGCCGCGCGCGTGCGCCACCCTATAGTTCCAGGTGGGCACCACCTTGCCATGTTTGGTCTTGTCCGGGTCCCAGGCCGGCGTGATATAGGCGTCGTCGCCCTGAAACACCGCGACGGCTTGCGGCCCGTTCTCCAATTGCCGCCACAAGGGATTGGCCCTCGCCACATGCCCGCGCAGCACCAGCGTCTCGCCCTGGCGCGACGCCAGCAAAGGGATATGGTTGACCACCGGCCCGTCCTCGCCGTTGATCGCCAACGCGGCCAAGGGGCGGGCTCGCATCAAGGCCAACAAGGCTTCGACATCGGACTCTTGAAAATGCTTGGGCAGATACATGGCAGGCTCCGGCAAGTAATTTGTCATTATTAAGCTTACGTCATGAGCAGGCAAGCCATGCGCGCCTCGCGCTGCGTTACAATGGCGGGGGTCTTCACTCTTTATCAGCTTCATGTCCAGAAAACCGCGAGTCCGCTCCGGCGGCGGCATCACCATGCATGATGTGGCCAAGGCCGCCGGCGTCAGCGCCATTACCGTATCGCGCGCCCTTAACCAGCCGCAATTGGTGTCGCCGCCGCTGCGCGACAAGGTGCTGCAGGCGGTGGACGCGCTGGGCTATGTGCCCAGCCGCTCGGCCAGCGCCCTGGCCTCGGCGCGCTCGCGCACCGTGCTGGTGCTGATCCCCTCGCTGGGCAACACGGTGTTTCTGGATACCCTGGCCGGCATCGAAGCCGTACTGGCGCCGGCCGGCTACCAAATGCTGATAGGCAACAGCCATTACGACGCGGAGCAGGAGCTGCAACTGCTGCGCGCCTATCTGCAGCACCGCCCGGACGGCCTGCTGCTGACCGGGCTGAGCCATGCGGAGCCTTTCGACGCGCTGCTGCGCCAGCACGCCCTGCCAGCCGTCTACATGATGGACCTGGCCGACGACGGCCGCTGTTGCGTGGGCTTCTCGCAGGAAGACGCCGGCGCCGCCATCACCCGCCACCTGCTGGCGCGCGGCAAGCGGCGCATCGGCTTTCTGGGCGCGCAACTGGACGAGCGCGTGATGAAACGGCTGGACGGCTATCGCGCCGCGCTGGCCGCGGCCGGCCTGAGCGACCCCGGCCTGGAATGGCTGGACCCGTCGCCGTCCAGCATGCAAATGGGCGCGGACATGCTCGACGCCGCGCTGCGGCAACGGCCGGACTGCGACGCGCTGTTCTGCTGCAACGACGATCTGGCCATAGGCGCGCTGGCGCGCTGCCAGCAACTGGGCATCGCGGTGCCGGAGCGGCTGGCCCTGGCCGGATTCAACGATCTGCAGTCCGCCGCCTGGTGCACGCCCTCGCTGACCACGGTGGCCACGCCACGTCGCGCGATAGGGGAGCAAGCGGCCCGCGCCCTGCTGCGCCTGATGGACGGCGTCCCGCCGGAAACCCTGCGCATGGATCTGGGCTTCGAGCTGATGTTGCGCCGCAGCAGCTGAAACCCGGCCTAACAACCCTCGCCCGGCTGTTGTGCGGCGACTACATTTCCTCCCGCTGCGATCGAAAATTTGATCTCGCCGCTTGTTGCTCCACTTTTGTTAGCGCTAACATCATCAGCAATCCGCCGTCTTCCAGCCGGCTTTCCTTTCACTCAAAATTGTTAGCGCTAACATGCAAACCCGCAATATCGTCGTGATGGGTGTGGCCGGCTGCGGCAAGAGCAGCGTGGGCCAGATGCTGGCCGAGGCACTGGGCGCCGGCTTCATCGAGGGCGACAGCTTCCACCCCCCGGAAAACATCGAAAAAATGCGCGCCGGCATCCCGCTGGACGACGACAGCCGCGCCGGCTGGCTGGCCAATCTGGCCGAGCAATTGCGCCGCAACCGCGCGCAAGGGCAAAGCGCCGTGCTGGCTTGCTCGGCCCTGAAGCGCCGTTACCGCGACGTGCTGCGCGCCGGCGATCCCGAGCTGCGCTTCGTCCATCTGCGCGGCGAGCCGGACTTGATCGCCGCCCGCATGCGGGAACGCAGCGGCCACTTCATGCCGGAAAGCTTGCTGGCCAGCCAGTTCGCCGACCTGGAGCCGCCCGCTGCCGACGAGCGCGCCATAGACATAGACATCGGCGCGCCGCTGCCGGCGCTGCTGCGGCAGATTCTTTCCACGCTCGAATAACACCACGCAGGAATGAGGAGAATAATATGCATGCCCCGTCCCAACACACTTACCAGGTCCCGACCCGGCGCTGGCGCATAGGCTGGCTGCTCGGCGTCGGCATTCTGATCAATTACTTCGACCGCATCAGCTTGTCCGTGGCCGCGCCGCAATTGCAGCATGAATTCGGTCTCAGCAACGGCGAGCTGGGCCTGCTGTTCAGCGCCTTCTTCTGGAGCTACGCGCTGCTGCAGATTCCCACCGGCGTGATCCTGGACCGTTTCGGCACCACGCGCATCGGCCGCCTGGGCGCGCTGCTATGGGGCGTGGCCGCCACCCTCACCGCCTGCGCCGGCGGCTTTGCCGGCATCTTCGCCGCCCGCGTGTTGCTGGGCATCGCCGAGGCGCCGGGCTTCCCGGTCAGCGCCAAGGCCACCGGCTACTGGTTCCCGCGCCGCGAGCGGGCCATGGCCACCGCCATTTTCGATGCAGCCGCCAAGTTCTCCAATGTGATAGGCGTGCCCTTGATCGCGCTGGCCGTGGTGCATCTGGGCTGGCGTTGGGGCTTTGGCCTGTCCGCCGTCCTCAGCGTGCTGTATTTCATCGCCTTCTACCTGATCTATCGCGATCCCAGCGCCGACGCGAAACTGAGCGAGGCCGAGCGCCAATACATCGCCCAGGGCGGCGCGACCGCGGAAGGCGTCAGCCAGCAAGGCTCGCTGGCCATGCTGGGCTATCTGCTGCGCCAGCGCAAAGTCTGGGGGCTGTCCATCGGCTTCGCCGCCTACGGCTACGTGTTCTACCTGTTCCTGACCTGGCTGCCCGGCTATCTGGTGCAGGCCATGCATATGGATATTTTGAAATCGGCGTGGTTTTCCGCGATACCGTGGCTGTTCGCCACCGCGGCCGATCTTTTTGTGGGCGGCTGGCTGATAGACAAGCTGATCGCGCGCGGCCATGACGAGACCCGCGTGCGCAAGACCGTATTGCTGTGCGGCATGGCCATGGGCATGGCGGTGTTCGGCGCCACCACCACGACAGACCCCTACATCGCCATCATCTGGATCACCATCGCGCTGAGCGGCCTGGCCGCGGCCGCGCCGGTAGGCTGGTCCCTGCCCTCGCTGATCGCGCCGCGCGGCGGCACCGGCACCGTGGGCGGCATCATGAACTTCGCCAACAATATGATGGGCGCGGTCGCCCCCATCGTCACCGGCCTCATCGTCGGCGCCACCCATTCCTTCACCAATGCCTTCCTGGTGGCCGGCTGCATGCTGGCAGTCGGCATCCTGGCCTTTGTTTTCCTGCTCGGCCGCATCGAGCAGCTGCCCGAACCCGGCGTCTCCCCGGATTAAGGCTCCCCTCGGCCCCGGCGCAAGCCGGGGCTCTTTCCCTCGCCATAACCCTGCACAAAGCAGGGAAATAGCAAGCCGCCTCCCGCTGGCCGCATGGCCGGTTGCCGTTCTTATGGCCTGCCAGCATGCTGCGCCCTGCAAGTCAAAGCCTGATTTCCCCTTCCCTAAACCAAGGAGCACGGCATGGCGCTATTACCGGACCAAATCGCTTTCTTTCGCACCAGCGATCTGCAGGGCGAACCCACGTACTACAAGGTGGGCGACGATGTCACCCTGCATGGCGAACTCAATGACAAATACAAATCAGTGGAAGTCGGCGAAACCGCCAAGGTCATTTGCTATCAGCACATCAACGGCAGCGGCCTGTCTCATGAATACCCGCCCGGCCGCCATCAAAACATAGACGCGCAAATCAGCGGGCTATCCAAATTCCAGGTGCTGGCGCTGGATACCCTCTTCGCGGTGGGGCTCAAGCTGCACGACAAGACTGGCGGGGAGCCTGGCGACTACAAAATGATCTTCGAGGCCGCCGAAATCGGCCGAGTCGAAGTCCCATCCGGCCAGGATGGCTATGTTTTTCTGCCGGCCAGCGGCAGCTCCAATGAAGTCACCTGCGCTATTTTCGTGTTTGATCGCGGCGGCAACCCGGTAGCCTTAGGCACGATCTACTTCCAATGGGACCCGCATAAGCACGAAATCCACATCACATCGCACCCGGAAACCTTCCCGGCCAATATGTCTTACCACCGCGACGATCAAACCCGGATCACCTTTTCCCTGAACAGCGTCAAGAAATAAGGCTAGCCTCCGGGGCCGCCACAAACGCGACAAAGCCCGCCTAGGCGGGCTTTGAACAGCAGGCGAGCGCGCGGGCCTCAGACAGCCTTCAGCCCCAAGCGCTGCGGCAACGCGCGCAAGGCCTCCGCGTTGGACGGCGAAAACACCAACGCCGCCGCCTCATCCCATGGCAACCAGCGGTAACCCAAATGCTCGCGCGGCGCCAGCTTCACCTCGCAAGGCTCGTCCAGCAACAGGCCGAATACATGTTCGTCGTTGTGCGTCACGCCTTCCGGGTAGCGATGCCGCCAATGCTCGTAAATTTCGTAGCGATTGACCTTGTGCCAGTCGCTGAGCACGTAACGCTCGGCGTCCAGCCCGGTTTCCTCGGCCAGCTCCCGCCGCGCCGTATCCAGCAGGTCCTCGTCGCCTTCGCGGCTGCCGGTCACCGATTGCCAGTAGCCGGGCTTGTCCGCCCGCTCCAGCAATAATGCCTGGCCATCCCGGGTGTGGATCACCACCAGCACCGACACCGGTTGCTTGCTGCCCATCTATGCCTTGCCTCCTTGCGCGCCGGGCGCCGCCAGCATGCCGGCCAGTTCCACCGCGGACTTGACGCCCATTTTTTCGAATACCCGGGAGCGGTGCACCTCCACCGTCTTCATGCTGATGCACAGCTCCTCGGCGATCTGTTTGTTCAACTTGCCGGCCAGGATCAGCTGCATCACCTCGCGCTCGCGCTCGGTCAGCAGCGCCAGCGCCGCCGCCACCTTGAGTTGCTGGCCATGCAGCTGGCGGTTCTGCTCGTCCAAGGCCACCGCGGCGGCCGCGCGCTCCAGCAGATGCACGTCGTCGAACGGCTTCTCGATGAAGTCCAGCGCGCCCAGCTTCAGGGCCGCCACCGCGTGCGGCACATCGCCATGCGCGGTCAGCATGATCACTGGCGGGCAATACGGCCAGCCAGCCAGCTTTTCCAACACCACGATGCCGCTGACGCCGGACAGCCGCAGGTCCAAAATGATGCCATTGTACTCAAAACCATTCTCAGCAGCCAGAAAGGCCTCGCCGCTGTCGAAGCCGTCGGCCTGGTAACCCTGGCCGTCCAGCAGCCACAGCAGCGACTGCCGCACCGCTTCGTCGTCGTCGATGATAGCCAGTCGCTTTGCGCTCATGATGCCTCCGTGTCAGCCCTGCGCCGGCTTGTCGCCGATGATGCGCACTTCCCGCTGCGGGAAGGGGATGTCGATATTGTGCTGTTTGAACAAGCGCCAGATGGCCAGATTGATGTCTGACTTCAAACCCATGAAGCCGTTTTCTGGATCGGCCACCCAGAAGCCCAGCTCCAGATTGATGCCGCTGTCGGCGAATAAGGTGACAAAGGCGTTGGGTCCCGGGTTCTTCAGCACGCGCGGCTGATCCGCGGCCTGCTTGAGCAAGTCCAGCGCCAGGTCCAGATCGGTGCCGTAAGCCACCTGCACCGGCAGGCTGGTCCACATATTCTTGTCCGAGTAGGACTGGTTGATCACCGTGCCGGAGATCAAGGTATCGTTAGGCACCAGCGCCTCGGTGCCGTCGGCCCCCTTCAGCACCACGTAGCGCGAGGTGATCTTGGTGACGTAGCCGACGCGATTGTCCACCATCAGCCGGTCGCCGATGCGAATGGAGCGGTCCAGCAGGATGATGAAGCCGGACACGAAGTTGCTGGCGATCTTCTGCAAGCCGAAACCCAGGCCGATGCCGACCGCGCCGCCGAACACCGATAGCACGGTCAGGTCGATGCCCACCACCGGCAGCGCGATCAGCACCGCGGCGATCAACAGCAAGGTGCGCGTCAGCTTGGCGAACACGATGCGCAGATTGGAGTCGAGGTGCTTGAGCTTCATGATGCGCGCCTCGATCAGGCGGCTGCCCCACAACGCCACCACCACGATCACCGTCACCCACAGCAGGCCGTTGATGATGGTCAGCATGTCCAGCCTGGTTTTGCCTATGGAGAAGCTGATGGACTCCAGCCAGTCTGTCACCGCCACATCGAAGCCTATCGCCCAGCTGACGAAGCCCAGCCACAGCACGGTGGCCAACAGGTGTTCGGAATGCCGCTCAAAGCGGCCGTTGGGAAATGCCTGCCTCACCACAGCGGTGCACAGGCGGATCACCGCCAGCCAGAACAACAGCGCGCTGAAGATGTGCAGCACCAGCATGGGCGCGTGTTCCAGC
Source organism: Chromobacterium paludis (assembly GCF_008275125.1). Lineage (NCBI taxonomy): Bacteria > Pseudomonadati > Pseudomonadota > Betaproteobacteria > Neisseriales > Chromobacteriaceae > Chromobacterium > Chromobacterium paludis. The sequence continues at coordinate 1,977,877 of NZ_CP043473.1, forward strand.
CGGCCCCAGGTGAAGCTGGCCAGGATGACCAGCAGCTGCGCCGACAGCGGCAGCACCAAGCGGAACCCCAGGTAGGGCAGGAACTGCTCGTAGCGCTCTGGGTGATGGGAGAACCAGCGGTGGTAAAGACGGCGCGCGATGAACAGCGCCAACAGCATGCAGGCCGCGCCTATGCCTAGCTCTATCAGCCCGTTGCGCGTCTGCAGCGCATCCATCAGGGCGAAGAAATCCATTTCCTTGCGGATGAACAACAGCAAAGTCCGACTCCTTGTCAAAACGGGAAACGGGCCGAAATTCGGCCCGTTTCATTTTCAGGCGGAAACCGTTTCCGACCGCGCCAGCCGCCCTTCGTTCAATCGCAGCACGCGCTGGGTGCGGCCCGCCAGCTCCAGATCATGGGTGACGATGATCAGGCTGGTGCCCAGGGTGCGGTTCAGCTCCAGCATCAGCTCGAACACCTGGCGCGCCGTTTGCGCGTCCAGATTGCCGGTGGGTTCGTCCGCCAGCAGGCAGGCCGGTTGCGTGACCAGAGCCCGCGCGATGGCGGCGCGCTGGCGCTCGCCGCCGGACAGTTCGCCCGGCTTGTGTTCCAGCCGCTTGCCCAGGCCAACCTTGTCCAGCATCTCGCCGGCCCGGCGCGCCGCCTCGGCCTTGTCCATGCGCCGGATCAGCAGCGGCATCATCACGTTTTCCAAGGCGGAGAATTCCGGCAGCAGGTGGTGAAACTGGTAGACGAAGCCCATGGATTCGTTGCGCAGGCGGCCTCGCTCGGTTTCGGACAGTTTGGACAGGTCCTTGCCCAGCACCTCCACGCTGCCGGAGCTGGGCGAGTCCAGCCCGCCCAGCAAGTGCAGCAGCGTGCTCTTGCCGGAGCCGGAGGCGCCGACGATGGCCAGATGCTCGCCCCGGTTCACGTCAAGATCAATGCCGGACAGCACGTCCAGACCCAGTTTGCCTTCCTGGTAGCGTTTGCCCAGGCCGCGGCAGCTCAATACCTTACTCATAGCGCAGGGCCTCCGCCGGTTGCGTGCGCGCGGCGCGCCAGCTGGGATACAGCGTGGCGAACAGCGCCAGCAGCAAGGAGATGATGGTGATGGTGGACACGTCGCCCCACTGCACGTCGGACGGCAGATAGTCGATCATGTAGACGTCGCTGGACAGCAGCTTGGTGCCGATGATGCGTTCGATGATGGGTACGATCACGTCCAGGTTCAGCGCGATGATCACGCCGCCGACGGCGCCGGACAAGGTGCCCAGCACGCCGGCCACGGCGCCCTGAATCACGAAAATCTTCATGATGCTGCCCGGAGAGGCGCCCAGCGTGCGCAGAATGGCGATGTCGGCCTGCTTGTCCGTCACCACCATCACCAGCGTGGACACCAGGTTGAAGGCGGCCACGGCCACGATCAGCGTCAGGATGATGGTCATCATGCGCTTCTCGATCTGCACCGCGCGGAAGTAATTGGCATTGGTGTCGGTCCAGTCCGTCACCATCAGCTGCGGCAGCCGCGGCCGCAGCTCGGCCTTCAACTGCGGCGCCAGCATCGGGTCGTCCAGCTTCAGCCGCACGCCGCTGACCGCATCGCCCATGCGCGCCAGCACCTGGGCGTCGCGCAGATTGACCATGGCCAGCGAGGCGTCGAATTCATACATGTCCACCTTGAAGATCCCCACCACGGTGAACTGCTTGCTGCGCGGAATCATGCCGGCCGGCGTGATGTTGCCCTGCGGCGTCATCAGCGTCACCTTGTCGCCGACGCCGACGCCGAGCTGGCGCGCCAGCTCCACGCCCAGCGCCATGCCGAAGCTGCCCGGCTTCAGGTCTTCCAGCTTGCCGGCCACCATGTGGCGGCCCACGTCCACCACCTGGTTTTCCAGTTTGGGCTCGATGCCGCGCAGCAGGCCGCCGCGCACATTGCCATAAGCCACGAACAGACCCTGGCTGGACACGAAAGGCGCCGCGGCCAGCACATGGGGCTGCTTGGCCAGCATGGCCTGCATGCCCTGCCAATCGGGCAGGCGGCCATCGTAGCCGCTGACTTCCAGATGCGAGGCCACGCTGAGGATGCGGCCGCGGATTTCCTTCTGGAAGCCGTTCATCACCGACAGCACGATGATCAGCGCCGCCACGCCCAAGGCGATGCCGACGATGGAAATCAGGGAAATGAAGGAAATGAATCCATTGCGGCGCTTGGCGCGCAGATAGCGCAGCCCGATAAAGGCTTCAAATGGCATGTTCTGCTTTTCTCACTCGGGACGGTAAGGGTTTTCCAGGCTCTGCATCAAGGCCGCCAGATAGTCGCGCACCTGCTGCTCCTCGCAGCCCATCAGCACCGCGTCCTCGAAGGCGTCCTGCGCCAGCTGGGCGATCTCTTCCAGGTTTTCGCGCATCACCTTCAGCTTCTCGACGCAGGCGACGACGTTGCCGTCCGGATCCTTCCAGACCGGCATCTCAATCTTCAATGTCATATTACCTTCCTGAAAACACGATGCCCGCAAACTGCGGGCATCGTCGCTCGGCCAGGCCGATCAGTGCCTGTGCTTTTTCTTCTTGGCGCTGGACTTCGCGGCGTGCGCAGCCTTGGCGCCCTTCTTGCCGCGCGCCGACGCGGCGGCGGCCTTGCATTTCTTGTGACCCTTGCGGCACTTGGCCGCCGGTTCCGACTTTTTCGAACCACCCTTCACGCTCACATCCTCGGATGTGTCCGCCGGCAGATAGGCGGTGCTGCGATTGACCCGGCGCGCGCCATTGTAGCGCGCCGTCCAGTAGCTCTGCGACAGGTTCGACACTTCGATGTTCTTGCCCGTTCGCGGCGCGTGGATGAATTTGTTGTTGCCCATGTAGATGCCGACATGGGAATAATTGAAGCCGCGGGTATTGAAGAACACCAGATCGCCCGGCATCAGTTCGCCGCGGCCCACCGCCTTGCCCACATGAGCCATCTCGGCAGCGGTGCGCGGCAGGTTCACCCGTAGCGACTTCTGGAATACGTAACGGATGAAACCGCTGCAGTCCAGGCCGTCATCCGGCGTGTTGCCGCCGAAGCGATAAGCCACGCCCAACAGACTCATCGCTTGCAAAAGCAGGTCGCCCACCGCATCCTCTTGCGGAGCGGCGTATTTGGAGATGGGGTCGTCCGGTTTGTCGGCTGCGGCGCTATCGGCCGGAGGCTTGTCCGGCGCGGCCTTGTCTGGCGCGGCCTGGGCGAAGACCATGAAGCCCGCCAGCGCCAGCGCAGATAAGCGGAGTTGCAATTTCATAGGCCGCACTCTATCGGACGGGGCCGGTAGTGTAAAGCCAAGCGGAGCGGCGAAAAGCACATGATACGGGAAACCTTGATTGCAATGCGGGACTTACCGCGATTAAGAGAAATCAGCGGAATTTTGATACGGCATGGCCTGGGAGAGTTCGCCCAGCGCTTGAAGCTGCCGCGCGCCATGGAAAAAGCCAGCGAATGGCTGAACCTGGGGCTGCCGGACGGCGAGTCCGGCCAGCCGACGGCGGTGCGGCTGCGGCTGGCCTGCGAGGAGCTGGGCCCCACCTTCATCAAGCTGGGCCAGATCCTGTCCACCCGCGTCGACGTGTTTCCGCCGGACTGGATAGAAGAATTCGAAAAACTGCAAAACCGCGTGCCGCCGCTGCCGCCCGCCGCGGTGGAACGGCTGGTGCGCGAGGCTCTGGGCCAGTCCGCCGAACAGCTTTTCCTCGCCTTCGACATGCAGCCGATAGGCTCCGCCTCCATCGCCCAAGTGCACCGCGCCAGGCTGCGCGACGGCAGCGAGGTGGCGGTAAAGCTGCGCCGCCCCGGCATTTCGGAAAAGGTGGAGGCCGATCTGCGCATCCTGGCCCACCTCGCCCACCTGGTGGAGCTGGAATTCCCGGAGCTGCGCCGCTACCAGCCATCCGGCATCGTCGCCCAGTTCTCGCGCTCGCTCCGGCGCGAGCTGGACTTGGCGATAGAGGCGCGCAATATGGAGCGTTTCGGCAAGGACTTCGCCGACGATCCCTGCGTGGAGGTGCCGCGCGTGCACTGGGAGTACACCAATGCCGCGGTCAATGTGCAGAGCTTCGTCGACGGCATCCCGGCCAGCGATCTCGCGCGGCTGGCGGCCAGCGGCCTGGACCCGGTGCTGCTGGCGCAGCGCGGCGCCGACGCGGTGCTGAAGATGATACTGGTCAACGGCTTCTTCCACGCCGACCCCCACCCCGGCAATGTGTTCTTCCTGGCCGAGCACCGCATCGCCTTCATCGACTTCGGCATGGTGGGCCGCATCAGCCACCTGCGGCGCGACGAAATCGTCGATCTCTTGTCCGCCGTGGCCGAGCACAACGAGCATGGCATCATAGACGTCTTGATCGAATGGACCGGCAACACGCCGGTGGACATGCAGAAATTCGCCGACGAAGTGGGCGAATTCATGTTCCAGTACGAACATGTGCCGCTCAAGAATCTGAACATCAGCCAGCTGATCGCCGACATCATGAACCTGATCCGCAACCACGGCATCGTGCTGCCGCCGGACATGGCCATGTTGTTCAAGGCGCTGGTGACGCTGGAAGGCCTGGGGCGCCAGCTGAACCCGGATTTCCAGCTAGTGGCGCACATCACGCCCTTCGTCAAGGAGCTGATGGTCGCCCGCTACCACCCGGCCGCGCTGCTCAAGCGCGGCAAGCAGTCCCTGTCGGAAGGGCTGGAAATGATCACCGGCCTGCCGCGCGACCTGGTGCGCGTGGGCCGCGACATGCGCCACGGCAAGTTTCGCGTCAATCTGGACCTGCAGCGCCTGGACAGCTTCGGCAAGCAACTGGACCGCAGCAGCAACCGGCTGACCATGGGCATCGTCACCGGCTGCCTGATCATAGGCTCGTCCATTGTGATGACGGTGAACGCGGGGCCCAAGCTGTTCGGCCTGCCCTTTTTCGGCTTCTTCGGCTTCATGCTGGCGCTGCTCAACAGCATCTGGCTGGTCTGGTCCATCTGGCGCTCCGGCAAGGATTTATAAGCGCCGTAGCAGATCGGCAGCCGCTTGGCGATACGCATTCGCCACAGCATCAAGTTACGGCGGACGGTGCCGATGAAGGAAACATCCCCGCGCCTTCATCGGACCGCCGCCATGCGCATCGCTTCCGTTTCCGCCGATCTTTCCAGCCAGTTCACGCAAACCCAGACCGCCAGCATCCGGCAAACCGTGACGGTTTCCCAGCCGCCCCCGGCCGCGCCCGACAATGTGCAGCTTAGCCAGCAAGGCGTGCGGAGCCTGCAGTCTGCCATGCTGCAAGGCGACACCAATGGCCTGCTCGGCCTGGTCAAGGCCATACTGGAAAAAGCCTTCGGCATCCAGATCTGGCTGTGGGACGGCCAGTCTCCCGCCAAGAACGACAGCGGCGCGGCCGCGCCGCCCCCGACGCCCGCCGTCACGACGCTGCAGGAGATCGACTATCAGGAAACCCAGCAGCTGAACTTCGCGGCGCAGGGCCAGATCGCCACCCAGGACGGCAAGCAATTTCAGTTTTCGCTGAACCTGTCCATGAGCAGCCGTTATCAATACCACAGCAGCACCAGCAGCCAAAGCGGCGGCCAGCCGCATGATCCGCTGATGATCACGCTGGGCCCCGACGCCGGCGGCTTCAGCGGCGCCACGGTGAATTTCGATCTGGAAAACAATGGGCAGGCGAGCCAGCTGCCATTCCCCAGCAACGGCGGCTGGCTGGTCCTGGACAAGAACGGCGACGGGAAGATCAACAATGGCGGCGAACTTTTCGGCCCGCAAACCGGCGACGGCTTCGCCGATCTGGCGAAATACGACGCCAACCACGACGGCGTGATCGACGAGTCGGACCCGGTTTACGCGCAGCTGAAGATATGGACCGGCCGCCTCACCGACGGCAGCGATCAGACGGAGACGCTGCAACAGGCGCATATCGGCGCCATCCTGCTGCCCAGCGTGCGGGCGCCGCTGACGATACGCCGCGACGCGGCCAGCGCCACGCCCACCGCGCAGATGCAAAGCGCGGGCGTCTACTTGAAAGATGACGGCCAGGCTGGGCTGGTCAGCCAGGTGGATGTCTACGGCTGATCCGGCCGGCTGACGATGTCGGCCTTGAACCACTTGCGCGACAAATCCAGCAAGGTGCCGTCGCGCAGCAGATGGCCAATGGCGCGGTTCACCATGGCGAGAAACGCCGGATCGCCCTTGCGCATGGCCACGCAGGCATCCTCCGGTGCCAGCACATGCCCCGCCGCCACCAGATCGCCCTTCGTGCTCAGCATCAAATTAAACGCGGCCAGCCGATTGATCACGATGGCGTCCACCTCGCCGCGGCGCAGGCCTTCGTATTTGGTCAGGTCATCGTGATACAGGTGGAGATGAGCCTGAGGCACATGGGCGCGCAGCCATTGTTCGTAATTGGTGCCCGCCCCGACGCCGACATGGCTACCGCGCATAGCGGCGGCATCGCGAAAGCGCAGCTGATCCGCCTTGCGCACCACCATCTGCATGCCGGAATAGGTATAAGGGATGGAAAAATCGAAACGGCGCTGGCGATCGGGCGTGGAAACCACCTGATTGATCACCACATCCACCTGGCCATGCGCCAGGCTGTCCAGCATATGGCTCCAGCCTATGGCCTGGAAGCGCGCCTCCACGCCCATCTGCCTGGCCAAAGCGCGACTGAAGTCCACCTCGAACCCTTCCAGCTTGCCGTGATTCCACTGGCTGTAAGGCGGAAACGTGCCCTCCACGCCTACCACCAGCGTACCCTGGCGCTGCACCTTGGATAACAGGTCGGCTTGCGCCGGACTGCAGGCCCAGGCCAGGCAAGACGCGATCCAATAGCACGACAGTCCCGTCCATCTCATGACGCCCTCCCCGCCGGCGCCGGCGTTTGCAACGCGATGTTTACAACATAGGCGCTACGCGGACCTCTCGCCATCGAGCCCGCGGGCCAGGGAGGCTTGACTCATTAAATGATAATTATTATCATTATCAAAAATCACCACAGGAGATCGCGCATGAACGCCATGCTGGTTGGAGCCGATACGCTGGGCAATATTCCGGACGTGCTGCAAGACTACGGCATCACCATCCACCGCCACCTCAGCGGCCGCAACAGCTCGCATCAACGCAAGGTAGACCGGCTGCCCGCCGGCACCGATCTGTTGATCCTGTTCACCGACTTCCTGGGCCACAATGTGATGCGCCACTTCCGCGAACTGGCGGCCGAGCAGCAAATCCGCTTCATCGCCTGTCGCCGCTCCGTATGCGCGCTGAAGCAATCGCTAACCGGCGCCGGCATGTGCGAACAGCCCTGCGCCGCCTGCCCCAAGCGTGGGCCGGAGGCCGCCGGCAGGCGCAAACGCTGAGCGCCCGCAGCCCGAAATTTTCTCCAAGCTCGACCTTTGTAGACTCACAAGCCGGCCAGCGCCGGCTTCTTTTTTGCCCGCCGGGCGCAGCCATCAAACCATGGCCGCAAGCTGGCGCCAAACCCCGCGGCCAAGGATTCGGCGGCATCATAGGCGCCCCTCGCCTCCGCCTCCCGTCCCTGGCCGAACAAGGCCCTGGCTCTTTCCAGCAGCAGGAAAGCCTGATCCACGGCTTCCTCGCCATTGGCGGCGATCAGGGCCAAGCCTTCATTGGCCGCCGCCAAGCCTTCCTGCCAGCGCTGGAAACGATTGGCCGTCTGCGCCAGCAGGTATTCGGCGCGCTCGTGATTGACCCAGTTGCCGGCACGCCCCCAGTAGCCACGCGCCGCCTGGGCGGCGCGCCAAAGCGTGTTCCAAGCGGCGGCGCCTTCGTTTTCCAGGTCAGCCCGCTCCAGCAGGGTGGATACGATGTTGTTGAACAACATGGCCAAAGTGGCATCATGCCCCTGGGCTTTGCCGGCATCCAACACGTCCAGAACCTCATTCAACATGATCAGCAAGGACGCGAGGGGCGCCCTGCGGCATAGGCCCTGCAGCACGCCCACGCGCACCAGCAGATGGATCTCGGCGTCCTGCGCCCCGGCATCGCGCCACTGCCTTTCCAGCTGCCATACGCCCAATGCGTCCCCGGCCAGCGTGGCGGCGACGAAGCAATGCCGCAGCAGCGTTTGGTTGGCGCCATCCAGCGGCAAGTGCTTCAGCAAGGACCAGGCCGCGCGCCATTGGCCTTTTTCCTCGCCTAGCATGTGATTGATCAGCCAGGCCAGACGCGGACGATCGGCCGCCGCCAGGTCCGGCGCCTGAACCAGCCCCCGCAATTGCTCAGCCGCCTCGTCCGGCTGGTCATCATGGATTTGAATCAGATGTTGCAGCAGTTCGCCAGCGGACATGACAAAGGCCTTTCCGTCAAGAAAGGCCCAGTATCAACAATTAAAATGACAATGTCAAAGTATCGACTATCCGTTTACGGCTCCAAACCTTGGCCGGCGCGGCGCGCGCCCTGCCGCAGCAAATCGAGCTGCCGGGAAAACTGGCGGCAATTGCCGCACAACAACAGATGCATGCGCAGCTTGAGATGCTCGGCTGCGCTCAAGGGTCTGTCCAGGCCGGCCGAAATCAGCCGGCTGGCTTCGCGGCAACTCAACTTCATCGCTCGTCCTCCCGGCTCCAGCGTGTGGAAAAACATTCGCGCAGCGTCATGCGCGCCCGGTACAGCAGTACTGAACAGTTGGTCGCCGTAATCTCGAGATTGTTACAGATCTCGGCGATTTCCATGCCCATCACTTCGCGCATGGCGAATACCATGGCGGTGCGGCGCGGCATCACTTTGGAGCATTGCTCGAACACCTCCCAGAACTGCTTCGAAACGAGCTGCGACTCCGGCCCGCTCCAGGCCTTTACCGGTTCGCGCCAATGGCCGTCCTTGGCGAACAGGCCGTCGAAATCGCCGTCGTCAGCCTCATCTTCCAGAGACTCGAACAGCTTTTCCTTGCCCTTGCGGCGCAAGGCGTCAATCAGCTTGAAGCGCAAAATGGAAGTCAGCCAGGTGCGCAGGCTGGACTTGCCGGAGAAATTATCCTTGGACTCCAGCGCCGCCAGCAGCGTTTCCTGCACCGCCTCCTCCGCCGCGTCGCGCTCGCGCAGCTGAGCCAGCGCGTAGCGCAAGAGGTAGGGCCGCTCCTGCTCGATCTGTTGCGGATCTATCATGCTCACTCCCTGCAGAATTCCACAGCCTGGTCCAGCCTATCCACCGCCAGCACCTTCAGCCCCTCTATCTCCTGCCGCGGCTTGTTGGCGGACGGCACGATGGCGCGGGTGAAGCCCAGCTTGGCCGCTTCCTTCAGCCGCTCCTGCCCGCGCGTCACCGGGCGCACCTCGCCGGCCAGGCCCACCTCGCCGAACACCACCAGCTTCTCCGGCAGCGCCTTGTTGCGCAAGGAGGAAACCATGGCCAGGATGATGGCGAGATCGGCCGCCGGCTCATTGATCTTGACGCCGCCCACTGCGTTGAGGAATACGTCCTGGTCGAAACAGGCCACGCCGCCATGGCGGTGCAGCACCGCCAGCAGCATGGCCAGCCGGTTCTGCTCCAGGCCGACGGTGAGACGCTTGGGCTGGAAGCCGTGGCAGTCGTCCACCAGCGCCTGGATCTCCACCAGCAAGGGCCGCGTGCCTTCCTGCGTCACCAGCACGCAGGAGCCGGCCACATCGTCGCGGTAGGAAGACAGGAAGATGGCGGACGGGTTGGACACGCCTTTCAGGCCGCGATCGGTCATGGCGAACACGCCCAGCTCGTTGACCGCGCCGAAGCGGTTCTTGATCGCCCGTATCATGCGGTAGCTGGAATGGGAATCGCCCTCGAAATACAGCACGGTGTCCACCATGTGCTCCAGCACGCGCGGGCCGGCCAGCGAGCCTTCCTTGGTGACATGGCCCACCAGCAGCACGGTGATGCCGCTCTGCTTGGCCATGCGCGTCAGCTGCGCCGCGCATTCGCGCACCTGCGACACCGAACCCGGCGCCGAGGTCACATGCTCGGTGTACAAGGTCTGGATGGAGTCGATCACCACCACTTCCGGCTGCTCGCGCTTCAGCGTGGACAGGATATTCTCGACGCAGATTTCGGCGAGCAGATCCACCCGGCTGGTATCCAGCGCCAGGCGCGAGGCGCGCAACGCGATCTGCTGCGCCGACTCCTCGCCGGACACGTACAGCACCTTGCGGCTCTGGCCGATCTGCGACAGGGCCTGCAGCAGCAGCGTGGACTTGCCGATGCCGGGATCGCCGCCTATCAGCACCACGGCGCCGCGCACGATGCCGCCGCCCAGCACGCGGTCCAGCTCCTCAATGCCGGAAGGGTCGCGCGGGGTTTCTTCGGTTTGCACCTCGGACAGCTTCTGCACCTTGGTGACATTGGCCGCCCAGGACTGGAAGCGCGGACTGGCCGCGGCCGGCGCGGCCACGGCTTCCACCAGGGTGTTCCAGGCATTGCAGTGCGGGCATTGGCCCTGCCACTTGGGGGACTGTCCGCCGCACTCGGTGCAGCTGAATACGGTTTTGCTCTTGGCCATCGAATCGAGTTACGCAAACAAAGGCCCAAGCATAACAGGAGCCGGCGTTGCGCGTCGCCGCGTCAGTGTTGCGGCGGGCGATTGGGGTCGGATTTGTTGATTTCGTTGATGATGTTGAGCAGGCGCTTTTGATCGGCCTCACCCTTGCTGGACGGCGCGGGCTTGCCGCCGCCGTCCTGGCGATGCATGGCGGCCAGCACGGCGGCCACCTCGGGGTCGGTTTTGGCCGCGCGGTCGGCCTCCTCGCTGGTCAAAGGATGCGGCCCGGCATCGCTGGACTTGCCCGCCGCCGGCGCCGGCGGGCGGGCATCGCCCACCGCCGCGCCGCCGCTGGCATCGGCCTGCTTGTCCACCGGCGGCGTCATCGTCTCCAGCTTGTTCTTGGCCATGTACTCGTTCATCTCGCGCCATCCGGCGTAGATGAAGGCTTTGTCGGCATTCGGATTGCGCTGGTAGCACTCTTCCAGCGAACGGCCGGTCTGGCGGCAGGCGGCGCCTATCGCCTTGTCGGAATCCTTGCTCAGACCAGTCACGCTGTTCACGTAGTTGCAGCCGCCCAGCAGCAAGACGCAGGCCATCAGCAGCAGTTTCTTCATGCCTTCTCCCCGTATCAGTCGCGCGGCTTGCGCAGATCCAGTTCGATCACCTCGCCGCTGCGGCCGCGGCTGTCATGGCCCATCCAGTACAGCAGATGCGGCATCAGGTCAGCCAAGTCGCCCCGCTCGCTCTTGTCCTCGCCCGGATGGGTGCGGTTGCGCTGCGGCGAATTGACCGCTCCGGGCAGCAGCAGGTTGACGCGCAGATCCGGGAACATGTCCCACTCGTCCGCGGCCACGCGGGTCAAGTATGCCAGGCCGGCATTGGAGGCGCCGAACGCGCCCCAGTAGGCGGCCGGATACAGCGCGTGATGCTCGCCGACGAACAGCACCGAGGCGTCCGGCGCCGCTTTCAGCAGCGGCAGGCAGGCGCGGGTCAGGGCAAAGCGGGCCACCGTATTGATGCGGTATTGGTTCATCCACTCTTCTATCGTCTGATTGCTCAGCGGCGACAGCGCGAAGAAATGGGACGCGCAGTGCAGGATGCCGTCCAGCCGGCCGAACTCGCGGTGTATGGTCAAGGCCAGGTTGTTGAACTCGTTCTCGCCGGCATTCAGCAAGTCCAGCGGAATGGCGGCCGGCTCCGGTCCGCCGCCAGTCACCACTTCATCGTAGACCCTCTCCAGGCCCTTGACGCTGCGGGACAGCAAAACCACGGTCGCGCCATGGCGGGCAAACGTCAGCGCGGCCTCGCGGCCTATGCCTTGCGAGGCGCCGGTCACCAGGATCACGCGTCCCGCCAGGGCGTCTTGAGAGTATTCTGTCTTCATTGTCATGGTTCCATCCGTAAATCCAGTTTCACCGCAGCCGCCGCGGCCACCCCGCTGCGCACCGCGCCTTCCAGCGTCGCCGGATACTCGGGATGCGCCCAATCCCCGGCGAGATACATTCCAGGCCAGGCCAGGCGCACATCCGGTCTGTTTAGACCGACCTCGCTGGCAAAAGTGGCGCGCTTCTCCACGATGACCTTACTCTGCTGCGGCTCGCCCAGCCATGGCGCGACGCGACGCGCATCCTCCGCCACGGCGCGAACCAGCTCCGCCTGCGGCGGCAGCGATGCCGGCGCGCTCAGCACGGCCGCCAGCCAGCCCGCCTCGCCGCACAAGGCTTCGCGATCAAACAGCCAATCCGCCGCGCCGCCGCTGACGCCCAGCATGGGCGCCGGCAGGCGCGGCGATTGTCCGTAACGCAGGTAGACCGTGGCGATGGGACAGTAGCGATACGCGGCGGCGCGTTGCCGCAATGCCGGCTCAGCCAGCAACGCGTCCGCATGATAAGGCGCCACCGCCGCGATAACGGCATCATACTCCGCCTCGTCGACGCGTGGCCGGCCGTCTCCCGGCGCGATCGCCGCCACGCGCTGGCCAAGCCTCAGCTCGACCCCGCGCTCGCCCAGCCAGCGCCAGGCGGGTTGCGGAAACAGCGCGGACACATTCTGCATCGGCAGCAAGAGATCGCTGGCGGAGCGGCCCGCGCCCAGGCTATCTCGCAATACCGCGGCAAGCACGCGCATCGACGCCTGCCGCAGCGGCGTATTCAGGGCCGAGGCCACCAGCGGCCGCCAGAAATCGCGCAGCAAGGCCTCGCTCTGGCCGTGCCGCAACAGCCATGACTCCACGCCGACATCCGCCGGCAAGCGGTAGCCGGCGCGCTTCAAGGCGTCCAACGCCCGCGCCAGTCTGCCTTTATCACCCCAGGACAGTCCGCGCGCCAGCAGGAGCCCGGCGGCCACATGCAGCGGCGCGGGCAAACGCGGGCAGCGCATGTCCAAGCCGCCCTGGCGCAGCCACTGCATGGGCAGCCGCCTGAGCAGATGGTCAGGCTCGGCGCCAACCTTGCGCATCAAGCGCAGGCATTCTGCATAAGCGCCCAACAGGATGTGCTGACCATTGTCAAACCTGTCTTCATCCCTGCCCAGGCAGCGCGCGCGGCCGCCCGGCTCCCGGCCGGCCTCGTAGACGGTCAGCTCGGCCGCGTCCGCCAACTCCACCGCCGCGGCCAGGCCGGCCCAGCCGGCGCCCACCACCGCTACACGGGGCTTCACGACTGGTAGCCGAAAGTCCAGGTTTTCCACGCCAGCCACAGCTTGCGCAGCGGCGTCAGCGACAGGCGCTGGTTCAACACCTTGGCCGGCCCGTCCAGCCGAATCTCTTCCAGCGTGGCTCGGTAGATAGCCGCCATCAGCAAGCCGGGCCGCTGAGTCTTGCGGTCCTCTGCCGGCAGCAGCTCCCAGGCCTTGCGGTACTGCTGTTGCGCCCGCTCGATTTGAAACTCCATCAAGGCCTTGAAGGCCTCGCTTTCCTCATAATGCAAGATGTCCATGGCCGGGCAGTTGAAACGCTGCAACTCTTCCATCGGCAGATAGATGCGATCGCGCCGCGCGTCCTCGCCGACATCGCGGATGATGTTGGTCAGCTGGAAGGCCACGCCCAGCTCATGCGCGTACTCCAGCGTGCGCTCGTCGCGGTAGCCGAAGATGCGGGCGGCCAGCTGGCCCACCACGCCGGCCACGCGGTGGCAATACAGCAGCAGGTCCTGGTAGCGCTGGTAGCGCACCATGTGCAGGTCCATCTCCATGCCGTCCAGAATTTCCTCCAGCTGCGACTGCGGCAGCTGAAAGGTTTTCAGATGCGGCTGCAGCGCGCGCATCACCGGGTGGTCCACCTGCCCCACATAGGCCCGCCCCACCTCGCCGCGCCACCAAGCCAGTTTGGCCTTGGCCACGTTCAGGTCCTGGCATTCGTCCACCGCGTCGTCCACCTCGCGGCAGAAGGCGTACAGCGCGGTGATGGCGCGGCGCCGCTCTTCCGGCAGGAAGCGGAAGCTGTAATAGAAACTGGAGCCGCTGGCCGCGGCCTTGTCCTCGCAATACTGATCCGGCGTCACGCGCCTCTCCCCCTGCTATCGCCGGCCAAGCCGCCGGCGGAATTCCGTTTCAGCGGCGCGCCGGCTTATCTGGCCCGGCACGCCCGCCATATCATGTATGCCCAGTCGCGGCCGTTCAGTCTGGGCCGCTGGCGGAACACATCGCCATCGCTGGCGTGCAGTTTTTGCAGGATGCGCTCGCCGCCCATCACGATCAGCCGCAGCTCCAGGCCCAGCCGGCCGCGCAACGTGCGCCCCAGCGGCGCGCCGGCTTGCAGCATCTTGCGCGCGCGCTCGATTTCGAAACGCATCAGCGCGCGCCATTTCGCGTCGCAGCGGCCGGCGGCGATCTGCTCTTCCGTCACGCCGAAGCGCGCCAAGTCTTCTTGCGGCAGGTACACCCTGCCTTTTTGCCAATCAATGGCCGCATCCTGCCAGAAATTGATCAACTGCAGCGCCGTGCAGATGCCGTCCGACTGCGCCAGGCTGCGCGCATCGGTCTCGCCATACAGAGCCAGCATCAGCCGTCCCACCGGATTGGCCGAGCGGCGGCAGTAATCCACCAGCTCGCCGAAACTCTGGTAACGCGTCTTGCCTATATCCTGGCGGAAGGCCGACAGCAAGTCGCGGAACGGCTGCAGCGGCAGCGCGTGCTCGACGATGGCCGCCGCCAGCGGCGCCATCAGCGCGATGCGCGGCGGCTCACCCCGCGCGATGCGGTCCAGGTCGGCCTCCAGCCGGTCCAGCTCGGCCCATCGTTCATGCGCCTCGGCCTCTCCCTCATCCGCCACATCGTCCGCATAACGGGCAAAATGGTAAATGGCATGCACCGCGCGCCGCATGCGGCGCGGCAACAGGATGGAACCCACCGGGAAATTCTCGTAATGGCCAACCGACATCGCCGCCTCTCATGCCTGATCCGGCTGCGGATTATACCCGAGCCGGCGTGACAGCGTCCCATAGGCTGACGGAACCATGCGCCGGCGCGCTGAAACCTGCCGCGCAGGAAAATTTTCAATTTTGTTGCACAGGGTATTTACAAGCCAGCCATACGGGCCTAGAATGCCCAGCACTGTGAACGCAGCGACATCCAACGGGGGTATAGCTCAGCTGGGAGAGCGCTTGCATGGCATGCAAGAGGTCAGCGGTTCGACCCCGCTTACCTCCACCAGTCACCTGCTTCACAAGACGATCAAGCCCGCGCAAGCGGGCTTTTTTGCGTTCCAAATCATTCGGCTTTTGAGCCGTGGGCATAAAACACGCGCTCCATGCCCCCCCTCAAGCCTCCGCCGGGCGACAGACCCCCAGGGACTTAAGCGGCCACATGCCCAAGCCCCGCGCTCTTGGCTCGCATCGCCGATGCGAATCAAGAATTCGCGGACTCGGATCCGGCGGAACCCGGCGACAAGCCCCAGGCGCGACTTGGGCCGGAACATCCGGCATGCCGCCCCTCTCGGCAGACACCCCCATCCCGCACGCCCATGCAGACCCGGCAAGGAAAATGACTATCCGCCGAGGGAATGCAAAGCCACAAGGATAGTGGACACGCCCCAACGCCATCCGCCGCCCACCTCAGCAAGCCTCTCGCCCCATTCCGCAACCCGCCGGCTGCAGCCAATGGCAGCGCCTTTGTCGCAAGCACGCACCCATTTAAATGACATTTGATTATTTTATTGATTTCGTCGAATTTTTCTTACAAACCACTTGCAATGGGTAAATTGCCCATGTATAGTTCGCTTCCTGTCGAGACAGAACGGTCGGCGCGAAAGCGAAATCGACGGAATTCGTGGGGGTATAGCTCAGCTGGGAGAGCGCTTGCATGGCATGCAAGAGGTCAGCGGTTCGATCCCGCTTACCTCCACCACAATTTAGTCCCCATCGTCTAGAGGCCTAGGACACCGCCCTTTCACGGCGATAACCGGGGTTCGACTCCCCGTGGGGACGCCATAGTTTTACGTGGGGGTATAGCTCAGCTGGGAGAGCGCTTGCATGGCATGCAAGAGGTCAGCGGTTCGATCCCGCTTACCTCCACCACACCACAATTTAGTAGGACACTTGTCCCCATCGTCTAGAGGCCTAGGACACCGCCCTTTCACGGCGATAACCGGGGTTCGAATCCCCGTGGGGACGCCAGCATACTGGGGGTATAGCTCAGCTGGGAGAGCGCTTGCATGGCATGCAAGAGGTCAGCGGTTCGATCCCGCTTACCTCCACCAGTCAAAAGCCGAAATCGAAAGATTTCGGCTTTTTCTTTATTTATTTTTAAAAAGCGAGCATAAAAGCAAAACTCGCTCCAAAGCCCCCTCACTCTCAACCACCCCCGCGACTCTCCCGCAAGCGCCTAACCAGGCCGCCCAGCTTGTCGGCATAAGCCGGATCGCTGGCATAGCCGCCCCGCGCCAAGGCCTCGGCAAACGCCTGCTCGTCATTGCCCACCCCCAAGGCGGCGCGGTAGCGCGGCTGACTGGCCAGCAGCCGCGCATAATCGTCGAAAGCCGCCTGATAGTCCGGATAGGCGCGAAACGACTCCACCCTGGCCACCTTGCGGCCATGCTCGAACTCCGAGGTCAACGCCATGGCGACTTCCCCGCGCCAGCCCGCGCCGGCCTTGATGCCGAACAGGTTATGACTGTTGCCGCCATCGGACTTGGCCAGCGGCTTGCGCCCCCAGCCCGACTCCAGCGCGGCCTGCGCCAGCAGGATGTCCGGCGCCACGCCCAGCTTGGCGGCGGCCTGTTGCGCATGCGGCAACATCTCGACCAAGAAAGCCTGTCGATCCGCGCCGGCGGCCGATGCGTCGGCCCCGGCCCGCAGCTGCTGCCTCAAGCGGCCGGCCTCCGGCGTCAACGGCATGGGCGCATCCGCCCCGCCTTCCGAGATGAAGCGCTCCACCTCGGCGCGCAGCCCGGCAAACTGCTCGGCAAATCCGGCGCCCGCCCCAGGCAGATCGAGCGGCAAGGCGATGCCCTCGCCCGCCGCCGCGCCAGACCCGGCGACCCGCTCACTGCGCAGCGTAAACATCGGACTCTCCTTCCAGCACCCGCCGCAATAGTTCTCGGCGCTGCGTCAACAACTCGCCGTTGCGGCGATTGCGCTCCCGGCATTCGGCTATCCAGCCGCGCAAGCTCTGCCACATCGCGTCCGCCCGCTCGCGCAAGGCCGGAGGCAGAACCGCCAACGCCGATGCCATGGACAGCGGCTCGCCCGCCGGCAGCAAGACCCGCAGCAAACCGGCTCGCTCGCGCCGGCTGCGCTCCAGCCTGGCGCACAGCTCGGCGATTTCGCTTGCGCTATCCTGCAAACCGGCCGCGTCATGCCGCAGCGCCGCTTCAAACTGCGCCTCCAGCCGCGCCGCAAGCTGCGGATAGGCCGACAGATCGGCCGCGACGGTATCGAACAACTGGCGATAGGCCTGCCTTCTATCCATCAACGGCCGCCATGATATTGCTCGATCAGGCCCGCCAGGCGCTGCGCGTCGAAGCGGACTTCGCCGCGCGCCAGCGCCGCGCGCACCGCCTCCACCCGGGAGGCGTCGATTTCAGGCATGGCCCGCAACGCGGAGGCCGGCGAAGCCGGCGCCATTTGCGCCGCCGCGCCGCGCGCGGCAGGCTCGGCCGCCGCCGGCGCGTCGGTCTTGTCGACGGCGCTCAATTCGCCGCGGCGTGAGGTGTGGGATGTGATTTGCATCGAGTGACCTGCGTTTGCATACGGTGTTTACCGATACAAGGCGACAGCTGGGCGCCGAACTTAAACGAACGACGGCAAAAAGCCGCGCGTCGGGATTCAGAAGTTTTCCGGCAGCATCTTCAACACGACGATGCGGCGGTTTTCCAGACGGATGTAATGCCCGTAGATCAGCTCTTTCAGGATGCGCGCCACCATCTCGCGCGAGGAGCCGATCTGGTCGGCGATTTCCTGCTGCGTCAACTGCTTGCGCAGCATCAGCACGCCATCCTGCTCCACCAGCATCTGATTGATCAGGATGCGCACGCGGCCGTAGACGTCCAGCAAGGCCAGATTGCGCGCCAGGGTGGTCATGTGGCGCACCAGGGCCACCAGATAGCACATGATGCCGACGCGAACCTTATCGCAGCCCGGCAAGCCGTCCTCGCTGCCGAACAAGGCGCACAGCACGGGCCGCGAAAACTTCAACACCACGCTCTCTTCGTCGGCCACCGCGCTGCTGTTGCGCTCGCCGCCATCGACAAAAGACTCCATGCCCAGCATGTCGCCGGGCATGCTCACCTGCAACACGTACTTCTTGCCGCCCGGCGCAGCGACAAACGACTGCATGCAGCCGGCGCACAACAGATAGACCTCGTCGGAGGCCTCGCCCTCCGCATACAGGGTTTCGCCTCTTGCCAAGCGGATCGACTCCGCCGCCGCCAGCGCCCCAGCCAGAGCATCGTCAGACAAATGGCCAAATAGCGGCGTCTGCCGCAACATCTGCAAGGCTTGTTCTTGTTTCATCTCGGTAACGCGTCCCCGACACGGGATCATGCCGATGGACACGTCCCTGTCATTTTATGATCTTAATTGTATGAGAAATGACTCAAACAGCGATATTCTTATCAAAGACGCGCACATTGTAAATAATTTACTTAAAATTTGTGTGGAATTCTCACAAAAAAAATCCTTGCATAGCAAGGATTTTCATGAATGAGACATGGACGTTTAATTATTTCATGCCAGTCGCCGTTTCGGGACCCGCGCGTTCGCCCGCCGCGTCGTATTGCGTCGCCGACACCCCGGGCATGGGACCGCCCTGCTCTCCGCCCGCGCCATACATCGCCACCACCGCGCGCGCCTGCTTGGAAGTCAGGATCAGCAACTCGATGCGGCGATTGAGCGCCGCCAGCGGATGCCCCGCATCCAGCGGCGCCCGCTCGGCCATGCCCACCACCTGCAGCACGGATTCGCCGGCCAGCCCGCCCTGCATCATGTGCATGCGCGCCGCCATGGCCCGGCTGCTGGACAGCGACCAATTGGACAGCGCGCCGAAGCCAGCGCTGTGGTACTGCGCGGCATCGGTGTGGCCGACGATCAGCAGGCGGTTGTCGATCTCGCCCAGCATGCCCCCGATCTGCAGCAGCAACTTGCGGAACCTGGGCTCGACGATGGCGCTGCCGCGCTCGAACATGCCCTGCTTGTCCGTATCATGCAGCGTCACGCGCAGGCCGTAAGGCGTAATCACGGTCTGCAGATTGCTGGCCAGCCCCGCCTGGCGGCTCATCTCGGACAAAGCCTGGGCCAGCTTGCGCAAATCGGCCTCGCTGTCATAGCTATGCCGCATCAACTCCGGCGGATCATCCACCGTGCGCTTGTCGGTATTGCGCACGGCAGACTTGCTGGCCGCCTGGCTGCCGCTGGGGCCGGGAACGGGGTCGCGCGGAATCAGGCTGCCGGGCGGATTGCCCAGGTGGTCGATCTGCCGGCTGGCGCCTTCCATCATGGGCTTGCCGCCGGAGGCGCTCAGCAGCTGCTGCAGGTTTTCCTGGTCGCGCGCGGCCAGCACCCACAGCACCAGGAACAGGCACATCAGCGCCAGCACAAAGTCGGCGAACGCCACTTTCCAGGCGCCGCCGTGGGCCTCCTCGGTATGGCGGCGCGACACGCGCTTGATGACCGCGCCCTCATGGCCATCCTTGTTCTTCAGCGGCGCCATCGCTTACACGCCCTCCAGCGCGTTGATCCACGACTCCAGCTGGGAGAAGCTGGGCTTGGTGTTCAGCTGCACCAGGCGGCGGCCGGCGTCGATGGCCAGCAGCGGCGGCTTGCCGGAGGCGTGCGTGGTCAACACCACCTTGACCGATTCGAAGTGCGACAGCTCTTCCTTGACCAGCTGGCTCATCACGTTGGACAGCGGGTCCAGCACGCCGTAACAAAAGAAAATGCCGATGAAGGTGCCCACCATGGCGGCCGCCACGCTGGCGGCGATTTCGCCGGCGCTGGCGCCCTGGGCGACGGTGTTCATCGCCATCACGATGCCCAGCACCGCGGCCAGTATGCCGAAGCCGGGCATGGCCTCGGCGATCTTGTGCAGAGATTTGGACGGCTGGTTCAGCTGTTCGTGGATCGCGTCCAGCTCCTGGTCCAGCACGCCTTCCAGCTCATGGGCGTTGATCTTGCCCATCGCCATCAGCCGGAAGTTGTCGACGATGAAGGCGAGCAGCTTGCGGTTTTCCAGCACCATGGGATAGCGATTGAACAAGGGGCTCTGGCGCGGCGCCTCCACATGCTGGTCCAGCGCCTTCAAGCCGCGGCTGGCGGTGATCAGCAGCTCGTACATCAGCAACAGCTGCTGGCGCTGGAATTCCGCGCCCTGCTTCTTGCGCACCACCACGCGCTTGATCTGGCTGCCCATTTCCTTGAGCACATGCGGCGGATTGCCCAGCACGATGGCGCCCATGGCGGCGCCGCAGATGATCAATAGCTCGGTCGGCTGCCAGATGATGGACAAGACGCCGCCGTGCAGCATGAAGCCGCCGAATACGCAAACCAGCACGATCAAAATGCCAAACAATTGCTGCATGGGAATTTCCTTGCCTCAGGCCGCCATCAGGCACGCCTGCATTTTTTTCAGGGCGCTCTTGTTGATCTGGCAGATGCGGGCCTCGGTCAGCTCCAGCACCGCCGCGATCTCCTTGAGACTCAGTTCGAACTCGTAATACAGCTGGATCACCTGTTGCTCGCGCTCGTTCAACGCGGTCAGCGCGCGCGCCAGCTCGCTCTGCCGCTCCAGCCTAGCCTCGGGCGAGCCTTCGCCCGCCAGCTCCACGCCCGATGCCACCAGCTCATCAAAGCTGGCCATGGCCTCGGCGTTTTCCGCCAACAGCGCCTCGCGGTAAGCGTCGGCATCCAGTCCCAGCAAGCTCATCGCCTCCGCCTCGGACGGCTCCCTGCCCAGCTTGCGCCGCAGCTCGCGCAGGCCGTCGCGCACGCGATGCGCCTCCTGCCGCACCGAACGCGGCCGCCAGTCCAGCCGCCGCAGCTCGTCCAGGATGGCGCCGCGGATGCGCAGCATGGCGAAGCCGGCGAAGCGCTCGTCCGGCTCGCCGCCATAGCGGCGCAGACAGTCCAACAGCGCCATCAGGCCGATCTGCTCCATGTCCTCGCGGTCGAACACGCCGCCAGCCTGGCTGGAGAGCTGGCGCGCGGCGCGCTTGACCAGCGGCGCGTAAGCGGCAAGGTGCCGGGATTCGTCCCGCGCCTGGGCCGGCTGGGCATAGCTTTCGGCGTACATCGGCTTACTCGATGATCAGCTTGCCCACCATCACCTCGCTGAACGGCGGCTCGCCCTGCTCGCGCGCGTAGGACGCGCGGTAGGCCTTGCTCAGCAGGCTCTGGTAGTCGTCTATGCTCAAGGCGCCGGCGCGCTCGCGGCTCAGCTGGGACAGCGCGCGCACCGCCACGCTCTTCAGCAGCGGCAGCTGTTCCTTCACCTTGGCCTCGTTGTCCGGGCTGCTGCGGAACACCAGATCCACCGCCATGTAGCGCGGATCGCCGCCGGCGTCGGCGCGCAGCATCACGATGATCTTGTCCAGCGTGACATAGCGATAGTCCGCCGGCTTGGGCGCCCGGGGCGCGGCGCGCTCCGCGCGCTGGACATACCACCAGCCGCCGACGCCCGCCCCGGCGGCCAACACGGCCGCCAGCGCGGCCGCGATCAGGGTTTTGCCATTCATGTGTGCCCTACCTCCTCAACGCTTCAACCCTGCTCCAGCTCGAAACCGCCCGCCGCGCGCCAGCCTTCCCGGCTCAAGGCCCGGCCCGGCTCCTCGCGCGCTTGCGGCTCGCGGCCGTGGCGGCCGCCCTGGCCATGGCCGGACGGCATGCCTTCCTTCACGTCCACTGCCACCTGGGTGTATTGGCGGCTGCCCAGGTCCTGGCGCAAGGCATCGCCTATGCTCTGCAGCTGCCGCACCACTTCGCCGTGGGAGGCAGTCAGCTCCACGGTCAGGACCCCGGCCTGATGGCGGATGGCGATCTCCAGCGAACCCAGCGCCGGCGGGTCCAAACGTATCGTCGCGCGGTCCTGGTTCTGGCTGGACAGCACTTGCAGCCGCTCGCCCAGCGCCGCCTGCAGCTTGCCGCCCCAGCTTTCCGGCTGCGCGGCCGGCAAGGCCAGGCTGACGCTCTCGGCCGGTTTGCCCGGCTCCGCCGCATGCGCGGCCAGCGGCATCAGGGAAGGCAAGGGCGCCGCCGCAGCCTCCTGCGGCAAGGACGACTCGGCCAGTTGCGCCGCCAGCGCCTTGCCGGCAACCGCGCCGAGCGGCGCAGCCAGCTTGGCCTGAGCGGCCCCGGCCGCGTCCGCCGCCAGGCCTGGGCCGTCGGACGACGCCTGGGCAGGCACGGCAGCGCCTTGCGGCAGGATGGCCTGCCACGCGATGGACGGCCGCATCGCCGGACTCAGCGCCAGCGGGTCAGCCTGGCGCGGCTTGACGGCGTCCCGCTCCGATGCCGCCCGCGCTTGCGGCGGCGGCGCCAGCGGCGCGGCCTGCGGCGCCCCGCAGAACGACAGCGGCGTCTTCGGGTCCGTGTCGGCGGTCTTGTCCTGAGCGTCGGCCGGCGTCACCTGCCCCGCTTGCTGCAAGGCCTCGGCAAAATCGACGCTGGACGCGTCATCGGCTTGCGAGCGCTCGTCCCGACCCGGCGCGACGATATCGTCCAGCGGGGCCGGCGCCGGGTTCTGGATAGGCGGCGGTGCCACTCTGCTCATGCTGGTTCCCATTCACTGAATTGCGCGTAGGCCAGCTGGCCCTCGCGCTGCTGGCCGATGGCGGCCAGCCTGTGCCGCAATGCATCTGACTCCGCTTGGCTGCGCGCCAGCGCGCCGCGGTAAGCGGCGGCCAGGGCCTGCCTGTCCTCGTCGTCCCAGCCGGCGTCCGGCGCCGCCAGCCTGTCGCGCAGGCGCTGATCGATGCCGGAGAGCGTCTGCCAGTCGCGGCGCGCGCCGGCGGCGGCGATGGCCTGGCACAGCGCGTCCACCTCAGGCCGCGGCATGCTGGTCCCGCACGCCTATCCAGCCGCCCTTCAAGGTGACCAACAGCGTCTCCGCCTCGTCCAGCGCCGCCACATCCAGCTCCACGCTGGCTTGGTACAAGCGATGCGCGCAGTAGTCGTACAAACGCGCCAGACTGGCCACCACTTCGCCGCCGGACTCGAAGTCCAGCGCGCTGGACAGGCCGTTCAGAATGTTGATGCACTTGCTGATGCTTTCGCCCTTGGCCTCGAAACGGCGATGTTGCAGATGGCCGCGCGCGCGCGCGATCTCTTCCAGCAGGCCGTCGAACAGCACCAGCACCAGCTCCACCTGGCTGGCGGCGTGCGTCTGCGACTCCAAATTGACCGCGTGGTAACTGCGGTAGGCTTCGTAATCCACTGTCTTGATCCCGCCTGTCTTGTAATCAGTTGAAGTTGAGCATGCCCAGGGTTTGGGTCATCTGGTCCTGCATGCTTTGCAATTGGGTGAACTGCGTCAGATAGCGCTGGTACAGACGCTGGTATTGCTGCTGCAGCGCGTCCTGGCGGCGGTCCAGGTCTTTTTGCTGGCGGTCGCCGCTGTCGCGCCGCTGCTTGATCAGGCCGCTGCTGGCGTTCAGCCACTTGTCCAGATAGTCGCCGCTTTGCTTGAGCGCGCCGTTTTGAGACTGGCCGCTGAAAAAACGGTCCAGCGCGTCCGGCGACGCCTTGAGCGCGTCGCCCAGCTTCTTGCTGTCCAGCGTCAGGGTGCCGTCGCGGCTGGCGCTGATGCCCAGCTGGCCCAGGGTGATGCCGTCGTAAGACTGGCGCAGGATGGTGTTGAGCTGGCCCTTGAGCGCGCGCACGCTGGAGTCGTCGGCGAAGGCCGCGCCGGGCTTGCCGCTGCTGCCCGGCTGCGATAGGTCGGAGATGGCCTTGAACACCTTGTTGTAGGCGTCGAGGAAAGACTGCAGGTTGGCGTTGGTGTCGCTGTCGCTGCGGCTCACCGTGACTTGCAGCGGCGCGTCGCCGTCCTTCATCGCCTTGTTGACGGTGAGGTTGACGCCGTCGATGTTGGTGAAGGTATTGGAGGCCTGCTGCATGCGCACGCCTGTTCCCTTGCCGCCCAGCCACACCACCGCGTCCTGCGCCGCGGTCAAGGTCTGCGAGCTGGACAGCCCCGCCTTCAGGCCGGCGTCGCCGACCTGGCTCAGGTCTAGGGAGATGGCGCCGGCCTGGCCGGTCTTGCCGGAAGACAGCACCAACTGGCTCGCGCCGTTGTTGTTCAGCACGATGGCGCTGACCTTGCCGCTGTTGCCGTTGGCGCGGTTGATGGCCATGGCCAGCTCGGTGACCGACAGTTTGCCGTCCCCATTTTGATCCGCGCCGCTCATGGACACGTCGAAGCTGTCGCCGCCGGCCAGCTTGACGGTGAATTTGTCGCCGGACTGCGCCGTTGCCGCGCTCAAATCCCCCATCGCCAGTTGCTGCGCGCTGGCGGTCTGCTCGACGAACAGGCTGTAGCTGCCCGGCTGGGCGTTGCCGGCCGCGCTGACGCTGGCGATGCCGTCCTGGCTCGCCGTCGCGCTCATCGCCACCAGGCTCTTTTTGCCGTTCAAGGTGGAAAGGCTGCTCTTATAGTCCTGCAGCGCCTTCTGCAATTGGCTCAGCGCGTCGCTGCGCGCCTTTGAGGCCTTGGTCTGACTGTCCAGCGCGCTCTGCATATTGCCCAGGCTGCTCTTGGCGAGATTGTCCGCCCAAGTGCTGGGCGGCATCGCGTTGAAATCTATCGCCATCGCTATCCCTTTCGTCCGCTATTCAATGGTCTGCGCCATGAAAGGGCGACCGCCGCGCGCGGCGGCTGAACCCGCCGTGAATATTCACCATGCGCCGCGCCCCCTGAGCCAGGCCTGGCCCGCCGCTTCGTCGGTTCGCTTCTGCTCGGCGCGGCTGCGCTCGGCCCGCCAGCCGGAGACGGCCTCATCGCGCAGTTGCCGCACCTGCTCTTCACGCCGGCGGGCGGCTTCCAGCCGGCCGCGGCTGATTTCGGCGTCGGCCTCGGCCAGCTTCAAGTCCTGGCGCTGCGCTTGCGCCAGGCCGCTCAGATGGCTCTTGTAGCCGGCGCAGTTCAGCGCCAGCGCCGGATGGCCGGCCGCCGCCGTGGCGCCGCTGGCCGCGGACAGCTGCTCCAGCCGCTCGATATTGCGGCGGTAGCGCTCCTGCAGCCGCCACTTGGCGGCCAGCTCGGTTTCCAGCTTTTCGCCGTCGCGCCGGCGCAGCGTCAGCAGCAGGTCGAATTGGCGTATGGATGGATTCATGCGCGGGCAAGCTCCTGCAGGTGTTGGCGGGTGTGTCCGAATGGCGCGGCCTCCCCGGCCGCCTGGCGCAATAGCGCTTCAATCGCGGGCTGCAGCCGCAAGGCCCGGTCTGTGGCGGGGTCGGCGCCGGGCACGTAGGCGCCCAGCGGCAAGAGGCCGCGCACTTCCTGATAGCGGCTCCAGGCGCCGCGCAGCTCGCGCGCGGCGGCGGCGTGTTCTTCATCGATCAGCTGGCTCATGCAGCGGCTGACTGAGCGGCCAATGTCTATGGCTGGATAATGGCCGCGCTCGGCCAGCTCGCGGCTCAGCACGATATGGCCGTCCAGAATGGCGCGCGCGGTGTCCACCACCGGGTCCTGTTGGTCGTCGCCCTCGGCCAGCACGGTGTAGATGGCGCTCATGCTGCCTTCGCCGCCCTCGCCGTTGCCGGCGCTCTCGGCCAGGCTGGGCAAGAGGCCGAACACCGAAGGCGGATAGCCGCGCGTGGCCGGCGGCTCGCCCAGGGCCAGCGCCACCTCGCGCTGCGCCATGGCGTAGCGCGTCAGCGAATCCACCAGCAACAGCACGTTGTGCCCGCGGTCGCGGAAATGGGCGGCGATGGTATGGGTCAGTTCGGTGGCTTTCAGCCGCATCAGCGGCGACTCGTCGGCCGGCGCAACCACCAGCACCGCCTTGGCCAAGCCTTGCGGCCCCAGCGCATGCTCGACGAACTCCCGCACCTCGCGGCCGCGCTCGCCGATCAGGCCCACCACCACCACATCGGCCTCGGTGTGGCGGGTAATCATGCCCAAGAGCACGCTTTTGCCCACGCCGGAGCCAGCGAACAGCCCCACGCGCTGGCCGCGGCCCAGGGTCAGCAAGCCGTTGATGGCGCGCACGCCCACGTCCAGCGGCGTGTCCACCGGTTTTTTCTTGAGCGGATTGATTTGCGGCGGGTGAGCGGCCAGCGGAGAATCGCCGCCCAGGCGGCCCTTGTCGTCCAGCGGTTCGCCCAGGCCATTGACGATGCGGCCCAGCCAGCTCTCGCCTATCATCAGGCCGCCGTTATCCGGCGCCGGCAGCACCCGCGCGCCGGTGGCGAGGCCCACCGGCTTCTTGAACGGCATCAGGAAGGACACTTCGCGGCGGAAACCCACCACCTGCGCCTGCAGCCAGCCGCCGCCGGCGGTTTCCACCAGGCAGCGCTGGCCGGTTTGCAGCGGACAGCCCACGCTTTCCAGCAGCAGGCCGCTGACGCCCACCAGCTTGCCGCTGACGGTGGCCACCGGGGCCTCCGGCACCGAGAGCTGGCTCAGGGCCTGGCGCAGCATGGCTTAAGCCTCCTCCGCCAGCAGCTGCTCGCGCAGGCTGTCCACGCAATGCGCCAGCCGCTGGCGGCAGCCGGCGTCGGCCTCGAACTCCACCCCGCGCACGCGGCACTCGCCCGGCGCCAGCGTTGAATCAGGGTTCAACTTCCACTGCGCGGCGCGCTCCGGCGCCAGCTCGCGGATGCGCTGGCATTCTTCCGGATTCAGCAGCACTTCCACCTCGCCCTGGCTGTGGGCGCCCTGCGGCAGCGACGCCAGCGTTTCCTCCACCAGGTCCAGAATCTGCACCGGCTTCAGCGCCAGCTCGCAGCGGATCACCTGGCGCGCCACCTTGGCCACCAGCTCCACCACCTCGTCGCGCTGCGCGGCCTGGTAGTCGCGGCACAGCTTGTTCAGTTGTTCGATGGCCGCCGCCAGCGGCGCGCCCAAGGTTTCCAGGCCGGACAGGGTCTCGGCGCGCGCGGCGGCGGCGCCTTCGGCGCGGCCCTGCTCCAGGCCCGCCTGGTAGCCCGCGTCGCGGCCGGCCGCCTCGCCGCTGTCGTAGCCTTCGCGATAACCGGCGTCCATGCCCTGGCGGAAGCCGTCGGCGGCCGACGCCTGCACCTCGGCCGCGGCGTCCGGCGCCAGCGGCGCGCCCTCGATCAAGGGCGGAAAACGGAAGGGGCGCCAGGTTTTCACTCGACCACTTCCTCAGGAAACAGCTGCAGGTCGATCTCGCCGGCGTCTGCCAGTTGGCGCACCTGGGCCATGACCTCGCGGCGCGCCTCTTCCACGCGGCTCTTGGGCACCGGGCCGGAGCGGCGCATGGTGGCCTCGAAATTTTGCGCCTGGCGACGCGGCATGGTTTGGATAATCGCGTCGCGCACCGCTGGTTCCGCGCCCTTCAGCGCGATGGCCCACTGCTCCAGCGGCACATCCTCGCATATGCGCGTCAACACTTCCTCGGTCTGGCGCGACAGGATGAAGAAGTCGTACATGCGCGCCTCTATCTCGTCGACGATGTCCGGATCGTGCGCGCGCAGCAGCTCCATCATGCGGCCGCGGTCGCCCGGCAGCCGGTTGAGGATGTCGGCGGTCTGCTGCATGCCTTCCACCGCCGTGCTTTGCGTGTGCAGGCTCTCCAGGCAGCGGTCCACCAGCTCCTCCAGTTCCTGCAGCAGCTCGCGGTCCACATCCTTCAGCCGCGCCACGTTGACCAGCACGCTGTCGCGGCTGGCGGCCGGCAAGGCGTCCACCACCTGGCCGGCCAGCGCCGGCGGCAGGAAGGCCAGGAACACCGCCTGCATGCGCACATGCTCGGCGGCGATGCGATCGGCCAGCCATTGCGGCGACACCCATTGCAGCCGCGCCATCTTGGGACGGATGGCGTCGCCGTAAATGGTGTCCAGCACGCTGCCGGCGATGTCGCCGCCCAGCGCCAGCTCCAGCGAGCGCTTCAGGAAGCTGCGGCTGGCGCCGTGCACGCCGCTTTGCTCGCGGTATTCGTCGAAGAAGCGCTGCATGGTGGTCTTCACCGCGTCCACCTTGATGCCGCTCATGCTGGACATGGCCTGCGTCACCTGCAGCAGCTCCTCGCGGCTGAGGCAGCGCAAGACGGCGGCGGCGGGCTCCTCGCCCATGCACAAGAGCAGCACGGCGGCCTGCTCGATGGCGCTCATCTGGCCGGCGGGCGGCGCGGAGGGAATAGAAGCCGGGGCTTCCGGCGCGGGATTATTGCTTGCGTCCATTGTTCTGCACCCATTGCTTGACCACTTCCGCCACGCGCTCCGGCTCCTTGGCCGCCAGCCCCTTCAGGTGCTCCACCATCACATCCACCGGCGATCCGGCCGGCGGCAGGTCGTAGTTTTCCAACAGCGGCACCACCGGACTGTTCCCTGGCGCCGCGGCCAGCGCGGCCTGGCGCTGGGCCGCTGCCTCGCGCGGCGAACGGTTGTCCAGCAGCGGATCGTCCGGCGTCACATCCAGCTCGTCCGGCGTGTAATCGCTCAGCTTGCGATCCGCCAACTGGCGCGCGATCTTCAGCAGCGGCCGCGCCAGCAACAGGTAGGCCAGCAGCAGCGCCACGGCGTAGCCGATCCAGCGCGCGCCCTCGTACCAGGTTTCCGGCTGCTGCCAGATCGGCTCTTCGCGCGGCGGCGCGGCGAAATTCAAGGTGGACACCACCAGCACGTCGCCGCGCGCGGCGTTGATGCCCAGGCCGTTACGCAGCAGCTTGTCGATATTGGCCAGATCGGCCGGCTGCCAGCCCTTGCGTCCCGGCGCGGCGGCCTGATTGAGCGCCACCGCCACGCTGAGGCGGCGCAGCGTGCCGCGCGCCTTCTTGATATTGGTGATGTTGCGGTCGTAGGCGTACTGGCGGGTGACGGCGTTTTTGCTGTTGCCGGCTTTCTCGCCCGCGCCGCCGGAGGCGTCGGTATTGACCGGGCGATTGCTCAAGGAGCCCGGCACGCCCAGCGCCGCGCGCTCGGTGCTGGTCTCCTCGCGCGAAGCCTCGTTGGTGACCTTGGGCGCCTCGCCGTATTTCTCGCGCGTTTCCTCCACGCGGTCATTGTCGACGTCGGCGGTGACGCTGACCTTGAAATTGTCGGCGCCCAGCGCCGGCGCCAACAGGTCGCGCACATTTTGCAAGGCTTCCTGGCGGAAGCGCTTGGCCGCCTCGTTGCCGTTGGAGGCCAGGCTGCCGTCGCCAAGGTCGATGCGGCCGGACAACAGCTCGCCTGCCTGATCGACCAGCGTCACTTGCGACGCCTCCAGCGAGGACACGCTGCCCGCCACCAGTTTGACCACCGCGGCGATCTGCTCATTGGACAATTGCTGGCCCGGCTTCAGCGTCACCACCACCGAGGCGGAACCCTTCTCGCCGCCCACGGTGACGAAGGACGTGCTGCGCGGCAGCGACAGATGCACGCGCGCGCCGGCCACCGGGTCCAGCGCCATGATGCTCTGCGCCAGCTCGCCCTCCAGGCCGCGGCGGAAGCGCACGTCCTGCACAAACTGGCTGACGCCCAGCGGGTCGTTCTTGTCCAGCAGCTCCAGACCCGCCGGCAGCTGCGCCACCACGCCCTTGGCCGCCAGCTGCATGCGCGCGCGGGCGAGCTCGGCGTCCGGCACCAGCACCTGGCCGGTCTGCGGATGAATGCGGTAGGGAATTTTGTCGGCGTCCAGCGCCGCCATCATGTCGGCGCTGCTGACCTTCTCCTGGGCGCCGAACAGCGGCTTGTAGCTGGCGTCGTCCCGCCACAGCCACAGCGTGGCCACCACGCTCAGGCCTATGGCCAACAGCACGATGGGCAGCAGGGTGCGCCAGGCGTTGTCCGGCAGCAGGCGGCGGCCGGCCATTCTTTGTTGTACGGCGGCGAACCCGCTGCGCAATTGCTTGACCACTTGACCGCCCCTTACAGCTGCATCTTGATCAGCTCGTCCACCGCGCCGACCACTTTGTTACGCACTTGCATCAGCATGGAGAACGACAGGCTGGCTTCCTGACTCATCAGCATGGCGCCTACCAGATCGTCGCTCTGGCCGCTGTCCACCTCGGTCATTTTTTCCGAGGCCAGCCGGTTTTGCTGATCGACGTCGCGCACCGCGGCCATCATCGCCTGGCCGAAGCCCTGCGCGGCGGGCGCAGTCTCCTGGGCAGGTCGCGGCGCGGCGGCGGCCCCCTGGCCCAGCGCGCTCATCTCGCCCAGCAGCTGATTGCGGTCGGCATGAATCATCAAACCGAGATTGGCGGCCATTTTCCATCCTTATGTATTTGCATCGGAGACAACGCCGCTCATGGCGATAGCGCTAACAAACCATGAGCAGGCCGGCGGATTTTAAACTCAATGATTTATTTGAGAGCCGGTACTTTTCACAACCGCAAGCGTGAATTTTCCCCCTTTACCGAAGGCGGACAGCCAGTAAGATGCACACTCCCAGCAATAGCCGGGGGCTGCCCGGCCTCCGCACAAACGAAACACTCCATGCCCAAAGCCAAAATCGTTGCGCCGGCAGAAGGCGCCCGCCTGCAGGCCTTGGATCTGCGCACCCTGGGCCGGCCCACCCACTTGCTGCCGCTGTTCGCCCGCACCTTTCAACAGGAGCTGGCCGACTTTTTCGAGCGCGAGCTGAACCGGCGCTACCACGCCGGCTTCCGCCTGTCGCCGCTGCGGCAACAGCTGCCCGAGGCGGACGAGCGGCGCTGGCAATGGCACGCGCTGGGCGATTGGCAACTGGGCAGCCATATCGACCGCGCCCTGCTGCTGGGCATACTCGACTACCGTTTCGGCGCCAACGGCGCCGCGCCCGACGGCGCCCCGCCCGCGGAGACCGAAACCGAACGCCGGCTCTCTCGCATGCTGGCGGAACGGCTGCTGCCGCGCTTCGCCCGCGCCGTGCATGGCCTGAGCGGGCGCGAGCCGCCATTGGCCTCGCCCCAGGCGCTAGGCCTGGCTCCGCAGGCGGCCTGGCAGCTGGAAATCGACGTGGCCGATGCTGACAGGCCGCTGGGCGCGCTCAGGCTGCGGCTGGATCACGCCGCCTTCGACGCCCTGCTGCAAAGCCTGAGCGGCCAGCGCCCCCGCCTGCCGGCCGCCGCCGCCACGCGCTTCGACGAGCAATTGCGGCTGCGCCTGAGCGCGCGCCTGCTGCAGCAGGAGCTGCCGCTGGGCCTCATCCTGGATTTGAAGCCCGGCAGCGTGCTGCCGGTATCGCTGCCGCCCGGCGCGGAAGTCTGCGTGCGCGACGCCGCGCTGTTCCGCGCCAGCGTGGCGGAACGCCAGGGCAAGCTGTGCCTGGCAGGCTTTGCCGACATCGAATGAGCACCGAAGGAAACCTGATGGACCACAAACAAGAATTCGATCTGGACGGCATTTTCGATGGCCTGGATGCCGAAGCGTCCGCCACGGAGACCGCCGCGCCCGCCCGCGACATGACGCCGTTTTTGCGCAAGATTCCCGTCCGCCTCACGCTGGAAGTGGGCGGCGCCGACATCTCGCTGGCCGACCTGTGCCGCATCGGCTCCGGCTCGGTCATCGAACTGGACAAAATCGCCGGCGAGCCGCTGGACATCAAGGTCAACGGCACGACCATAGGCCGCGCCGAGGTGGTGGTATCGGGCGACAACTACGGCCTGCGCGTGGTGGAGCTGAACGACCTGCAGCTGGACAGCCTGGCCTGATGAAGCGCGTACTTCCCGGGCTGCCCGCCGTCGCATTCGGCCTGCTGCTCGCCGCGCCGGCCTGGGCCGAGCCGCTGAAGCTGCTGTCCGCCGCCGGCGCGCCGGACTTCACGATCAAAACCCAGATCCTGATCCTGATGACGGCGCTGGGCCTGCTGCCGGTGCTGGCGCTGATGATGACCAGCTTCACCCGCTTCGTCATCGTGCTGTCCCTGCTGCGCCAGGCGCTGGGCCTGCAGCAAGGGCTGCCCAACCGCCTGATCACCGGCGTGGCGCTGATCCTGACCCTGCTGGTGATGCGGCCGGTGGGCTTGCAGGTGTGGAGCGAGGCCATGGTGCCTTTCGACCAGGACAAGATCACCATGCAGCAGGCGCTGGAAATCGCCGCCAAGCCGGTCAGCCGCTTCATGCTGGCCCAGACCGGCAAGACCGCGCTAGCCCAGGTGGCCAAGCTGTCCGGCGAAGAGAACGTCGCCAAACCCGAAGACCATGCCTTCACCGTCAAGCTGGCCGCCTTTGTGCTGTCCGAATTGAAAACGGCGTTCCAGATCGGCTGCATGCTGTTCATCCCCTTCCTGGTGATAGACCTGGTGGTGTCCAGCGTGCTGATGGCCATGGGCATGATGATGCTGTCGCCGCTGGTGATCTCGCTGCCCTTGAAGCTGCTGTTGTTCGTGCTGGTGGACGGCTGGTCGCTGACCGTCAACACCCTGGTCACCTCGATACAGCCTTACTAAAAGGACGGAAGGCATGCTGACTCCCGATATCGCGGTCGACATCGTCAACGACAGCCTGCGCGTGGTGGTGACGCTGGTGGTGCTCTTGGTGCTGCCCAGCCTGATCGTCGGCGTGGTGGTCAGCCTGATCCAGGCCGCCACCCAGATCAACGAGCAGACGCTGTCCTTCCTGCCCCGCCTCTTGGTGGTGCTGCTCACCATCGCGCTGGCCGGACACTGGATCACCGGCTATCTGATGGACTTTTGCGTCGCCATGTTCCAGCGCGCCGCGAGCCAGGTGGGTTGACGGTGCAGGACCTGTACGCGCAGTGGCTTAACCTGCTCCCCGCCGTGTGGTGGCCGTTTTGCCGCCTGCTGGCGGCCTTCAGCGTCGCGCCCTTCATCGGCGACGCCATCGTTCCGCTGCCGGCGCGCGTCGGCCTGGCGCTGGCGCTGGCCGTGGCTTGCATTCCCGCCATGCCGGCCCACTCCCCCATAGACCCGTTCACGCTGCACGGCGTGGCCGCCAGCGTGGAGCAGGTCGTCATCGGCCTGCTGTTCGGCCTCGCCTTCCAGCTGACCCTGTCCATCCTCGCCTTGCTGGGCTTCCTGCTGTCCTCGCAGATGGGCCTGTCCATGGCGGTGATGAACGACCCTGGCAACGGCAGCGGCTCCGACGTGGTGTCCAGCCTGCTCTACCTCTTGGCCGCCCTGCTGTTTTTCGCCATGGACGGCCATCTGGTGCTGGTTCAAGTCGTCTACGCCAGCTTCCGCGCCTGGCCGCTGGGCGCGGGCATCCCGCAAGCCTCGCTGACGGCACTGGCCGCCAGCGTGGGCTGGGTGATGTCGGCGGCCATGGTATTGGCGCTGCCGGTGGTGTTCGCCACCTTCGTGGTGCAGGCCGGTTTCGGCATGATCAACCGCGTGGCGCCAGCGCTGAATCTGTTTTCCCTGGGCTTCCCGGTGGTGACGCTGTTCGGGCTTTCCACCCTGACCCTGTTGATGCAGGTGCTGCCGCCGCAATACCTGAGCCTGAGCGGGCAGACGCTGCGCCTGCTGGACCAATTGCTGAGCATGGGCCATGGCTGAGGCGCACGCGGGTGACAAAACCGAAAAGGCCACGCCGCAGCGGCTGCGCAAGGCGCGCGAGCAAGGCCAGGTGCCGCGCTCCAAAGATCTGGCCGCCGCGCTGGGGCTGTTGCTGGCGCTGAAGATGATGTTTTGGCTGGCGCCCGGCTGGCTGGACGACTTCCGCCAGCTGTTCGCGCTGGCCTTCGCCCCGCTCTCCGGCCAGGGCGCGCTGGAAAACAGCGGGTCCAAGCTGTTCGGCGGCACGCTGTTGTTGATCCTGAAAATGCTGGCGCCGCTGGCTATCATTCCGGCCGCCATGCTGCTGGTCAGCCTGTTTCCGGGCGGCTGGGTGTTCGCGCTGTCCCTGATCGGCCCCAAGTTCGAGCGCATGAACCCGCTGGCGCATCTGTCGCGGCTGGCCTCGCCCAAACACGCCAGCGAGATCGGCAAATCCATACTGAAGGCACTGATCCTGAGCTGGCTGCTGTACCGCATCGCCAGCGATTCGCTGCATGACTTCTTCGCCCTGCACAGCATGCCGCTGCTGCCCAAGCTGGCCGGCGCGGCGGATCTGCTGCTGAGCTGTCTGCTCAAGCTCTCCGCCGTGTTCCTGTTGTTCGCGCTGGCCGACTTGCCGCTGCAGGTCTTCCTGTTCTTGAAACAACAAAGAATGAGCAAACAGGAAATCAAGGAAGAGTACAAAAACACCGAAGGCCGCCCTGAGGTGCGCCAGCGCATCCGCCAGTTGCAGCGCCAGCTGGCCCAGCGCAGCGTGCGCAAGGCGCTACCCAAGGCCGATGTGGTCATCGTCAATCCCAGCCATTACGCCGTGGCGCTGAAATACGACGAAGACCGCGCCGAAGCGCCCTTCATCATCGCCAAGGGGGTGGACGAGATGGCGCTGTACATCCGCCAGCTGGCGGACGAATTGAAACTGACGGTGCTGCCATTGCCGCCCTTGGCGCGCGCCGTCTACCACACCACCCAGGTCAACCAGCAAATCCCCGCGCCGCTGTATCGCGCGGTGGCGCAGGTCTTGACCTATGTCCTGCAACTGAAGGCATTCCAGGCGGGCAGCCGCCGCAGCCGGCCCACCCTGCCGGAACTGGCGGTCCCGCGTGAACTGTCCGATCCCGATCCCGCAACATGAATTCGCTGACCAAACTGCTGGCCGACATCGGCCGCCACAAGCTCGCCGCCCCGTTGTTCCTCTTGGCCATCCTGGCCATGGTGATGCTGCCGCTGCCGCCCTTGGCGCTGGACATGCTGTTCACTTTCAACATCGTGCTGGCCATCATCGTGATTCTGGTCAGCGTGTCGGCGCGGCGGCCGCTGGATTTCTCGGTGTTTCCCACCATCATTCTGGCCACCACCTTGATGCGGCTGTCGCTGAACGTGGCCTCCACCCGCGTGGTGCTGCTGCACGGCCATGAAGGCACGCATGCCGCCGGCCGAGTGATCGAGGCCTTCGGCAATGTGGTGATAGGCGGCAATTTCGTGGTTGGCATGGTGGTGTTCGTCATCCTGATGATCATCAACTTCATGGTGGTGACCAAGGGCGCGGAACGGATATCGGAAGTCTCGGCCCGCTTCACGCTGGACGCGCTGCCGGGCAAGCAGATGGCCATCGACGCCGACCTCAACGCCGGCCTGATCAACCAGGAGCAGGCGCAGCAACGCCGCCGCGACATCGCCACCGAGGCCGATTTCTACGGCGCGATGGACGGCGCGTCCAAATTCGTGCGCGGCGACGCCATCGCCGGCATCCTGATCCTGATCATCAACCTGTTCGGCGGCGTGGCCATCGGCGCGCTGATGCACAATCTGAGCGTGGGCGACGCCTTCCGCCAGTACGCGCTGATGACCATAGGCGATGGCCTGGTGGCGCAGATTCCGGCGCTGCTCTTGTCCTCCGCCGCCGCCATCATCGTCACCCGCATCAACGACGAAGCCGACATGCCGCAACAGGTCAGCAGCCAGATGCTGGCCTCGCCCACCGTGCTGATGAGCGCCGCCGGCATGATGTTGATCCTGGCCATCATCCCCGGCATGCCCTGGCCCACCTTCCTGGGCTTCGCCGCGCTGCTGGGCTATGTGGCCTGGCGCATGCACGCGCGCCAGCCGCCGGCCGCCGCCGCTTTGAATCAAACCGCGGTCAAGGCCGCCATCCAGGGCGAGGCGGAAATCGAGCTGGAGTGGAGCACGCTGCCGTATTCCGACACCCTGGGCATCACGTTGGGCTACCGGCTGGTGGCGCTGCTGGACGCCGGCCAGGGCGCGCCGCTGACCAAGCGCGTCAAGGGCGTGCGGCAAAGCTTGTCCGAACAGATGGGCCTCTTGCTGCCTGCCGTGAGCCTGCGCGACGACCTACGCCTCAAGCCCTCGCAGTACGCCATCCAGATTTCCGGCGCCACGGTAGCGGAAGCCGAGGTCTACGCCGACCGGCTGATGGCCATCCCCTCGCCCGAAGTCTACGGCGACATCGACGGCATACCCGGCATCGACCCGGCTTACGGCATGCCCGTCACCTGGATCGCCCAGGCCGACAAGAGCAAGGCCTTGGGCCTGGGCTATCAGGTGGTGGACTGCGCCAGCGTGATGGCCACCCACCTGAACAAGGCCATGCGCGAGAACCTGGCCGAGCTGTTCCGCCACGACGACGTGGCCGCCCTGGGCGAGCGGCTGGCCGCGCTGGCGCCCAAGCTGGCCACGGCGCTGGGCCAGGCATTGACCCCGGTGCAGCAATTGCGCGCCTATCGACAGCTGCTGCAGGACCACGTGTCGCTGAAAGACATCGTGCCCATCGCCACCGCCCTGCTGGAAGCCAGCGATACCACCAAGGACCCCATCATGCTGGCGGCGGAAGTACGTTGCGCGCTGAAGCGGCAGATCATCCAGGCCATTGTCGGCCCGCGCGACGAGATCCGCGCCTTCAATCTGTCCGCCGAGCTGGAAAACCTGCTGCTCGGCGCGCTGTCGCAAGCGCAGCAGACCGGCAAGCCACAGCTGGACAGCTTCCCGGTGGACCCCAATGTGCTGCAGCAGCTGCAGGCCAATATGCCGGCGGTGCGCGACCAGATGAAACAGCAAGGCCTGCCCCCGGTGCTGCTGGTGATGCCGCAGATTCGGCCGCTGCTGGCGCGCTACGGCCGCCTGTTCGCGCCCGGGCTGCACGTGCTGTCTTACAACGAGGTGCCGGAAACCCGCCAGGTCAGCCTAAGCGGCACCCTGGGTTGAGTCTCTCGCATTTCATGGCAAATGCCGGTCGCCTTGGGCGCGGCGGATCGTCGCATGCTTTGCGACGCGCACATGGAAGCCGCTTGGCTCGCAAACCTTGCCAGCCATAGCGATACTCACACGTACTTTTTTGCATGTTGTGAAAATGCATACGCATGCATCGCAAAATAAGAAAATTTTTTCATTTGATGCACATTACAGCGACATGTCTGCGCAGCCGATGATAGCATTCAAGCCATCACGACTTTGTCACGGCAGCCACCATGACCGACGCCAAATCCGCTAACCAGATCATCTGCGACAACATCCGCAAGCAGCTGGAAAAATTTCACTGGCCGGAAGCCCAGCAGGCCGGCCTGATCGAACAGATCCTGGGCCTGAGCACCTCTCAGGCCTACCGCAAGCTCAACGGCAGCAGCCCATGGCAGCTGGCCCAGGTGGAAAAGCTCGCCCATTACCTGAATATTTCCACCTCCGCCCTGCTGGTGGGAGAGGCGCCGCAGCCGGAACAGCCGCAAACCCCGGAACAGGACCTGGTGCCGGCCATCCTGCACCTGAACAATCAAAGCGGCGAAGCGCATTGCTGGATCCTGCTGGGAGAGCGGCTGGCGGACGACTCGTGCGCGCCGCTGTTTCTGGCCAAGCGCCTGCACGACTGCTGGCACGTCTTCCCCGGCACCCAGTTCGACGGCGAAGACGGCCACGAGGTCAGCTACTTGACCATACGCCCTCCCAAGCGCGCCAACAGCAAGCGCCTGCTCGTCGGCGTGCTGGACGACAAGGACGCCGACCTGCTGTCCGCCATCCTGGTGCAGCAGGGCCTGTTCGCCTTGCCTTACTACAACTCCGCCGCGCTGTTGCAGTCTCTGACGCATGAAGACTTCGACGCCTTCGTGCTGGACTGGGTGCTGGACGAATCCGCCAGCTGCATGGAGGTGATCGAAACCATACGCCGGCACAAGCCCAATGTGCCCATCATCGTGCTGACCGGCTATGCGCTGGAACACGAGAGCGAGCTGTCCAAAGCCTTGCAGATGCGCGGCGTCTACTACATCGGCAAGCCCGCGCCCGGCTCCATCCTGGCGCTGCAGATCAAGAACATGGTCACCAACGCGCTGGAACCGGCCTGATCGCCACCGCGCCGCAAAGCAAAACAGGCTCCTCAGGAGCCTGTTTGTTTTTGCGCGCCCAGCTTGTCTACTGGGGCAAGGATGCCAGCGCCGCGCGCAGCTGCTGGCCGTCAAAAGGCTTGCCCAGCCGAGCGGAAAACCAGCTGGCGCGGTTGTCGGAAAATTCCGCGGGATTGGCGCTCATCGCCAGCATCAGCGGGCGCTGCGCCTGCTTGCGCGCCAGCTCGGCCAGCAGATAGCCGCTGTCCGCGCCCAGCTGCATGTCCAGCAACAGGATGTCGAAACGCTGCTGGGCCAGGCAATCGGCCGCCTGGGTCAGACTGGCGGCGCAACGCACCTGAAAGCCGTCCTGTGTCAGCCACTCCGCCACCGACGAGCGGATTTGCGCGTCGTCGTCCACCAAGAGCAGGCTGCGCCCGCCACGCCCGCCCACCACCTCGCGCAGCGGCAGACGCACGGTAAAGATCGAGCCCTTGCCCACGACGCTGTCCATCTCGATATGGCCGCCGAACAGCCGCACCAACTCCTTGACGATGGACAAGCCCAGGCCGCTGCTGCCGGGACGCCGGTTGCGCCCCTGGCTGAAGGGCTGGAACAGACGCTCCCGGTCCTCCTCCGCGATGCCGATGCCGGTGTCGCTAACGTCCAGCCACAGTTCCAGCAGCTCGTCTCGCCTCACGCCGCGCGCCAGTATCTTCACTTCGCCCTGATCGGTGTAGCGAATGGCGTTGGACACCAGATTGCCGACAATCTGGCGCAGACGGATCTCATCCATCATCACCATGTCGGGCAAATCCGCGGTCTCGCAGCGCAAGGCCAATCCCTTGGCGTCGGCCAGCGGCTGCATCACGTCCATCACGGTGCGCAGCACGCCGGACAGGCTCATCCGACCGGGATTCAAACGCAGCTGCATGTTCTTGATGGCCGACACGTCCATGATGTCGTGCACCTGGCTGGTCAGCTGCGCCATGCCCGTCTTCATGCGCTTCAGCGCCAACTGGGCGGCCGGCTCCGGCAGCACGGCCGGCTCCACCAGCTCCATGCACATCTGCATGGACTGCAGCGGCGAGCGGATTTCATGGCCCAGCGCGCCCAGGAAAGTGGTGCGATCCAGCTCCAGCGCCACCGTGGCCTGGTGCGCGGCGCGCTCCTGGTCCAGCAAAGCCTGGCGCGCCTCCGCCAGCGTCTTCACCTCGTGATAGCGCATCAGCATCAGCAGGATGCCGCAGATGCCGCCGCACAACACCAGCTGCAAGGCCAGCATCTGCGAGCGCTGGCTGGCCAGGGCGCGGGTGCGCGCCATGCGCGTCGCCACCTCCACCTCGCGGCTCTGCACCGCGAAATTGGCCAGGACGGGACGCAAGGCGTCGATGCGCACCACCATATTGCGCGCGCTCTGCGGCGTCAGTTGCCTCCACTCGGGATCTTTCAGCACCGGCCCCAGCGCGCTGGTCATCGCCTCGAAGCCCGGCACGCCGCGCAGCTGGCGGTGCACCAGCACGGTGTCCGGCGCCTCGAATACCTGATAACGGCTTTGCAGCAGCTGCAGCTGCCGCTTCACCGCGGGCTGATTCTGCGGATCGGCGGCATAGCCGATCAGTTCAGCCCGGGTCTTTTCCAGCTCGATATGCAACTGGGCGACGTTCCAGTACAGCTGCTCGCTCTTGCCGCTGTCGATCAGGCTCTGGCTGGCGTGGTCCATGCGGTAGAAGTTCCACACCGCGGCCAGCAGCAACACCAGCAGCGGCAGCATCAGCCACCAAGGCGCCTGCAAATAGCGTTTCAGCTTTCCCTGCGTCACATCACCTCCATCGCTTCGACCTGCCACACCAGCTTGGCGTCAAGCGCAGGCCCCTTGTCGGCGTCCGGCATGTCGGGCAAGGGATACATCAGCCACAAGGGGCCGTAGTGGGCGACATCGAAAGGCTTGTTGTCGATGCGCCGCGCCAGCACCACATTGCGGCTGTTCAGTTCCGAAACGGCTATGTCATAGCGGTAATAATTGATCGCCAGCACCCGTACCGTGCTGCCCTTGGCCTCCACCTTGGCCAGGATGTCCCGCACCAGCGGCCCGCTGAAGCTCACCATCGGCGTCCAGCTGGTGGCGGTGCGAAAATTCACTTGTCGCAGCTTGGCCAGATCACTGTCGCGGAACTGGTAGATTCCGCGTTTGGCATCGGTAAAGCGTCCGATCTTGCCCGACACCGTCAAGATCACCGGATCGGCATTCGCCACGGCGCAAGCGCCCAGGCACAGGCCCAACACCATCAAGCAGGCCTTACGCATAGCCATCCTCATTCTTCAACAACGCAAAAAAATGAGATTATATTCGCCCAGGCTCCCGCTCAACCAGCCTTGCGCGGAAAATCCGCCGCATCCGCGCCCTTGGGCAGGCGGAAATGCATCAGATTGGCGGCCGTAGCAAGGCAAAAGCCGGGCGACCCCGGCTTCCCCTGCGCTTAGCCGGCCTCGGCCCAGCACTGCGCTTCCGGCACATCGCGCGGCGCGGCGCGCAGCTCCACCACCACATCACGGGACTGCGAGCCCTTGCTCACGCGCACGATCATGCGGTCCGCCTTGCCCGGTTCGTCGGCGTCGCGCCGGTAATTGAACGCGCCCCACTCCGCCACCTGAGCGCGCCCCAATAGCGGGCCTTGCGCCAGCTGGTAGCGTTCCACGCCGCCCACGCCCTGCAACTGGCCGCGCAGGCAGCGCACCGCGCTGCCGTAGCGGGTCTTGGCCAGGCCCAGCTCGCCGGGCAACGGCGGCTGCGGCTTGCCGCCGGACGGACCCAGCGGCCCTTCGCAACGCAGCGCGGCGGTTTTGCGCTGGAAGTCGTAATCGGTGGCGGCGCA
The DNA here is from genome assembly GCF_008275125.1 of Chromobacterium paludis. Taxonomy (NCBI): domain Bacteria; kingdom Pseudomonadati; phylum Pseudomonadota; class Betaproteobacteria; order Neisseriales; family Chromobacteriaceae; genus Chromobacterium; species Chromobacterium paludis. The sequence continues at coordinate 2,018,589 of NZ_CP043473.1, forward strand.
ATTGGCGGCCAACAGATTGTTCAGTCCGCCGGTTTTGACCAGCCCTTGCAGCGCGCCATCCAACGCGCGGTCCAGCTCTTGCCTGGCCTGGGCATGGTCCGCCGCACTCAGCGGCAACGTGCCCTGGCATTCGAAGCGGCGCAAGACGCTGTCCTTGCCGTCGGCCCACACCTGGCAAGCCACCGGCAGCGCGCGGCGCATTGCGGCCTCCACGGCGGCGGCGTCGCCGGTTTGCCATTTATCGGCAGCGAACCAGTCCACGCCTTCGGTGGTGGAGGTATTGCCCAGCTGGCCGGCCTGAGCCAATTTCACCTGCTGGTCCACGTAAGCGCGGAAGCCTGCGCTCAAGGCGGCGTCGCCGCCCATGTCGCGCACCAGCGCGTCAAAGCGGCTGACATCGTCGGCGCGCAGCGCGGCCAGGATGTCGGCGATCTTGCCCGGCTGTTTCTGATTCAGGTAGTAGAACCACAGCGCGGAATGGCTGTAGAAGTCCCAGCCATCGCCATAGCTGGAGCGCATGATGCGGGATGGCTCGAGGAAACTGCCGGGCCAGCCGCCCGCCACCACGTCCACCACATGGCCGCGCACCTTGATGCCGTCGCGCGGCGTGCTCCAGGCCATGAACTCGGCAAAGCCTTCGTCATACCACGGCATGCGGCGCTCGTCGCGGTAGAACTCGGACGTGCCCCACATGCCGGGCTGGATGTAGCGGCCGGATAGATAGTGGACGTATTCATGGCGCACCAGCTCTTCCAGCGACAGATAGCTTTCCTTCGGCACTTCGCGCTGGAAGGTGTAGAAGGCGCCGTCTTTCTCGATGTAGATGCCGCCGTTATCGGTGGACAGCTCATTGAGCAGGCCCTGGAAGCGCTGGTAATCGGTCTTGCTGCCGTAGATCACCATGCGCAGCCTGGCATTGGCGTCGTCCGGCACCGGATTGCGGGTGCCGGCCACGCGGAACAGCTGGGACTGCACCTGCTTCATCGCATAATACAAGGGCTCGACATCGGCCAGGCTCAGCGGCGTTTCGAATACCAGATTGCCGTTATCGAAGCGCCAGCGGTTGGGGAACAGATGCGCGCGCAGCTCCTGCTCCGCCTGGCAGATGCCATAGCGCTCGCAGGGCACCTTGCCCATTTTCTTCAAGGCATACACCGCCTCGGCCCAGGCCGCGCCGTATTTCTCGCCCTGCAGATGCAGCGCCACGGCGGACTCGGCCTGCGGCGCGGTACGCGGATACTGCAGGAAGCGACCGGTCTCGCGCAGCGTGTTGAGGAACATCTGCTCATCGGCAAAGGCCGGCTGGCCGGCGCGCGTCAGCCCCGCCAGGCTGGCGACGAGGCCATCCAGCTGCCCCTGCTCCACCTTCTGCGCAAAGTCCGGCTGGTAATGCATGTTGAATAGCAAAGTCTGCATCGGATGCAGGGCGTAACGCGCCCAGCTGTCCTTCACCGCCGCGCGGTAGCGGCCAAAGAAACGGCCCAGCAGCGGCAGCGCGTAATCGGCTTTGCGCACGGAGTCGGCCAGGATCAGGGTTTCCGCCACACTCTGGCGCGCGTCGCGCGCGCGATACCAACCATCGGCGTCGCCATCGCCGTCCTGCGCCCTGACGTTCCAAAGCGCCGGGTTGGCCGCCAGCGCCTCCACCGCCCGCATCACCGGCTGGTCCACCGCTGCGCCGTAATCGCCCACCTCCTTGGCGTGGCTGTATTGCAGGAAGTAACCGGCTTTCAGGAACACCGCCAGCGGCCACAGGCCGTTGGCGTTCTGGCCGTCCCATGCGGTCGCGCGCTGGCGCGCCTCGGCCGCCACCAGCTGCATATTGGCCGGCGACACCACGCGGTAGCTGAAGCCGTCTGCCTGGAACAGGCGGTTCATGCAAGTCCCGTCCACGCTGGCCACGTAGCGCACCAGCGCCTGGCCGCTCAATTGGCCGAGCCTGGCTTCGTCGCAATCGGCATAGCGGGGCGCCGCCGGCGGGGACGACGCCAACTGGCGCGCGGCCAGTCCCTGCAAGCCCCGCGGCTTGGCGGGGGGCTGAGCGCCTCCGTTTTCCGGCGCCGTCGGCGGCAGGCCATGCGGATAAATCGGTTTTTCCGACAAAGCCGGGGAGTGCGAGGAAAAGCGAGCTGCGGGCGCGTTGGCCTGCGGCGCGGGCTGGCTGGAAGATGGCGCTTGCTTGCCGTCCGTCGCCATGCAGGCGGACAAGGAAGCGGCGGCGATCACGGAAAGCCCCCACGCGCGGCAACGGCGGAGGCTAGATGTATTTTTCATTCTGTCATCCATTTTCTATTAAATGACGCACAAATTTTATTGTACGAATTTAAAATCATAATGGATTAATCGTACCTTTATCATTGTGTTTAAGACCAGTTTTTAAGATTTAACCGGCACTTAATGGCGGCAATTTTCACAAACCCATGCAACTACGCAATCTTTCACTCAAGACCAAGGCGCCGCCAGGCCATGGCCATGCAAGCGCCGTCCGCGCACAAAAAAAAACCAGCGGCAAAGCCGCTGGTTTGGGATCCTCAGCCAGGAGACGGAGCTTATTGCAACAGGGACATGGCCAGGCTGTTCATGCTGCCGCTTTGCTTCAGCATGGAGGTGCTGGCCTGCATCAGCATCTGCTTGGCGGTCATGGTGGAGCTTTCGCTGGCGTAGTCGGTGTCCATGATGCGGCCCTTGGCGGCCAGAGTGTTGTTGTTCACGTTGTTCAGGTTGTTGACCACGTGATCCAGCCGGTTGGCGTTTGCACCGAGCGAGGAGCGGACGTTACCAACAGCATCCAGCGCCTTGCCAATCGCATCGATAGTCGAACTCTTACCAACTTCATCCGAGTTGCCAGCAGCGACAACAGACGCATAAGCGGTGATGGAGCGATCCAGCGCTTCTTTGGCTTTTGCAGTGGCTACTGGGTCAGCGCCACCTGCAGCAGTCGTCCAAGCAGTCGTTGCGGCAGTCACGGCATCGCTCGCGTCCTTGACATCTTTATTGGTGCTCGCGCTGGTAATGGCCGTCATATCCGTGATTGCAGTGGTGAAGGCTGTTTTCTTCGTTGCGTTTGTCGGATCAAGGTTCAGTTCTGCAGACGCGGCATCAACGGCCAGTTTCTTAGCCGCGACTTTGTCTGCATCCGTCGGCGTAGGAGCCGCGCCGCCGATGGTGGAAACATCTTTTTCGTATTTCTTGGAAACATTGCCCAGCGCGGTATCCAAAATGGTCAAGTCGCCGGAGAGATCAACACCCATAGACTCGCTGGAGGCCGCGCCGATCTGGAAGCTCAGGGCCTTGGTCAGCTTGCCGCCTTGCAGCAGCTTTTCGCCACCAAAAGAGGTGTTCTTCATGATGTTGGTCAGTTCCTTGCCCAACTGGTCAAACTCAGCCTGCATGGCGGTTTTGTCGGAGGCGGTGGCCGTGGCGTTGGCGCCTTCGGTGGACAGGTCCTTCATGCGCTGCAGGATGTTGGTCACTTCGCCCAGCGCGCCTTCGGCGGTCTGCATCATGGAGATGCCGTTTTGCGCGTTCTTCATCGCCACTTGCATGCCGCGGCTTTGCGCGTCCAGGCGGGTGGCGATCTGCAGGCCGGCCGCGTCGTCCATGGCGGAGTTGATGCGCAGACCCGTGCCCAGGCGCGTCATGGCGCTGGACAGCTGGTTCTGAGTGGAATTCATATTGGACTTGGTGTTCAGCGCGGCGATATTGGTGTACAGGCTCAGCATGGAAGTGCTCCGTCAGGGTTGGTCGTGAATCGGCATCTCTGCCCTTACCGAAGCAAGGCGGCGCGGCAGGCGTGGCGCTTAAGCATTGCGAAATGTGAAAAATCACGCGCGCTTTCAAAACCTCGACGTCCAAGCGCCATATCAAGTCTATAAAAGGGTAAATCACGGCAATCCATCATCATGAATGGGATGGACAGGACCATGCACTCCCAAAGCAACCCGTTTCTGAGCGAAAGCGCCGTGCTGAGCCAGTTTCCCGGCTTCGGCCCGACGCGCGCCAGGCAACTGGCCGGCTATCTGTCCGTCGGGGACGATGGCGGCGGCTGGCTGTATTTCTGGTTCAGCGAAGCCGCCATCGCCCCGGAGTCCGCGCCGCTGATCATCTGGATCAACCATGCGCCGGAGCAAAACGCCCTGGGCTGCCTGTTCGACGGCCACGGCCCCTATTTGCTGGGCGACGGCGGGCGGGTGCATGCCAACCCCTTCAGCTGGCACCAGCACGCGCACTATCTGATCATCGACCAGCCGCTGGGCCACGGCCTGTCCTTCGCCATCCATCCGCGTTATCAGCCGGAAAATCATGCGGAAGGCAGCCAACAGGTGTATCTCGCCTTGCAGGAGTTTTTCCTGCGCTGGCCGCGCTACCGCCAGCAGGCATGCTATCTATTCGGCCTGGGACAGGCCTGCCACACCATTGCCCACTTGGCTCGCCGCATTCTAGACGGCAACCAGTGCGGCCAGCCGCAAATCCATCTGTTGGGCCTCGGCCTGGGCAATGCCTGGCTGGCGCCCGAGATTCAACTGCAGAGCGAAATCGAATTCGCTGCCCAGCACCGGCTGATCCGCGGCGACGAATTGGGCAAGGCTCAGGCCCTGCTGCAGGACTTCCGGCAAGTCCTGGCATCCACATCGCCGCTGCGCCAACAACGCAGCACCCGGCTGGCCCTGGAGCTGGAAGCCTATCTGGAGCGCTGCAGCGGCCGCGACGCCCGAGACATCCGCCAGCCGCCGCGCCGCGCCGCCTCGCGCCTGGCCGACTTTCTGGACAAGCCCGGCACGCGCCAGGCGCTGCACATCGACCCTCGCGCCCAGGCCAGCACCGCGCCCTGGCCCCAATCATCCTGGCTGGAGTCCCCCAGCGCCCTCTTTCCTCCCTTGCTGGAGAAGCTGAACATCCTGTTCTTCCACGGCGAATACGGCATGCTGGGCAACCATCTTGGACTCGATGTCTGGCTGAACACCCTGCTCTGGAGCCAGGCGGAAGCGTTCCGTCAGCAAAAACCGACAGAGTGGCGCCCCTACGGACTGCCGGCCGGCACCATCCGCAGGCTGAGCGGCCTCAGCCATGTGCTCATCCACAACTCCGGCCAACACATCGCCCGCGATCAACCGGCCAATGCGCTGGCCATGCTGCGCCAGTATCTGCAGACCAAGGAAGCGATCGCCTACCCTGCGCCCTACATCATTTGAAGCGGCGCCAGGACAAAATGCTTGACTCGACAGCTCAACCAAAATCAAATGGCATGTCCAACCAATAAAGACCATGCCATGTCCTCTCTCGATGCCATCCAACACCTCTGGCGCCACTGCGCGCTGGATCCCGCCTGGCTGCCGCAACTGCGGCTGAGCGGCCACGGTCCCATTCTGCCCTCCTCCTTCGCGCTGGATGCCGCCGCCCAAGCCTGTCTTGCCGCCAGCGGACTGGCCGCCGCCTCCTTCCATCACCTGCGCAGCGGCGAAAAGCAAACGGTGGCCGTGGACCTGCGCCATGCCGTGGCAGAGTTCCGCAGCGAGCATTACCTGCGGGTGGACGGCAGCCAGCCGGCCGACCCCTGGGACAAGATCGCCGGCATCTATCGTTGCGGCGACGGCCGCTGGCTACGCATCCATACCAATTTCCCGCACCACTGCCAGGGCGTGCTGCGGCTGCTGCAATGCGAGTACGACAAGACCGCGGTGGCCGAGGCGCTGCAGGACTGGAAAGCCTTTGACTTCGAGGACGCCGCCGCCTCCCATGGCCTGGTGGCCACGGCGCTGCGCAGCTTCGAGGAATGGGATGCCCATCCTCAAGGGGTGGCCGTGGCGGCACAGCCGGTGTTCTCCATCAGCCGCATCGGCGATGCACCACCGCAGGCCCTGCCCGCCGCCGACCGCCCCTTGGGCGGCGTGCGCGCGCTGGACCTGAGCCGCATCATCGCCGGCCCGCTGGGCGGCCGCGTGCTGGCGGCCCATGGCGCGGACGTGCTGCACATCACGTCTCCCCGCCTGCCCACCATTCCCACGCTGGACATGGACATGGGCCGCGGCAAACGCAATGCGCAGCTGGACCTGGACCAAGCGGACGGTTGCGCGGCACTGCGCCGCCTACTGGCCGACGCCCACATCTTCCTCCAGGGCTACCGCCCCGGCGGGCTGGCGGAGCGGGGCTTCTCTCCGGAAGACGCCGCCCGCGCGCGGCCCGGCATCGTTTATGTCTCCCTCAGCGCCTACGGCAAGCAAGGCCCGTGGGCCGGACGCCGCGGTTTCGATTCGCTGACACAGACGGCCAGCGGCTTCAATATTGCCGAGGCCGCCGCGGCGGGATCGGACACGCCGCGCGCCTTCCCCGCCCAGGCCCTGGATCACATCGCCGGCTATTTCGCGGCCTTAGGCGCGCTCGCCGCCTTGCACCGCCAGCAGCAAGAAGGCGGCAGCTGGCATGTGGAGGTTTCGCTGGCGCAAGCCGGCCACTGGCTGCGCGGTCTGGGACGGGTGGAAGGCGCGATGGGCCTGGCCGTGCCGGCGCTGGACGACGTGCGCCCCTGGCTGGAAGAGTCGGACTCCGGCTTTGGCCGCCTGCTGGCGGTGAGCCATGCGACCAGGCTGTCGCTGACGCCCGCGCGCTGGACGCTGCCATCCATGCCGCTGGACAGCCACGCGCCGGCATGGGCTGTCTGAAAAGACAGGTTTCTTGTCGGGGAGGCTCGCAGAAACTGACGGGGTATCGCGCCGCCGCCCGGGCGGCGCCCTTCCCGCGCCGAGGCCTGCATGAAAACCAACAAATACCTGATCGAAACATTGCTGTTCGCCAGCTATGCGCTGTTCGGCATGAGCTGGGCAGCCGGCAGCGCCTTCATTCCGCAAATCATGCGCGACATGGGCATCCATGACCTGGCTGCCGGCTCGCACATCAGCAACGCGGTGGCGGCGGCCAAGCTGCTGGGCTCCTTCATCGCCGCCGCCATCCTGGCGCGGCTGTTGGCCAAGCGCGCGGTGGCGCTAGCCCTGGCGTTGATGTCGCTGGGTGCGCTCATTCCCTTCGTCCAGCACTACCCCGCGCTCTTGCTGCTGCGTTTCCTCACCGGTCTGGGCGGCGCGCTGGTGGTGGTGTATTTCGCGCCCATCGTGATGCTGTGGTTCGAGCCGCGCGAGCGCGCTGTAGTCAACGGGCTGAATTCGGTCGCCTTCAATGTCGGCACCGCCGCGGCGATGTTCGGCCTGCCCGCCCTGCTGCAATGGACGGGCGGCTGGCGCACAGCCCTGCTGTGCATCTCGCTGGGCAGCGCGCTTTGCCTCGCCCTGTGGCTGGCGTTCGGCGCGGACGGCGTCGCCTCCGACAACGCCGACGAAACGCCCTACACCCTGCGCCAGGGCTTGTCCGAGCGCTTCAACTGGCTGCTGGCCCTGACCTACAGCGGCACGCTGGCCTTCTATGTCTTGCTGTTCGGTTTCTACCAGAACGCCGGCATCCGCCAGGCCAAGCTGGTAGTGCTGGCCGGCCTGTTCGGCGCGGCGGCCGGCATCTGGCTGGCGAAGAGAATGAGCCGGCGGCTGCCCTTGCTGCAGGTCTCGGGCTTGCTGCAACTTTTGGCCATCATCGGCCTGCACGCCCAGCTGTGGGGCTGGAGCGACGACGAGCGCCTGGTCTCCGCCAGCGCGCTGGCGGCCGGCTTCTTCATTTTCCTGCCCATCGCCAGCCTGATCACGCTGGCGCAGGAACAACCCGGCATGACGCCGCGAAAAGTGGCCGTCACCTTCAGCCTGTTCTGGTTCCTGAGTTATCTGGTGGCCACCGTGGCGCCCTATGTCTTCGGCCTGTTGGTGGACATGCGGCATGGCGACTACGACTGGGCGACGGCTTTTGCCGCGGCCTTGTCGTCCACCTTCCTGATAGGTTCCCTGCTATTGCCGGAAACGGCCCGCGCGCCCGCGCGCGGCGCGGCGGCGCAAACCACCTGAGCCGGCCCTGGGTGCCGCCGACGAAAACGCGTTGAAGCGTTTAGCCCAAGGCGCCCCGGCGCAGGCCGTGCAAGTCGCGCGGCCAGGCGGCGCAAGGCCGGATCAGGGCCTGGCAGCGGGCATTAATGGTCGGCCTGGGTAATCAGCTTCAAGGGCACGGCGATGTAGGTATCCACGCCTTGCCCCGCCGCCAGCCGCTTGGCGGCCTGAATGCCGTAACGTCCCATCAGGCCCGGCTGCTGCCGCACCGTGGCGGCCAGCTCGCCTGCCTTCACCGCCGCCACGGCCTCGGGAATCGCATCGAATCCCACGACCGCCACATTGCGCCGCCCGGCGTGGCGCAAGGCCGCGACCGCGCCCAGCGCCATCTCGTCGTTCTGCGCGAATACGGCTCGGATATCGGGATACTGGCGCAACAGGCTGGCCATTTCCCGCTGGCCCTTGCCGCGGTCGAAATCCGCGCCGCGTCGGGTCAGCAAGGCCGCGTCGGCATGGCCGCTCAAGGCCTGCCGCAAGCCGGCGTCTCTATCGTGAGCGACCGAGGACCCGGCCGTGCCGGTCAACTCGGCGATGCGGCCGCGCGCGCCCAGCCTGCTCATCAGGTATTGGCCAACCAGCATGCCGCCTGCGATGTTGTCGGATTCGATATGCGAGCTAAGCGGCTCGCCATGGAGGCTGCGATCCAGCGACACTACCTTGACGCCGCCGGCTACCGCCTGGCGCACCGCCGCGGTCACGGCCTGAGCGCCCACCGGGTTCAACAGGATCACCGCCACCCGGCGCTTCGCCAGCGCCGCGATCTGCTCGCTCTGCCTGGCCGGGTCGTCGCCCGCATCCAGCACGGTGAGCGCCACGCCCTGCTTGGCGGCCTCGGCCAGCGCGCCGTCGCGCAGCTCCTGGAAAAACGGATTGCGCAAATTCGATAGCGCCAGCGCCACGCGCACTTCAGCCTGCTCTTGCGCATCGCCGCCGCCGCATCCCGCCAAGCCGACGCACAGCATGATGAATCCTAGGCATTTGAAGATGCATTTCATGTCCAGCTTCCTATCTGACGGCGGCGATGAGGCAAATCCGCTCACGATAGCCATCGCGCGTGAAAGAAATATGTCGCGTCGCCGCCGGCGAGGGCGGACGCCCACCGGGACAACATGCAAACATACCGCCCCGACCCGGCGCGCATGACGGGAAAATGTCCACTCGTGCAAATTCACGCGGCCAGCGCCGCCCTGTTACAGCGCCACGCCAGGCGGCGGCTGGTCATGGCTTTGCGCCATGGACTGGTGCGGCAGCTCCAGATAGCTCTTGGACTGCATCTCGGTCAGGCGGCTGGCGGTGCGGAAGAACTCGCCGGATTGCAGCCCTTCGGTGTAAATCTCTTCCGGCGGCGCGTCGGCCGAGGCGATCAGCTTGACGCGGTTGTCGTAGAACACATCCACCAGCCAGGTGAAGCGCCGGGCGATGGAGGCCTGCTTGGCCGACAGCTTGGGGATGCCGGACAGGAACACCGTATGGTATTCGCTGGCGATTTCCAGATAGTCGGTTTGCGCGCGCGGGCCGTCGCACAGCGCCATGAAGTCGAACCAGGCCACGCCTGGCGACAGCCGCTTCACCGCGATCTCGCGCTCCAGCACGGTGATGGTTTTTTGCGGCAGCTCGGCGCCGGAACCCAGGCGCACGAACATCTGCTCCATGCGCCGCTCGCTGTCGGCATCCGCCGGCACCAGGAACAGCGGTTCCCGCGTCAGCTCGCGCAGGCGGTAGTCGTGGCCGCCATCCACGTTCAGCACGTCCAGCTCGCGCTTGATCAGTTCGATAGTCGGCAGAAAGTTCTGCCGCTGCAGGCCGTTCGGATAGAGATCGTCCGGCGCGTAATTGGACGTGGTCACCACCACCACGCCGCGCTCCAGCAAGGCCGACATCAGCCTGCCCAGTATCATCGCGTCGGCGATGTCGGACACGTGGAACTCGTCGAAACACAATAGCCGCGTGGCCTTGGCGATCTGGTCGGCATAGGCCAGCAGCGGGTCTTTGACGCCGGCGAACTTGCGCAGCTCGCGGTGGGTTTCCGCCATGAAATTGTGGAAGTGGATGCGGCGCTTGCGGCGATAAGGCACGCAAGCGTAGAAAGCGTCCATCAGGAAACTCTTGCCGCGGCCCACCCCGCCCCAAAAATACAGGCCGCGCGGCACTTCCGGGCTGCGCAGGCTGCGGCCCAGGAAACGGTTGCGCTTGGCCTTGAAGTCCATCAGCGCATGCCACAGCCTGTCCAACTGTTCTATGGCGGCGGCCTGCGCCTCGTCATGGATGAAACCGGGCCGTTCGCTGGCCAGCTGATACCAGCCCTTGGGGCTGCAATGGACGTTCTCGTCCGGGGAGAATGTGTGTTGCGACATGGTTATGCTTGTTCTGCGCTGCGCCGCCGCTGCGGCCGAATGCGCTCATGATAACCGCTTTGACGCCTCCCCGCCGCTGTCAGCGGCAGGCTGCGATCCTGGCGCATGGCGTCCGGCGTCTGCCGCAGGGACTTCGCCATGCCCGGCGGCAGGCGGCTGCGCCGGAAGGGCCATTTACGCTACAGCACCCCGGCCAGATAGCCGGCGCCCAGCAGGGCGATGCCGCCGCCCAGCGCCCGGGCGTACCAGGCGCTGCGTTGCTTGAAGAAGGCGCCTATGGCCATGCCGGCGAGGTGCAGGACCATGGTGCCCAGCGCCATGCCGCTCAACGCGGCCACGGCCTGTGCCGCCGGCAGCTCGCCGCCGTGGGCGATGCCGTGAAACAGCGCAAACAGCCCCACCACCGCCAGCCCCCAGGGCAGCGCCATCTTCACCCGCGCGCACACCAAGAGGCCCAGCACCAGCAAAGAGACGGCGATCATCGGCTCCACCGCCGGCACCGCCGCGCCGGTGAAGCCGATCAACCCGCCCGCCAGCAGCAGTCCGGCGAAGGCGAACGGCATGGCCCATACCTGGCGCGTGGCCAGCACGCTCCACACGCCCACCGCCAGCATGGCGGCGAAGTGGTCCAGACCGGTGAACGGGTGGACAAATCCCATGAAAAAGGCCGTGCCGTGGTGGATGCCGGCATCGCTGCCGATGTGGGCCAGCGCCAGGCCCGGCAGCAAGGCCATCAAGGGGAGCGTGATCCAGATGCGTGTTTTCATTTTTGCGTCCTCAGGTCAGTCAATTTCATTGTTCGCTCAGCCTCCGGTGTGCGACATGAAGCGCAGCACCCGGCTGGGCGCGGCTGCAAAATCATGCCCCCAGGGCTTGTCCGCCACCGCGCGCCGGATGGCGTCTTCCAGCTCGCCATCATCGGCGCCGCCGCGCAGCAGCGGCCGCAATTCCAGCTTATGCTCCTGGCCCAGGCAGAGATAAAGCGCGCCATCCACTGCCAGCCGCACGCGGTTGCAGGTGGCGCAGAAGTGCTGGGACAGCGGCGTGATGAAACCCACCTGCCCGCGCCCGTCCGCCGTCTGCCAGTAGCGGGCGGGGCCGCCGCCCAACTCGCTGGCGCACGGCCGCAGGTCAAAGCGGCCCACCAGCCGGTCCCGCGCGCCGTCCAACGGCAGGTAGGCGGCGGCGCGGCCGGCCTCGCCCATCGGCATCGCCTCGATCAGGCGCAGGATGAAGCCATGCTCGAAGCAAAATGCCGCCATCGACTCGATCTCGCCGTCGTTGACGCCGCGCAGCGCCACCATATTCAGCTTGATCGGGGCCAGTCCGGCCGTCTTGGCCGCCATCAGCCCGGCCAGCGTGGCGTCCAGGCTGTCCCGCCCGCACAAGGCGCTCACGCATTCGCGCCTGAGCGAATCCAGGCTGACATTGACCCGGCCCAGGCCGGCCGCCTTCAGCGCGGCGGCGTGCCGGGCCAGCCGGGTGGCGTTGGTGGACAGCGACAGGTCGCGCACGCCGGGCGCGGCGGCCAAGTCCGCCACCAGATCGACGATGCCGGCGCGCAGCAGCGGCTCGCCGCCGGTCAGCCGCACCCGGCCCACGCCCATGGCGGCGAACAGGCCCACCAGACGGCGGATTTCGGCGAAGCTCAGCCAATCCGCCCGCTCGGCGTAGGACGCGTCGCCCGCCGGCCGACAATAGCGGCAGCGCAGATCGCAGCGGTCGGTCACCGACAGCCGCAGATAGGCGATGCGCCGGCCGTGGCGGTCGATCAGCGGCGGCTTGTCCATGCCCTACTCCGCCAGCGCGGCCTGGCGCAGGTCCGCCTTCAGCCGCGCGTAGACGCCGCGCGCGTGGTTTTCCGCCCAGGCCTGGTCGGCGATCGGCTCCACGCGCACCGTGCAGTACTTCAGCTCCGGGGTTTTGGAGATCGGGTCCAGGTGGTCCACCGTCAGCTCGTTGCAGGCGCCTATCCACCACTGGTAGGTCATGTAGACCGCGCCCGCGTTGACGCGCGGATTATGGTTGGCGCGGGTGATCACCTTGCCGCGGCGCGAGGCCACCCACACCAGCGCCTGGTCGGCGATGCCGTATTTCACAGCGTCATCCGGGTGGATCTGCACAAAGCCCGGTTCGTCGGCCAAGGTTTGCAGCGCCGCGCAGTTGCCGGTCATCGAGCGGCAGGAGTAGTGCCCCACCTCACGCACCGTGCATAGGCCCAAGGGATATTCAGCGTCCACTTTCTCCAGCGGCGGGCGCCACTCGGCGGCGAACAGCTTGGCCTTGCCGCTAGGCGTGTCGAACTGATAGCCCTCGTACAGCCACGGCGTGCCGGGGTGGTCTTCGCTTGGGCACGGCCATTGCACATAGCCGAGGCCCGCCATCTTGTCGTAGCTGGCGCCGGCATAGAGATGGCACAGGCCGCGCAGCTCGTCCCAGATCTGCTGGGCGTTGTCGTAATGCATGGGGTAGCCCATGGCCGTGGCGATCAGGCTGTAGATTTCCCAGTCATCCTTGACGTTGGCCGGCGCTTCAATGGCTTTGTAGCAGCGCTGGAAACCGCGGTCGGCGCTGGAGAACACGTTTTCGTGCTCGCCCCAGGAGGTGGCGGGCAGGATGACGTCGGCGGCCATCGCCGTCTTGGTCATGAAGATATCCTGCACGATGATCAGGTCCAGCTTCTCGAAAGCGCGGCGCATCATGCCCAGGTCCGGCTCGGTCTGCAACGGGTCTTCGCCGAAGATGTAATACGCCTTCAGCGTGCCGGCCTCGACGCGGTGCGCCACCTCGGTGATGCTGCAGCCCTTCTCCGCCGGCAGACTATCCACGCCCCAAGCCTCAGCAAAGCGGGCGCGCGCCTCGGCGTCGCTGACATCGTAATAGCCCGGCAGGGTGTTCGGCAGCGCGCCCATGTCGCAGGCGCCCTGGACGTTGTTCTGGCCGCGCACCGGGCCGACGCCGACATGCGGCCGCCCCAGGTTGCCGGTGAGGGTGGCGAGGCTGGACAAACCCTTGACCACATCCACCGCCTGGCCCCACTGGGTCACGCCCATGCCCCACAGAATGGTGGCGCTGGGCGCGGCGGCATACATCCGGATGGCCTGGCGGATCAGTTCGGCCGGCAGGCCGGTGATCTCGGCCGCGTATTCCGGCGTGTACTTGGCGACGGCGGCCTTGTATTCCTCGAAGCCTTCGGCGTGCTCGGCGACGAAATCCGCCTTGTACAAGCCTTCGCTGATCAGCACATGGGCGAAGGCGTTGACCAGCGCCATATTGGAGCCGTTCTTCAATTGCAGATGCAAGTCGGCCACGCGCGCGGTTTCGATGTAGCGCGGGTCGCAGACGATGATCTTGGCGCCCTTCTGTTTGGCCTTGAGGATGCGGCGGGCGACGATGGGGTGGGAATCGGCCGCGTTGTAGCCGAACACCAGGATGCAGTCGGTGTCCTCGATCTCGCAGATCGAGTTGCTCATCGCGCCGTTGCCCAGCGTGGCCATCAGCCCGGACACCGACGGCCCGTGGCAGACCCGGGCGCAGCAGTCGATGTTGTTGGTGCCGATCACCGCGCGGGCGAACTTCTGCGCGATGTAGTTGGACTCGTTGCCGGTGCCGCGCGAGGAGCCGGTGAACATGATGGAATCCGGACCATGCTCGCGCTTGATCTCGCCCAATTTGCCCGCCACGAAGGCCACCGCCTCGTCCCAACTCACGCGCTCGAACTCGCCGCCGCGCCGGCGGCGTATCATCGGATGGCGCAAACGCGGCGTCAGCAGCTTGGTGTCGTTGAGGAAGTCCCAGCCGTAATAGCCCTTCAAACACAGCTCGCCCTGGTTGGTCACGCCATCCGCGCCTTCCGCGCCGACGATCTTGCCGTTTTCCACCAAGAGATTGAGCTTGCAGCCCGAACCGCAGTACGGGCAAACCGAAATCACCTTCTCCATTTTTCCTGTCCTTTTGCGCGTTGCGTTCGATTCAGAGCGATAGCGCCGGCGTGTCCAGCGCGGCCTGCTCCCGGCGTTTCTTCATGGCGGCCTCCAGCGCCTGCGGCTCCACTATGCGCAGCGCCTTGGTGGGACAGGTGGCGATGCATGCCGGCCCGCCGGCCTTCCCTACGCACAAGTCGCACTTCAAAGCCTTGGCCTTGAGCTGGCGCGTGGCGAAGCTGCCGGGCTGCGGCCGCTGCGGCTCGGTCACCACCTGCATCGCGCCGTAAGGACAGGCCACCATGCAGGTCTTGCAGCCCACGCAGCGCTCCTGCAGCACCTGCACGCTATTGCCGGCGTAGACGATGGCCCCGCTCGGACAGGCGTTCAGACAGGGCGCGTCGTCGCACTGCCGGCACAGCACCGGCGTGCTGATGCGCGCGCTCTTGATCACCGTCAGCCGCGGGTGGAAGGTGTCAGGCGACAATGGTTCGCCGGGGCTTGGCGCATGGGCCAAGGCGCACGCCACCTCGCAGGTGCGGCAGCCGATGCAGTTTTGGGGTTCAGCGATGATGAACCGATTCATTTCAGCCTCCTCAAGCGGCGGCAGCCGCCCGAACGTCGATTGCAAGCGTTGCGAATTCACGCCCATGACGTTGCATAAGCCATGCCAGCCGCGCCACACCCACGCAAGCCATTGTTTTCTTGTGACAACCGCTTGCAAAAACGCGCAGCGACGCGTGACGACGGCTTCGACACCCGCCGCGCCTCGTCAAAAGTGTCGACGCCTCGACACCGCGCAGCCTGCAATGGGTTGGCAGGCGAGAAGGCGGTCAAATAAAGGAAAAACCCGTGCACGAACTGACACTTGCGGAAAGCGTGGTCGCCATCGCCGAGACCGCCGCGCGCCGCGCCGGCGCCCGCCGAGTCACCCGCGTCCGGCTGGCATTGGGATTGCTGGCCCATGTGGAGACAGACACCCTGCTCTATTGCTGCCGGCTGGCGGCGCGCGACAGCCTGGCGGCCGACGCGGACTTCCAGACCGAACGCCGCCCGGCCCAGGCCCAATGCGGCGACTGCGGCTGCGATGCCGAGCTGACCGCCCTGCCGGCCCGCTGCCCGCGCTGCGGCAGCCAGAACCTCAAGCTTTGGGGTGGCGAAGAGATGAAAGTGGTGGATATTGGAATCAGCTAGGAGGACAGCATCATGTGCACAACTTGCGGCTGCGGCCACGGACAAATCCGCATCAACGGCAAGCGCGGCCATAGCCACGGCGCGCCCCGGAACGGCTACCGGCTGGCCGCTCAGGCGCACGGCCCCTTGGACGCCGTCCATGCGCCGGACACCCCGGCCGAACGCATCATCGCCATCGAGCAGGACATCCTGTCCGACAACAACGCGCGCGCCGCGCGCAACCGCCGCCTGCTGGCGGAACGCGGCATTTTCGCGCTCAACTTGGTGTCCAGCCCCGGTTCCGGCAAAACCAGCCTGCTGGTGGACACCCTGCGCCGCTGGGCCGGCCGCAGGCCGGTGGCGGTGGTGGAAGGCGACCAGCAAACCGCCAACGACGCCGAGCGCATCCGCGCCACCGGCGCGCCGGCGGTGCAGATCAACACCGGCAAGGGCTGCCATCTGGACGCGCGCATGGTGGCCCAGGCGCTGGAGCGGCTGCAAGAGGACCAGGCCATGCCGGACGGCGGCCTCTTGCTGATTGAAAACGTGGGTAATCTGGTCTGCCCCGCCGCCTTCGACCTGGGCGAGGCGCACAAGGTGGCCATTCTTTCCGTGACCGAGGGCGAGGACAAGCCGCTCAAATACCCGGACATGTTCCGCGCGGCGGACCTGTTGATCATCAGCAAGACCGACCTGCTGCCCTATCTGGACTTCGACGTGGACGCCGCCATCCGCATGGCGCGCCAGGTCCGGCCGGGCCTGCCGGTGATCCGCTTGTCCATCAAGACCGGCGAAGGCTGCGATGAATGGCTGTCCTGGCTGGCGGACGGCTGCGGCGAAGGAGGCTGGCCATGCCGCGCGAACAACTGACGGTAAGAGGCATTGTGCAGGGCGTGGGCTTCCGTCCCTTCGTCTACCGCCTGGCCGGCGAACTGGCCCTGTCCGGCTGGATACGCAACGATGGCGACGGCGTGACCATGGAGCTGCAAGGCGACGACGCGCGGCTGGACGGCTTCGCTTCACGGCTGCTGGCGGAGCGCCCGCCGCTGGCGCGCATAGACCAGGTGCTGCGCCAGCCGCTGCCGGAACAGGAGCAGGCCGACGGCTTCGCCATACTGGCCAGCGCCGCCGGCGGCGGCCATGCCGCCATAGGCGCGGACAGCTGCGTATGCGACGCCTGCCTGGCCGAGCTGTTCAACCCGGCCAACCGCCGCTACCGCTACCCTTTCATCAATTGCACCGACTGCGGCCCGCGCTACACCCTGGTCAAACGTCTGCCCTATGACCGCGCCCAGACCAGCATGGCTGAGTTTCCGCAATGCCCGGCCTGCCTGGACGAATACCGGGATCCCCTGCACCGGCGCTTTCACGCCGAACCGAACGCCTGCTCGATTTGCGGCCCCAGCCTCGCCCTGTTGGACGCGACGGGACCGGTGGCCGGCGACGCCATCGCGGAAACGCTGAGGCGGCTGCAAGGCGGCGAGATCATCGCCATCAAGGGCCTGGGCGGATTCCACCTGGCCTGCGACGCCCGCAATCCCGCCGCCGTGGCCCGGCTGCGGCAACGCAAGGCGCGCGAGGAAAAACCGCTGGCCATCATGGCGGCCAACGCCGCCTCGCTGGACGGGCTGGCGCGGATGGACGAGCTGTCCGGCCGCCTGCTGCGCTCGCCGCAACGCCCCATCGCGCTGCTGCCCAAGCGCGCCGGCTGCGATGACGCGCTGCCCGGCGTGGCGCCGGATGTGGCTTGGCTGGGCGCCATGCTGCCCTACACCCCGCTGCACTACCTGCTGTTCCACGAGGCCGCGGGCCGGCCCGCCGGCTCGGCATGGCTGGCGGAACCACAGCCGCTGCTGCTGGTGATGACCAGCGCCAACCCGCATGGCGAGCCGCTGATCACCCGCAACCAAGACGCGCGCGCCCTGATGCCGCAACTGGCCGACGCCGTGCTGGAGCACAACCGCGACATCGTCACCCGCTGCGACGACAGCGTGCTGCGCGTGGGCTGCCACGGCCATGCGCAGTTCCTGCGCCGCGGCCGAGGCTACACGCCCTGCGCCGTCGGCCTGTCGCGCGGCGGCCCGTCCGTGCTGGCGCTGGGCGCGCACCTCAAAAACACGCTGTGCCTCACCCGCGGCAACGAGGCCTTCCTGTCCCAGCACATCGGCGACCTGGACCGCGTGGCCAACTGCCAGGCGCTGGAGACGGCGGCTGCGCACCTGCAAACCCTGCTGGCCACGCGCCCAGCCTTGATCGCGCATGACCTGCACCCCGACTACTTCAGCAGCCGCCTGGCGCGGAACCTGGCCGAGCGGCTGAACATTCCGGCGCTGGCCGTGCAGCACCATCACGCCCACATCGCCGCCATCCTGGCCGAACAGCAATGCGACGACACCGTGCTGGGCCTGGCGCTGGACGGCGTGGGCCTGGGCGACGACGGCGGCGCCTGGGGCGGCGAGCTGTTGCTGGTGGACGGCGCGCACTGCCAGCGCCTGGGCCACCTGGCCACGCTGGCGCTGCCCGGCGGCGACCGCGCCGCGCGCGAACCGTGGCGCATGGCCGCCGCCGCGCTGCACAGCTGGGGCGACGACGCCGCCATCGCCGCGCGCTTTCCCGACGAAGCCACCGCGCCGCAACTGGCGCGCTGGCTGAACCAGGGCAAGGCGCTGCAGCGCACCAGCAGCCTGGGCCGGCTGTTCGACGCCGCCGCCGCGCTGCTGGGCGTCGCCGCCCGCACCAGTTTCGAAGCCCAGGCCGCCATGCGGCTGGAAGGCTTGGCCGAACGCGGCGGCCTGCCGGCCAAACCGCCCCGCTTGCACCGCATCGACACCGCCAATGTGCTGGACCTGTCGCCGCTGCTGCGCCGGCTGGCGGACGGCATGGCCCCGGCCGAAGGCGCGGCGCTGTTCCATGCCTGCCTGATCGAGGCCCTGGCCGACTGGGCCGCCCAGGCGGCGCGCCGTCATGGCCTGCGCCGCGTGGCATGCGGCGGCGGCTGCCTGCAAAACGCCATCCTGGCGCGCGGCCTGCACGCCGCGCTGGGCAAGCGCGGCCTGTCCATGCTGCAGGCGCGCCTCGCGCCGGCCGGCGACGGCGGCCTGGCCCTGGGCCAGGCCTGGGTGGCGCAAAGACATTTCCATTCTTGAGGACACCCTTATGTGCCTGGCCATCCCCGCCCGCGTCACCGAAATCCTGGACTCAGACCGGGTCAAGGTGGAGCTGGGCGGCATTCAAAAAACCATCTCCACCGCGCTGGTGGAAGACGTCCGCCTGGGCGACTACCTGATCGTCCACGTCGGCTTCGCCATCGGCAAACTGGACCCAGACGAAGCGGAACGCACCCTGGCCCTGCTGGCCGAAATGGGCGCCATGCCGGACAACCCCGCGGCCTACCGCTAGGAAAACCAGATGAAATACATTGAAGCGTTCCGCGACGGCGAACTGGCGCGGCGGCTGGCCGCCGCCATCCATGCCGAGGCCGATCCCGCGCGGCCATACCGGCTGATGGAATTCTGCGGCGGCCACACCCACGCCATCGCCCGCTACGGCCTGCCGGACCTTTTGCCCGCCAACATCCGCCTGATCCACGGCCCCGGCTGCCCAGTATGCGTGCTGCCCACCGGCCGCATAGACAGCGCCATCGCGCTGGCGCGCGAGCCTGGGCTGATCCTGTGCACCTACGCCGACACCCTGCGCGTGCCGGCCAGCGGGGGCGTTTCCCTGCTCAAGGCCCGCGCCGCCGGCGCCGACGTGCGCATGGTGTACAGCTGCGACGACGCGCTGGCCATCGCCCAGGCCCATCCAGACCGCCAGGTGGTCTTCTTCGCCATCGGCTTTGAAACCACCACGCCGCCCACCGCCGCCGTCATCCAGCGCGCGCGCCAGCTGGGCCTGGCCAATTTCAGCGTGTTCTGCAACCACGTGCTCACCCCTGCCGCCATGGTGCACATTATGGAATCGCAAGGCGATCCGGACGCGGTGGCGCTGGACGGCTTCATCGGCCCCGCCCACGTCAGCACGGTGATAGGCTACGGCGCGTACGAGGGCTTCGCCGCCCAATACCGCCGCCCGGTGGTGATTTCCGGCTTCGAGCCGCTGGACGTGATGCAGTCCATCCTCATGCTGGTGCGCCAGCTCAACCAAGGCCGCGCCCAAGTGGAAAACCAGTTCAGCCGCGTGGTCAGCCGCGAGGGAAACCGCAAGGCGCAGGCGATATGCGAACAAGTGTTCGAGCTGCGCGACGAATACGACTGGCGCGGCCTGGGCACAGTGCCGCTGAGCGCCTTGCGCATCCGCGAGGAATACGCGGACCTGGACGCCGAACAGCGCTTCGCCCTGCCCTACCGCCAGGTGCCGGACCACAAGGCCTGCGAGTGCGCCGCCATCCTGCGCGGCCAAAAACAGCCGGCCGACTGCCGCGCCTTTGGCGCCGCCTGCACGCCGGAGCGGCCGCTGGGCGCCTGCATGGTGTCGTCCGAAGGCGCTTGCGCCGCCCATTTCACCTATGGCCGCTTCCGCGCGGCCGATCACAACGGAGACGCGGCATGAACCGCATAGACTTTGCCCACGGCCGGGTGGACCTCAGCCACGGCAGCGGCGGACGCGCCATGGCCAAGCTGATCGAGCAGCTGTTCGTCGCCGAGTTCGACAACGGCTATCTGGGCGCGCAACACGACGGCGCCGCCCTGCCCCTGCCGCCGGCCGGCAGCCGGCTGATTCTGGCTACCGACAGCCATGTCGTCTCGCCGCTGTTCTTCCCCGGCGGCGACATCGGCAGCCTGGCGGTGCACGGCACCGTCAACGACGTGGCGATGTGCGGCGGCGCGCCGCTGTATCTGACCGCCGGCTTCATTCTGGAGGAAGGCTTCCCGCTGGCCGATCTGCGCCGGATCGTTCAATCCATGGCCGCCGCCGCGCGCGAGGCCGGCGTGGCCGTCGTCACCGGCGACACCAAGGTGGTGCAGCAAGGCAAGGGCGACGGCGTATTCATCACCACCACCGGCGTCGGCTACGCGCCGGCCGGCGTCGACATCTCGCCGCGCCGCATCCGCCCCGGCGACAAAATCCTGCTGTCCGGCCACCTGGGCGACCACGGCGTGGCCATCCTGTCGCTGCGCGAGAACCTGGGCTTCGAAACCGCCTTGCAATCCGACAGCGCCGCGCTGCACACGCTGGTGGCGGACATGCTGCGCGCCGCGCCGGACCTGCGCTGCCTGCGCGACCCGACCCGCGGCGGCCTGGCGGCCGTGCTCAATGAGTTCGCCCAGCAAGCCGGCTGCGGCATGCATATCCGCGAGTCCGCGCTCCCGATACGCCAGGCAGTCACCGCCGCCTGCGAACTCTTGGGACTAGACCCGCTTTACGTAGCCAACGAAGGCAAGCTGGTGGCCGTCTGCGCGCCGGAAGACGCCGACGCGCTGCTGGCCGCCATGCGCGCCCACCCGCAAGGACGCGACGCCGCCGTCATCGGTGAAGCCATCGCCGACGCCAACCAGTTTGTGCAGATGGAAACCGCCTTTGGCGGCCGGCGGATGGTGGACTGGATCAACGGCGAGCAGCTGCCGAGGATTTGTTGAGCCGCTGCTGTTCAAAGCCACTTGGCAAGCCAGCACTGTCCTACTGCCGCAAAAACAGATAGCGCAGGGCCACCAATCAGCAGCCCGCTCTATCTGGCTGATAACTCAACAACGGTTCATCGCCATAAGATGCCACTCACCTCGCCTTACAGAGCTTCCCCTCACATAAAACCCACCTCTCGCAACTTTATTGCAAATGACATTTATTGCCATCAAAAAAATATCCATTGTCATTTAAATGTTTCATAAATTGTGATATACATGTCCGAGCACTTGCCCTTTCATTTCATATTGATATCAAGTTCCGGATTAAACATGAATGCCAAGTTAAGCCCCATCGCACTCGCTTGTATGTTGCTGCTCTCCGCATGTGGCGGCGGCTCCGACAATAACAACGCAAACACCTCTGCAAACACTAACCAACTCAGTGTCAGCGCCATCCAAAATATCAGCGGTACCGTAGCTACCGGCTCACCCATGGCCAATGCCCAAATCACGGTTAAAAACGCTCAAGGCCAAGTGATAAAGTCTTTACAGACTGATGCCAACGGCTCTTTCAGCAACATCAACATAGGTAATGCCACCGGGCCGCTGTTGCTGGAAGCCAGCGGCGTGGTCAATGGTAGCCCGCTGCTGCTGCATTCCGTCGCCACTTCAAATGGTGTGGTCAATATCACCCCGTTGACCGAGGCGATCGTCACGCTGACCAGCGGCAATAACGCTGGCCAATGCTTCGCGCAAGCAGACAAATGCGCCCAAACAATCAGCGCAGACGCGTTGAAGCAGAGTCAGGCTAACCTCAAAACCGCATTGTCTCCATTGAGCCAAGCCCTGGCGCTAGATGATCAGTCCGACTGGATATCTACTGCTTTCACGCCGAACAAGACTGGCCATGACAAGTTGCTGGAATTAGTGGACATCAGCGCCGGCGACAAACCGGGCAGCATTGTGGTGAAAAGCAAGCTGGGCGGCACCGCCGTAAGCGTCAGTCGACAGCAAAAACCAGCACAAATAAGCATACCGGCCGGTGGCGCACCGGATATCGCAGGGCTCGATATCCTGGCTGCGCAATTGACCGACGCATACAAGACTGCAGATGGCCAATCCGGCCGAATAGGCTCGCTGCTGAGCAAGGACTTCAACTATTCAGGAGCCAATGCCTCACAGTTTCTGGCTCAACTGAATAATCGCCCAACACCTTTAGTCGGCGTACGTTTTGGCCAACCGAAACTGCTGAACTGCGAGAGCGCAAATCGTTGCGAAGTGGTATTCACCATCAATGAGGGGGCCGAGCGGGAGAACTACATCGTTAGCAGAGAAGGCAATCAATGGAAGATCGCCGGTGATGATTACCCTGTAGACATGTCCATCATGTCGGAGTCGCAAGCCTTTCACCAGATAGACCGCAAAACGCTTAAAAACAGCGTCAACTTCTCCGTCGATTTCCAGCTAGCAATCGGCCAATGGCCATTGGGGAATAACAGCCCGACCCCGACAGTGCGCAGCGCCCAAATGTTGGTGAATGGCCAGCCACTACTGTCGTTGGCAGAAGACAAGACTTGCGGCAGCAACCTACTGGTCGACACCCAGCACAAATACAGCATGGGTGGAAAATGCAGCTTCAGTTTTTACTTCCCGAACAATGTGGCGCTTCAAATTAATCAGGCTATGCGCACCGGTCAGGTAAAAGTGCGCCTATTTTCCCAACCAGACTTCACCCAGGCATTGGCCAAGGATATTACCGTGAGCCAACCCGTTTTTCTGCCGGACTCAATGGATAACAGCAACTACGCCAAGCTGGACGACGCCAGTATCTCGACGCTGTCCAACGCAAACCTTGGCAGCGACATTACCCTGAGTTGGAAGCAGCCATCCGGCATCGCCCCCAGGCTTCTGGAAATGACCATGTATGGTGTCTCGCAACCGCGCTACGAGTCCATCACAGCCAAGTATATGACAAGCGACCCGGCGAGCCCGGCCAAGTTCAGCGGAAAATTGAGCCAGAACAAACAGGCTGGCCAGAACACTTACACCCAGTTGTCGCTGAATATATATGGCTTCGACCGTTATGGCCGCAACATCTGGAGCAACTACAGCTTCAACTAAGGAATACCCTGAGCGGGCGCGCAATTGCCGTGCCCGCATTATTATCCCTAACAGTTTGACAGGTAGGGAATTAATCTCCCTCCTGAGATTTACCGCCGACAATAAAGACTCCATGCTTAGACGAATCCATCATTACCCTGCCATCCCAGCCTGACACAACCTCGCCATATCGACAGAGCAAAGTCTTCTTATCGCCATCCAAGCCTTTAAACAACACCGGAATAACAACATGAGAATCGATATCCGATATAGAGCCTGAGAATGCGCTCTCATCATCACAGTGGTTAACCTTCATGCGGCCAATCATTGCAACCTCTTTCCCCGCATAAAAATCTAGATGTTTTAATAAATAAAATGGCTCAACCTGCTTAAAAAATACCGCATGATTCGATAAATCGCACCCTTCTATTTTCCCGTACAGACTGAGCTCTTCTTTCAATCTCTCTTCGACACAAGCAGCCTCCCCCTCTTCCAGCCCACAATGGTACTGCTCCCGACCCCATGCCCTTGCCAAATCCTTCATTTCGATTGCGTCATCACCCTTACAGTTTTTCATGGATATCGCCGCTGAAACTTCATCTATAAGTTTTTTCACTTCCAGGTTTTCACAAGTAGCGGTCGACAACCATGACTTTTGGTCACACTGTATCTGGGCAAGAGCAGGAAAACTTAAAAAAAGGGAAAACAATAATAAAAATCGCATAAAATCATCCCTAAACATGGTGATATTTAATCGACAAAAAACAAATTAAATGATGGAAAATTTGGAAGTCCTCTGAAATCAAACATTCCAGAAAAGGACATCAACAATATATCATTCCAATAGCATAATACCGTGAATGTTTTGTTTACGCCCCTCCGTACAAGCGAGTAGGCAGGCAGACCAAGAGCCTTACCCGCGCCATCGCCCCGTCTTTATCTTCCACCTTCGTCACTTCTGACGACGCCGCTTACCCGCCGACACCGCTTCGACACTTCCACCGCCACCGCGCCGAAGCCAAGCCACTGAAAATAAACACAGTTTCAGCACGCCCCACATCTGGCACGTCTCCTGCAAGTCACAAGCCATCCCGGGCCCCGCCTGGCTTTACTTGGGGGAATCATGAACCGCTTCGTCATTGCAGAGCCCGAGCTTTGCAATGGGTGCAACACCTGCATGGCCGCCTGTTCCGCGCTGCACCGCGCGGCCGGCCTGCAGGCGCATCCGCGACTGGCCGTCACCCGCACGGCCGCCGTCACCGCGCCGGTGCTGTGCCGCCATTGCGACGACGCGCCTTGCGCGCGCGTCTGTCCGGTGGCGGCGATCTCGCTGTCCGGCCATTCCGTCGATCTTAATGAAACGCTGTGCATAGGCTGCAAGCTATGCGCCATCGCCTGTCCTTTCGGCGCCATCCAGCTCTCCGGCACGCCGTGCGGTGGCGTGGCCGCCGTCAGCCCGGCCTGGCAGCCGCCGCCGGCGGAAACCGAGCCGGCCGCCGCGCCGCGCGACAGCAACGCCACGCTGTCCTCGCTCTTGGCCTGGGAGCCTGGCGTGAAGGCCATCGCCATCAAGTGCGACCTGTGCCAGGGCCTGGCCGATGGCCCGGAATGCATGCGGGTGTGCCCGACGCGGGCGCTGCGGATGGAAGACAACGATGCGCTCGCGCGCGCCGCCGATGTCCGCCGCCAGGCGGCGCTGTTCGCGCTGGGCGCGGAGTGGGACATGCCGGAGGAAAGACCATGAGCCTCGCGCCCCTGCAATGGCTGTTGCTGGCCGTCTGTCTGTACGGCGCGGGCGCGCTGCTCAGCCTGCTGCTGGCCCGCCTGGAAACGCTGGCCATC
This sequence comes from Chromobacterium paludis, assembly GCF_008275125.1. Lineage (NCBI taxonomy): Bacteria > Pseudomonadati > Pseudomonadota > Betaproteobacteria > Neisseriales > Chromobacteriaceae > Chromobacterium > Chromobacterium paludis. The sequence goes on from NZ_CP043473.1 coordinate 2,043,521, forward strand.
GCCGCGTCGTCGCTGTTCGGCATCGCCGGCGCGGCCTGCGGACTGGCCGCCTCGCTGCCGGTATTGCAAAGCGGGACGGTAGAACGCTTGGTGATGGACGGACCGTTCGCATTCGCCCATTTCGCCGCGCGGCTGGACCCGCTGGCCGCGCTGCTGCTGCTGGCCATTTCGGCGCTGACGCTGCTCGCCTCGCTGTATGGCTGGTCGTATGTGCGGGAATACCGCGGCCGCGGCATCGGCGCGATGGGATTCTTCGCCAATGCCTTCATCGCCTCGATGACAGGGCTGGTGGCGATGGACAACGCGTTTTACTTCCTGATCCTGTTCGAGGCGATGTCGCTGGCGTCTTACTTCCTGGTGATTTTCGAGCAGGACGAGGAGGCGGTGAACGCGGGCTTCCTGTACTTTCTGATCGCCCACGCCGGCTCGGTGCTGATCCTGACCGCCTTTCTCCTCCTGTACGCGCAAAGCGGCAGCCTGGATTTCGACAGCTTCCGCGCCTTGAAGCTGGACGGACCGCTCGCCTCCGCGGTGTTCCTGCTGGCCCTGTTCGGCTTCGGCGCCAAGGCAGGCATGGCGCCGCTGCACGGCTGGCTGCCGCGCGCCCACCCGGCCGCGCCCTCGCACGCCTCGGCCCTCATGTCCGGCGTGATGGTGAAGATAGGCGTGTTCGGCATCATCAAGGTGGGCGTGGACATTCTGGGCGCGCGCGCCGCGTGGTGGGGCCTCTTGGTGCTGGCCATAGGCGGCGCCTCCGCGGTGCTGGGCGTGTTGTACGCGCTGGCCGAGCAGGACCTGAAAAGGCTGCTGGCCTACTCCACCGTGGAGAACGTCGGCATCATCCTGTTGGGCGTGGGCGCGGGCATGCTGGGCCTGGCCGAGCATCAGCCGCTGCTGGCGGCCCTGGGCTTTGTCGCCGCCGGCTACCACCTACTCAACCACGCGCTGTTCAAGGGCCTGCTGTTCATGGGCGCGGGTTCCATCCTTTACCGCGCCCACAGCAAGGACATGGAGCGGCTGGGCGGGCTGGCCGCGCGCATGCCGTGGACGGCGCTGAGCTTCCTGGCCGGCAGCCTGGCCATCTGCGCGCTGCCGCCGTTCAACGGCTTCGTGTCCGAATGGTTCACCTACCAGGCGCTGTTCGCCGTCAGCCAGGACGCCGGCTTCGCGCTGCGGCTGGCCGGGCCGCTGGCCATGGTGATGCTGGCCCTGACCGGCGCGCTGGCGGCCATGGCCTTCGTCAAGGCTTACGGCATGTGCTTCTCCGGCGCGCCGCGCAGCCGCCATGCCGCGGAGGCGACCGAGGCGCCGTTGCCCATGCGCGCGGCGATGCTGCTGGCCGCGCTGGCGCTGTTGCTGCTAGGCGTGGGCGCCAGCGCGGTGTCGCCGCTGATGGCCAATGTGGCGGCGTCCTTGACGCATGCCGCGCCGGCCTCCGTGACGGAAGGCCTGGCCATCCATCCCGGCCTGCATGCCCAAACCATGGTGTCCATGCCGCTGTTGGCGGTATTGCTGATCTCGCTGCCCTTGTGCGTGCTGCTGGCCTTGTCCATCCTGCGCGGCGCGCGGCTGGCCCGCCGCCAGCAGGGCGATGCCTGGGCCTGCGGCTACGCGCAGGAGGCGTCGATGTCGGTCGGCCCGCAGGGTCTGACCCAGCCGGTGGCGCATATGTTCGCCCCGCTTTACCGCCTGCGCGGCCAGTTGTCGCCGGCCGCCAGGCTGGACGCCGCGCTGGAGAAGACCATCGCCGGGGCCTGCCGCGCCGAGCCGCTGTGGGACCGGGCGCTGACCCTGCCCATCGCCCGCTGGGCGGACAGGCTGGCGGCCCGCGTCCGCTGCCTGCAGCACGGCGATTTCCGCCTGTACTGCCTGTACGTGGTGATCGCGCTATTGGCGCTGCTCTTGATCGCCGCGCGCTAGGAGAACCACCATGCAAGCATTGCAATCCCTCCCCCTGGCCGTCGCGCAAGCCGCGCTGCTGCTGGCGCTGGCGCCGCTGTTCACCGGCGTGTCGCGGATGATCCGCGCCCGCATGCATTCGCGTCGCGGCCCCGGCGTGCTGCAGGACTACCGCGACATTTTCAAGCTGTTCCGCCGCCAGGATGTAGCGCCGGGCCGGGCCGGCCTCGCCTTCCGCCTGGCGCCGGCGGTGCAGCTGTCCGCCATGCTGATGCTGGCGATGGCGCTGCCGGCGCTCACCCGCCACTCGCCGGCCGGCCCGCTGGCCGACCTGATCACCTTCGTCTATCTGTTTGGCCTGGCGCGCTTTTTCTTCGCCCTGTCCGGCGTGGATTCCGGCAGTTCCTTCGCCGGCATCGGCGCGGGCCGCGAGCTGACGCTGGGCATTCTGGTGGAGCCGACGATGATGCTCTCGCTGCTGGTGGTGGCCTTGATCGAGGGCAGCACCAATCTCGGCGCCATCGCCAGCGGCATGTCCGGCAGCTATCTGCAGTCGCCGGCCGCCATCGGCCTGGCGCTGGCGGCCTTCGCCTTCGCCGTGTTCATCGAGATGGGCAAGCTGCCCTTCGACTTGGCCGAAGCCGAGCAGGAGCTGCAGGAAGGCCCGCTGACCGAATACTCCGGCCCCTCGCTGGCGCTGCTGAAACTCGGCCTGGCGCTGAAAAAAGTGGTGCTGGCGCAGTTCATGCTGGGCGTGTTCCTGCCGCTGGGCGCGGCGGACAGCCTGGCGCCGGCCGCGCTGCTGGCCGCAGCGGCCTGGCTGCCGCTCAAGCTGCTGGCGGTGTTCGTCGTCGCTTCCGTCATCGAGAACAGCATGGCGCGCGGCCGCTTCCTGCTCACCGCGCGCGTCACCTGGGTGGGCTTCGGCCTGGCCGCGCTGTCCTTTGCTTTCTATCTCACCGGTCTTTAAGGAGCATTCATGGAACCCCTCGCTCTGGCGACCATCCTGCTGCCCTTCCTAGGCACGGCCCTGGTATTGGCCAGCCCGCGCCCAGCCGGCCGCTTCCTGGCGCCGCTGTTCGCGCTGCTGGCGACCATAGGCGCCATCTGGCTGGCCGCGGCCTTCAAAACGGCCGGCGGCATGGCCGCGCACTACCCCTTGCTCAGCTTCAACGGCATCGAGCTGTTGGGCCTGGCCGTGGACCGGCTCAGCACGCTGATAGGCATGGCCGTGGTGGGGCTGGGCTTTTTGGTGGCGCTGTACTCCACCGCCTATATGACGCCGGCCAACCGCGAGCATCCGCACGCCGCCGCGCCGCGCTACTACGCCTACCTGCTGGTGTTCATCGGCGCGATGGCCGGCCTGGTGCTATCGTCCACGCTCTTGGGCCAGCTGGTGTGCTTCGAGATCACCGGCGCCTGCTCCTGGGGGCTGATCGGCTATTACCAGAAACCCAAGGCGCTGCAGTCTGCCTTGAAAGCCTTGCTGATCACCCATGTCGGCTCGCTGGGCCTGTACCTGGCCGCCGGCTGGCTGTTCGCGCATAGCGGCAGCTTCAGCCTCTCCGCGATCTCGGCGCTGCCGGATGCCGCCAAGGTCGTGGTGCTGCTGGGCGTGCTGTGGGCGGCCTGGGGCAAATCGGCCCAGCTGCCGCTGCACATGTGGCTGCCGGACGCGATGGAGGCCCCGACGCCGGTGTCCGCCTATCTGCACGCGGCCTCCATGGTGAAGGTGGGCGTCTACATCTTCGCCCGCGCGCTGGACGCCGCCGGCAGCGTGCCGCACCTGGTGGGCTGGGTGGGCGCGGTGATGGCCACCGTCACGCTGCTGTACGGCTTCTGGATGTATCTGCCGCAAACCGACATGAAGCGGCTGTTGGCCTACTCCACCATCACCCAGTTGTCCTACATCTTCCTGGCCCTATCGCTGTCGGCCTTCGGCTCGCGCCTGGCTTTCAACGGGGCCATCGCCCACATCTTCAACCACGCCTTCGCCAAGAGCCTGTTCTTCCTGGTGGCCGGCGCGCTCAGCTACAGCTGCGGCACGCGGATGCTACCTTCCTTGCGCGGCCTGCTGCGCGGCGCGCCGCTATTGGGCGCGAGCTTTTGCGTGGCCGCGCTGGCCATTACCGGCGTGCCGCCGTTCAACGGCTTCTTCAGCAAGTTCGCCATCTTCGCCGCCGGCTTCCAGTTATCGGCCGGCGAACCGTGGCTGCTGCCGCTGATGTTGCTGGCGATGGCGGAATCGGTGGCCAGCTTCGCCTGGTTCCTGCGCTGGTTCGGCAAGACGGTGCCGGGCGAACCGTCCCCTGTGGTGGCCGCGGCCCAGCCGCTGCCTTGGCAAATGAAAACCGTGCTGGCCGCGCTGCTGGCGATGAGTCTGGCTTCCAGCTTCATCGCCGCGGCGTGGCTGGCTTGAGGAGGCGAGGATGGACGGCATGCTGATCGTCAACAACCTGGCCGGGCTGTTGATCGTCACTTCGCTCTTGGTGATTTGCGCCAATCGCGTGGCGACGGCCGCCTGGTTCTATGTCTTGCAATCGCTGACGCTGGTGGGCGTGTTCCTGGCGCTGGCCAGCGCCCAGGGCTCGCACGAGCTGACGCTGTGGGCGGCTTCGGCCTTCGTCACCAAGGTGGTGCTGGCGCCGCTGATCCTGATCAAGCTGCTGGGGCCGCTGCCGGATGATCCTGAGCTGACCGGCCTGCTCGGCCCGGCCTGGATGGCCGTGCTGGCGGCGCTGATCGTACTGGTCAGCTGGTACGCGGTGGATGCCGTGCGGCTGGCGGTGGTGGCGCCGTTGAAGCCGGCGCTGGCGGTGTCGCTGGGCCACTTCCTGCTGGGCCTGGCCTGCATCGTCACCTCGCGCAACATCCTCAAGCAGATTTTCGGCTACTGCCTGATGGAGAACGGCGCCCACCTGACGCTGGCGCTGATGGCCGGCAAGGCGCCTGAGGTGGTGGAGATAGGCATCGCCACCGACGCGGTGTGCGCGGTGCTGATCATGGCGCTGCTGGCGCGCCGCATTCATCGCACGCTGCAAACGCTGGACGTGCGGCAACTGACCGCTTTGAAGGGCTGAGGCCATGACTGCTACGCATTGGCTTGTTCTGCTGTTGTTGATTCCGCTCGCCGCCTCCGCGCTGTGCGCGGGCAGCCGGCTGGCGGGCGCGGGCGGCGCCAGGCTGGCCGCCGCGCTGCATCTGGCCAGCGTCTCGTTGCTGCTGGCGCTATCGCTGGCCGCCTGCGTAGGGGTCGTAAGCGGCGGACCGCTGGCGGCGCTGGACGGCTGGCTGCGCGTCGACGCGCTGGGCGCGCTGTTCCTGGCGCTGATCGGCGTGCTCGGTTTCACCACCGGCCTGTACGCGGTGGGTTATATGCGCCATGAGCGGGAGCACGGCGAGGTGGGGCCGGAACGGCTGGCCGGCTTCTACGCCCTCTTCCAGCTGTTCCTGTTCACCATGCTGCTGGCCGTCACCGCCAACAACGTCATCATGATGTGGGTGGCGGTGGAAGCCACCACGCTGGGCTCGGCCTTCCTGGTGGGCTTTTACGGCCAGCGCTCCTCGCTGGAGGCGGCCTGGAAATACATGGTGATCTGCACCGTGGGCGTGGCCTTCGGCCTCTACGGCGTGGTGCTGGTCTATTCCAACGCCGCCAGCCTGCTGGGCGACCACGGCGGCGCGGCGCAATGGACCACGCTGCTGGCCATGGCCCATCAGCTGGACCCGGCGCTGACGCGCATCGCCTTCGTCTTCGTGCTGATCGGCTTCGGCACCAAGGCCGGCTTCTTCCCCATGCACGCCTGGCTGCCGGACGCGCACAGCGAGGCGCCCAGCCCGATCAGCGCGCTGCTGTCCGCCGTGCTGCTCAACTGCGCGCTGCTGATCGTGATTCGCTTCCACATGCTGGCCTCGCGCGCGCTGGGGCCGGGTTTCTCGGAAACGCTGCTGCTGGTTTTCGGCCTGATGTCGGTGGCGGTGGCCGCGCTGTTCATCCTGTCGCAGCGCCACATCAAGCGGCTGCTGGCTTATTCCAGCGTGGAGAACATGGGGCTGATCGCCATCGCCCTGGGCCTGGGCGGCCCGCTGGGCGTGATGGCGGCGCTGTTCCACACCGTCAACCACAGCCTGGCCAAGGCGCTGCTGTTCTGCGGCTCCGGCAATGTGCTGCTCAAGTACGGCACGCCGGACATGGGCTCGGTCAAGGGCCTGCTGCGCGCCGCGCCGCTGACGGCCATGCTGTTCGGCGCCGGCGCGCTGGCGCTGGGCGGCATCCCGCCGTTCAACGTGTTCTACAGCGAGTTCCTGATCGTGGCGGCCGGCTTCAGCCAGGGCCATGCCGCGCTCACCGTCGTCGTGCTGCTGCTGTTGACCATCGTACTGGCGGGACTGGCGCGCATGCTGGCGGCGATCTTGTTCGGCCCCGCGCCGGACGAGGTGGAGCCGGGCGAGGCCGGCTGGCTGACGCTGCTGCCGCTGATCCTGCTGATGCTGGCCATGCTGGCGATAGGCCTGTTCATGCCGGACAGCCTGCAAACCCTGCTGCGCGAGGCCAGCCAGCTGGTGCTGGCCGCAGCCGACCACCCTGTAGCCATCCGCTGAGGCCTGGGAGAAAAACATGAACGACGACAAACTGGGCCAAAACTACCTGGATGGCCTGAAACAACGCTTCCCGCACGCGGTGCTGGAAGCGGAATGGCAAACCGCCGACCAACTGACGGTCACCGTCAAGCTGGACAGCCTGCCCGAGACGGTGGCGTGGCTGTATTACCAGAACGAGGGCTGGCTGTCGGTGCTGTTCGGCAACGACGAGCGGCCGCTGAACGGCCACTTCGCCGTCTACTACGTGCTGTCGATGGAAGGGCCGGTCAAGTGCTGGCTGGTGGTGCGCGCGCTGATAGACCCGGAGCGGCCGGAATTTCCTTCGGTCACGCCGCGCGTGCCGGCGGCGGTGTGGGGCGAGCGCGAAGTGCGCGACATGTACGGCCTGACGCCGGTCGGCATCCCGGACGAGCGGCGGCTGGTGCTGCCGGACGATTGGCCGGACGATCTCTACCCCTTGCGCAAGGACGCGATGGCCTACAACCAGCGCCCCGCCCCCACCACCGACACCGAAACCTACGCCTTCGTCAACGACGCGGCCGGCGTCACCCGCGACGTGCCGCTGGGCCCGCTGCACATCACCTCGGACGAGCCGGGCCACTTCAGATTGTTCGTGGACGGCGAAACCATCGTCGACGCCGACTACCGCATGTTCTACGTGCACCGCGGCATGGAAAAACTGGCCGAAACGCGGATGGGCTACGACGAAGTCACCTTCCTGTCCGACCGCGTCTGTGGCATCTGCGGCTTCACCCACAGCGTGGCCTACGCCAGCGCGGTGGAAAACGCGCTGGGCCTGGCCGTGCCGCCGCGCGCGCAAATGATACGCAGCGTGTTCCTGGAGGTGGAGCGGCTGCACAGCCACTTGCTCAACCTGGGGCTGGCCAGCCACTTCGTCGGCTTCGACACCGGCTTCATGCAGTTTTTCCGCGTCCGCGAAAAAGCCATGACCATGGCGGAGCTGCTCACCGGCGCGCGCAAGACCTACGGCATGAACCTGATAGGCGGCGTGCGCCGCGATATTCTCAAGGAAGAACGCCAGCGCACGCTCAAACTGGTGGCCGAGCTGCGCGAGGAAACCACGCGGCTGGTGGACATGCTGCTGTCCACGCCCAACCTGCGCCAGCGCACCAGCGGCGTGGGCATTCTGGACCGCAAAGTCGCGCGCGACTTCAGCCCGGTGGGCCCCCTGCTGCGCGCCAGCGGCTTTGCCCGCGACATCCGCGCCGACCATACCTACGGCGCCTACGCCAGCCTGCCTTTCGACGTCCACACCGAAGACAGCTGCGACGTGCTGGGCCGGGTATTGATCCGCGCCCGCGAATTCTTCGACTCACTGGCCATGATCCAGCACGCGCTGGAAAACCTGCCCGCCGGCCCGGTATTGCTGGAAGGCTTCGCCTACCAGCCGCACCAGTTCGCGCTGGGCTTTGCCGAAGCGCCGCGCGGCGAGGACATCCACTGGGCGATGACCGGCGACAACCAGAAACTCTACCGCTGGCGCTGCCGCGCGCCCACCTACGCCAACTGGCCGCCGCTGCGCTACATGCTGCGCGGCAACACCGTGTCCGACGCGCCGCTGATCGTGGCCAGCATAGACCCCTGCTACTCCTGCACCGACCGCGTGACGCTGGTGGACGTGAAAAAGAAAAAGTCCACCACCGTGCCCTACCAGGAAATCGAGCGCTATGGCCGCGAGCGCAAAGATTCGCCGCTCAAATAGGAAAACGCCATGTTCAAGCTATTCAAGATCATAGCCAAGGCGGGCGAACCGACGACGAAATACCCGTTCGCTCCGTTTCCGGTCAGCCCCGGCTTTCGCGGCAAGCCGGAGCTGAACGCCCGCCAATGCATCGCCTGCGCCGCCTGCACCCAGGCCTGTCCGGCCGGCGCGCTGACGATGCAAACCGACAGCCGCGCCGGGCGGCGCGAATGGGCGCTGAACCTGGGCCGCTGCATCTTCTGCGGCCGCTGCGAGGAAGTCTGCCCCACCCGCGCCATCCAGCTGACCCAGGCATTCGAGCTGGCGGTGGCCAGCAAGGCGGACTTGATCCAGCGCGCCAGCTTCCGGCTGGAAAACTGCGCCTGCTGCGGCAGACCCTTCGCGCCGCGCAAGGAAGTCCACCACGCGATGGATCTGCTGCGCCAGAGCGGCCTCGCCCTGGACGACACCCTGCGCGGCCTGTACGCCACCTGTCCCGAATGCAAGCGCAAGCGAACCATAGAACGCGATGCGCTGCCGCTTAGCCGCCGCGAGGAGGAGCGAGCATGATTCCCATCCAAGCCGACGCCGGCCTGATCGTCCCGCGCGACGAATACGGCATGCCCAAGCCGCTGACCGAGAGCGAGGGCATCGTCCAGCTGAAACAGAAGCTGCTGAAAGACATCCAGCGCTCCGCCTACGTCTACCGCGTGGACTGCGGCGGCTGCAACGGCTGCGAGATCGAGATCTTCGCCGCCATCACCCCGGTGTTCGACGCCGAGCGCTTCGGCATCAAGGTAGTGGCCTCGCCGCGCCACGCCGACATCCTGCTGTTCACCGGCGCCGTCACCCGCGCCATGCGCATGCCGGCGCTGCGCGCCTGGCAGGCCGCGCCGGATCCCAAGATTTCCGTCTCCTACGGCGCCTGCGGCTGCAGCGGCGGCATCTTCCACGACCTGTACTGCGTATGGGGCGGTAGCGACAAGATCGTGCCGGTGGACGTTTACATTCCCGGCTGCCCGCCCACGCCGGCCGCCACGATTTACGGCTTCGCCATGGCGCTGGGCCTGCTGGAGCAAAAACTGCGCGCCACGCATCAGGAAGAAGGCGAATGCGACCGCGCCTTGTTGCCGCACCCGTCCATCCCGCTGGACGCGCGGGTGCGCATCGAACGCGAGGCGCGGCGGCTGGCCGGCTACCGCAGCGGCCGCCTCCTGGCCGACCAGTTCATGGATCTGGCCGGCCGGGCCGACGGCCTGACGCTGGACGAACGCGTCAAACGCCATCTCTCGGCGACCGCCGACCCGCGCGAGAACGAAATCTTCACCCGTTTATGGGACATCAGCATGGAAGGAGGCGCGCGATGAGCCGCATCGTGTTTCACGCGCTGGGCCGCAAATTCCTGCAGCGCGAAGAAGACATGCCCGCCGACGACAACGCGCGCCAAGTGATCTACCAGACGCTGGCGCTGGGCCACCACATCGGCGTGATCGACTGCCTGCAACCGAGGATCAGCTGCCCGGAAGAAGGCTACGCCGAATGGCTGGCCGCGCTGCCCGAGGGCGAAGCGCGGCGCAAGCTGGCCGGTGTGCTGCGCTTCGGCGAAATCATGATAGACGCCAGCCATGCCGCGCTGCTGGCCCTGGCGTTGACGCGCAGACGAGACGCCATGAATGACACGCAACGCGGCTGGAGCGACGCGCTGATGCGCGAGCTGGCGGCGATGGACGCCGAGCCGGCGCTTTACCTGATGGTGAAACGACATGAAGACTGACGCGCCCGATCTGATCCTGGCCGTGGGCAACAGCATGATGGGCGACGACGGCGCCGGCCCGCTGCTGGCCGACCGGATGAAACAGAACCCGATTGCCGGCTGGAACGTGGAGGACGGCGGCAGCGCGCCGGAAAACGCCGCCCACCGCATCGCCGCGCGCGCGCCGCGCCGCGTGGTGCTGGTGGACGCCGCCGACATGGGTTTGCCCCCCGGCGAAATCCGCCGCGTGCCGCCGGCGGCGCTGGCCGAGATGTTCATCATGAGCACCCACGACCTGCCCCTGAGCTTTTTGATGGAAAGGCTGGCCGAAACGGTGCCGCAAGTGGAGTTCATCGGCATCCAGCCCGATCTGGTGGCGTTTTACTGCCCGATGACAGAACCGGTGCGCCAAGCGGTGGACCGGCTCTACGCCGCGCTGCGGGACGATCCGGCGCTGGACAGTCTGCCCTGGCTGTCTGACGCAGATTAAACGCGCGGCGATTAGGCGGCCCGCATGCTATGAGCAGGCGCGGCCGGCCGGTAAAATTTATCCTGCAAGTTCCCGCCGCCACCGAGCCCGACCATGCCGATAACCGCGCCCCACTCCTGCGGCCAGGACGCGCCGCCGCCCGCCGACCCGGTCGCCGCGCTGCGCGCCGACCGCGACCAGCTGCAAATCCTGGTGGACGTCACCAACGCGGTGCTGTCCACGCTGCAGCTGGAAGAGCTGGCGGAAAAAGCGGCCCAAGCTTTGCAGCTGGCCTTCGGCGTCAGCTTCGTCGGCCTCAATTTGCATGGCGAGAACGACAGCGAACTGCAAGTGCATGACATCTACCTGGAACGCGAAGGCCGCGAGCGTTGCCGCCACACTTGCTATCCGCGCGACAGACTGCCGGCGCGCGAGGCCATGCTGGGCCATCAGCTGCTGCTGGCCAGCGAGCCGACGCTGGAGCAGATGGCCGCCGTCCACCCGCGCTTCGCCGAAGTGATGCGCGCCGGCTGCCGCTCGCTGTGCGTGCTGCCGCTGTGCGGCGCCACCGGCACCGTGGGCGCGCTGCTGCTGGCCTACCCCGGCGACAGCGGCTATTTCCGCGCCGTGCTGCCGCTCTTGCAGCAGGTGGCGGCGCGGCTGACGCTGGGCCTGGCCAACGCCCAGTCCTACCAGGAAATTTCCCGCCTCAAGGATCAGCTGGCGACCGAAAACCTGCAACTGACCAGCGAGATCCAGCATTACCAGAATTTCGACGAAATCATCGGCCAGAGCGCGGCCATGTCCGCCGTGCTGGAGCAAGTGGAGATCGTCGCCGCCAGCGATTGCTCGGTGCTGATTCTGGGCGAAACCGGCACCGGCAAAGAGCTGATCGCCCGCGCCATCCACGCCCACAGCCCGCGCGCCGGCAAGCGCATGGTCAATATGAACTGCGCCGCCATTCCCGCCGGCCTGCTGGAAAGCGAGCTGTTCGGCCACGAAAAAGGCGCCTTCACCGGCGCCGCCGCCCAGCGCATGGGCCGTTTCGAGCTGGCTGACCAGGGCACGCTGTTCCTGGACGAAGTGGGCGACATTCCGCTGGAGCTGCAGCCCAAGCTGCTGCGCGTGCTGCAGGAACGCGAGGTGGAGCGGCTGGGCGGGCAAAAGATCATCCCGGTGGACGTGCGCGTGATCTCGGCCACCAGCTGCGACCTGATGGGCATGATCGCCGACAAGCGCTACCGCAGCGACCTCTACTACCGGCTCAACGTCTTCCCCATCGTCTTGCCGCCGCTCAGGGAGCGCCCGGACGACATTCCGCTGCTGGCGCAGTTCTTCACCCAAAAGTTTTCGCGCCGGATGAGCCGCGGCATCGAAAGCATCCCGGCCGACACGCTGCAGCGGCTGCAAGGCCACGATTGGCCCGGCAATGTGCGCGAGCTGCAAAACGTGATCGAGCGCGCGGTCATCCTCACCCGCGGGCCGGTGCTCAAACTGCCGCAAGCCGACCTCGCCTGCCGCCAGGCCCCGCCCTGTCCGCCCCCCGCCGCGCCGGCGCGGCGGGAAACGCCCTTGTTCGACGCCAGCGAGCCGGAAAAAGAGCGCATCCTCAGGGTGCTGCAGGCGTGCAACGGCATCGTCGCCGGCCCGCGCGGCGCGGCGGCCAAGCTGGGGCTGAAGCGCACCACCCTGCTGTCGCGGATGCAGCGGCTGGGCATCAGCAGCCGCCCCGTCGAAACCGAAACGTAGGGCGGAAGCCCCTGCGGGGCGTTCCGCCTTTGAGCTAGATGGATGCTCCCAACGCGCGGGCAAGGCCTAGGCCTGCCCGCCCTACGCGTGAGCCATTTCCTCCGCAAACGGGTAACGCATTGGGCCAAACAGAATTGATTCGGATATCGCGCCGAAGATCGAACAGCGAGCGCGGCCGCACGGCGGATCGCCCCGCCAGCGGCGGCATCCGCCCTACCGGAGCTGATGCGCGCGCCAGGCGGCGAACGCGGGGCGCTGCCACTGGCGCTCGACGTAATCGGCCAGACGGGCCGGCAACTCCTCCCGCGTCAGCCGCTTGAGCAGCAAGGCCAGCTCGGTATCGATCACGCTCCATTCGCCAAACAAATGGCCGCCGTCGGCCGGCACCACCGCCTCCGCCACCGCGATCAACTTGTCCGCCGCTTTTCGCGCCGCCTCGCCCAAGGGCTGGGCAGGCTTCATGCCGTACACCACCTCGGTGCTGCGCTCATCGCGCAGCGGCAGCAGGTCGCTGCGCAGCCAGGCTTGCAGCTGGCGGGCGCGGGCGCGTTGCTGCACATTGCCCGGCAAGACGCGCGCGGTGTCGGGATAGGCTTCTTCCAGATATTCGATGATGGCCGACGACTCGCTCAAATGAAAATCGCCGTCCACCAGCATGGGCACGCGGGACGTCAGCGATTGCGCGCGGTAGGCCGGTTCAAACTGTTCGCCGCCGGCCAGATCGCGGGTGAGCGCCTCGAAAGGCAGGCCTTTCTCGGTCAGCGCGACAAAAACGGCCATCGCGTAGGGGCTGATGAAATCCTGATCGACATAAAGCTGCAGCATGGCGATGTAATCCTGAATGGAAAATGCCATGCTAGGGACAATATGCCGTCCGGGCAAGCGCGCCGCGGCGAACGGTGCGTCAAGAAATACGCAACGATGCCCTCACCGCGGCGGCATCGGAAAAGTCCGCGTGGCAATGCGCCGCGCCCGCTTCCCGCAGCGCCGCGATGCGGTCGCCTATGCCGACAAAGTCGAAGCCCAACTCGCAAGACGCCCGCCAGTCCCACAAGCCGTCGCCCAGGTAGACCACCCGCTCGAAACGATCCCGCCCGGTCGCCGCCAGCGCTTGCGAACAGGCATGGCGCATGATGTCGGTGCGCTGTTCGCCATCCTCGCTGCAGCTCATGACGATGGCGGACGCGTCGATGTCGCTGGCCTCCAATTTGAACATCGCCTCTTCGCGCCAGCAGCCGGTGGCGATGGCCACGGCGATATCGCGCTGCCCCATCAAGCCGCGCAAGAAAGCCCTTGCGCCGGGAATGGCGGCAAAATCGTCAGGCTGGGTCCGCCGCCGCTCATGCAAGCGCCGCATCATGGCTTGCTTCACCATGCCTGAGCGCGAAGCCTCCACTCCCATGCGGCGCAGGACTTCCTCGGTCACCCCATCCGAGGTGATGCGGGCATAGTGATGCCAGTCGGTATCATGGAATGGCGCGCCGGCCACTTCGGACACCGCCTCGGCGAAAACCTGTTGATCGTATTGATAGGAGCTTGTCAGCGTGCCGTCGATGTCGAACATCAGCAAAACCATGGTCTGTCCCTGCCTGGCGAAAGGCAGGAAAGTAGCAGGCCAGGCAAAAAATGACAAATGGAAATCAAGAATGGTGCGAACGGTGGCTGGGCCAACGTTAAGTCCTGCCCCACCAGTCCAATGCGGCGAACGGGAATCAACGCCCCTGTTCGGAGCGAACATCCAGCTCCAGCAATAGCCGCGTCCGCTCCTCGCGCGCCACCGCTCGCCAGTCGCGGCCGGTCAGCGCGCCCTCCAGCGCCCATAGCAGATTGAGGCTGGCGCCGGGCCAGGCGGCGCGAACGCGCAAATAGGCGCCCACCGCGCCCAGCTCTTGCAACTGCGCCAGGGAGGCGATGCCCGCGGCGGCAAGCATGCGGGAGGATTGAGGCCCCAAACCGCGCAAGGAGGCGATGGGGCCGCTCATGCTCAGCCGAACAAGCCGGTGGACAGGTAGCGGTCGCCGCGGTCGCACACTACGGACACGATGACCGCGTCCTTCAACTGCGCGTCCAACCGCAGCGCCACCGCCAGCGCGCCGCCGGACGACGGCCCGGCCAGGATGCCCTCGCGCCGCGCCAGCAGCCGGGCGGTGTCTTCCGCCTCTTGCTGGCCCACGGTCTGGATTTCATCTATGCGGTCGAAATCGCAGATCTTGGGCACGTACGGGTCTTCCCATTTGCGGATGCCGGCGATCTGGCTGCCCGGCTCCGGATGGACGCCGACGATGCGGATGGCCGGGTTCTTTTCCTTCAGGAAACGGCTGGTGCCCATGATGGTGCCGGTGGTGCCCATGCTGGACACGAAATGGCTGATCTTGCCGCCGGTCTGCTCCCAGATTTCCGGGCCGGTGGTTTCGTAATGCGCCAGCGGATTGTCCGGGTTGGAGAACTGGTCCAGGATGCGGCCCTCTCCGGCCGCCTCCATGCTGCGCGCCAGGTCGATGGCGGCCGGCATCGAGCCCGCCGCCGGCGTCAGGATCACCTCCGCGCCATAGGCGCGCATGGCCTGCACCCGCTCGGCGCTGGAGTTTTCCGGCATGATCAGCACCATGCGGTAGCCCATCATCGCCGCCGCCATCGCCAGCGCGATGCCGGTATTGCCGCTGGTGGGTTCGATCAGCGTGTCGCCCGGTTTGATGTCGCCGCGCCGCTCCGCGCGCCGGATCATCGACAGCGCCGGCCGGTCTTTCACCGAGCCGGCCGGATTATTGCCCTCCAGCTTCAGCAACACCACATTGCCATTGTCCGAAGGCAGGCGCTTCAGACGGACCAGCGGCGTGCCGCCGACGAAATCTTCCAGATGTTTGTACACGGTGTGTCTCCCAGAACAGGCCCCATTATATCGTTTGGCTATCAGCGAAGACGAAATGCTTATTTCTAATCTAATAACCGGCGGTAAGGGCATGCGGCGATTCGTCGAAACGCGTTTTGGCGTCCCCCCTCTCCCGCCACGCAAGGGAAGAGGGAGGACAGGCCGGGTGGGCTGTGGCCTGAAACCCAGCTCGCAGCGCAGACTCGCTGAAAGCCTCTCTCCCCTCGCGGGAGAGGGGTTGGGGAGAGGGGGACGCCATGCCCGCGACTCATGCCCCAGCGCCTACCGGCGGATCGCCCCGTCAGCGGGGCATCCACCCTACCCCATCTGCGCCATCAGCCAGGTCAGGCAGCCGACGAAGCTGCAGAAGATCAGGCTGTGCTTCAGGGTGAAACGGAACAGGTCCGCCTCCTTGCCGATCAAGCCCACCGCCGCGCAAGCGACGGCGATGGATTGCGGCGAGATCATCTTGCCGGTGACGCCGCCAGTGGTATTGGCCGCCACCAGCAGCACGTCCGACACGCCCAGCTGGTGCGCGGTGGCGGCCTGCAAGGCGGAGAACAAGGCGTTGGACGAAGTGTCGGAGCCGGTCAGGAACACGCCCAGCCAGCCCAGGAAGGGCGAGAAGAACGGGAAGGCCTGGCCGGTGTTTGCCAGACACAGCGCCAGGGTGCTGGACATGCCGGAATAATTGGCGACGAAGGCGAAGGCCAACACCATGCCGATGGACAGGATGGGCCGGCGCAGCTCCATCAAGGTCTCGGCGAAGGCGCGCGCGCCGTCCGCCGGGCGGAACTTCAGCAAGACCATGGATAGCAGCGCGGACAGGAAGATGGCGCTGCCGACGGCGGACACGAAATCCAGCTTGTACAAGGCCTCGTAAGGCGCGTCATGGGACACGATGGGCGCGGTTTTGACCACCAATTTGTCCAGCCCTGGCACATGCAGCTTCCAGATCCAGCCCTCCAGCGCGCCGCCCTTGGCGAACAGCGCCTTGAACGGCTTGACGCTCCACACCGTCACCAGGGCGGTCAGGATCAGAAACGGGCTCCAGGCGCGGGCGATCTGCCCGACGCTGAAACCGCTGGCCAGGCGCGCGGACGGCGCGCGGCGGCCCTTGAAGGTGAAGATTTCAGCCGGCTGCCATACCTTCAGGAACAACGTCAGGCAGACCAGGCTGACCAGCGCCGAGGTGATGTCCGGCAGTTCCGGCCCGATGTAGTTGGACGTGAAAAACTGGGTGACGGCGAACGACACCCCGGCCACCAGGATGGCCGGCCAGGTCTGGCGCACGCCCTTGAGGCCGTCCATCATCATGACCAGCCAGAACGGCACGATCACCGACAGGATGGGCAGTTGGTGGCCGGCCTTGGCGCCGATCAGGAACGGATCCAGCCCGGTGACCTGCCCGGCGACGATGATCGGTATCCCCATCGCGCCGAAAGCCACCGGCGCGGTGTTGGCGATCAGGCATAGCCCGGCCGCGTACAGCGGATTGAAGCCCAGCCCCACCAGCAGCGCGGCGGTGATGGCCACCGGCGCGCCGAAGCCGGCCGCGCCCTCCAGGAAGGCACCGAAGGAAAAGCCCACCAGCAGCATCTGCAGCCGCTGGTCCTCGGTCACGGACAATACCGAAGCGCGGATGATGTCGAACTGCCCGGTCTTGACCGTGATCTTGTACAGGAACACCGCGGCGATGATGATCCAGGCGATGGGCCACAAGCCGTAGCCGAAGCCGAAAGCCGCCGCCGCCAGCGCCATCTTGGCCGGCATGCCGTAAAACAATATGGCCACCGCCAGCGCGATCAGCACGGTCAGCGTGCCGGCGATATGGCCCTTCAGCCGCAACACCGCCAGCGCGACGAAGAAAAAGGCGATGGGCAACGCGGCCATCAAGGCCGACAGCGCGAGGCCGCCGGAGGGGAAATACTGCTGGGTCCAGATGTCTTGCATGTTCAGCTTCTCCTCATTCTGGTTTCGCCGGCGCAGCCGCTCCCCTGCCGGTCAACGGAATCGTTGCGGCATGGCGGGGCTGGCGGGCGTTTCTTAGGTTGACTTCAGCGTTGAAAAGGCGGCCTTCATGACGGGCCGTTGATGGGGGTGGTGCAAAAATCCAGCAGCGCTTCGATGCTGGCGTAGGGAATCCCGCCATGCTCGGTCAGGCCGATCTGGCAGGTGCGGCTCATCGACACGCCGTGGCGGCAGGCATCCGGCAAGGCCGGCTTCAATCTCCTCAGGCTGTGGGCGTTCAGTTCCGGCACAGTGAAGCCCTTGTCGCCGGCGAAGCCGCAGCAGGCGATGTCCGGCACCGTCAGTTGCTCGCAGCAGCTGGCCGCCAGCTGCTTCAGGCTGGCCGCCGCGCCCATGGCGGTGGCGCTGCAGGGGATGTGCAGCGCCAGCTGCGGAAGCTTTTGCGCGATGGAGAGCCTGGGCAAGACCTTCTGCGCCAGGAAGCTGGCGGCGTCGAACAGTTGCAGCCGCGCGTCCAGCAGCCCCTCGGCCTGCGCCTGCTTGACCCGCACCGCGCACGGGCTGTTGTCGAGATACACCGGGTGGCGGCCATCGCCGCTCGCTTGCAGCAAGGCTTGATTCAGCGATGCCTGGCTGCCGGCCAGGGCATCCGCCGCATTAGCGGAGGCGAAAGGCTGGCCGCAGCACAAGCCGTCATGGCCGGGCGGATAGACAGGAGCGAAGCCGGCGCGGCGCAACAGCCTGACGGTATGAGCGGCGACAGACTCCCCGCCCTCGCCCTCGGCCAGCGTTCGGTTGACGCAGCTGACGAACAGCACCACTGGCTCGCCCTCCCCGCCCGTCTCGCGCAGCGGCGCGGCAGCGCGCGGCAAACTAGCCGGAACCAAGGGGATGACCTTGCGCTCGCCCGGCTGGCGGCGCGTCAATGCGTTCAAGCGCTGCGTTCCCGCCAGATGCGCCAGCTTCAAACCGGTCCTCGCCGCCGCCGTCATCCAGTCCATATGCCGCGCGGCGAAGCCGGCCAAGGCGGGACGTTGGCTTGGGCCTTGCAACTTCTTCATCAGCAGGCCGGTATTGATGCCCACCGGGCAGCGTGTGGCGCACATGCCGGTGGCGGCGCAGGTGGCTATGGCGCGGTAGCGGTAGCCGGCCTTCAGCGCCGCCAGTTCCATCGCCCCCTCGCCGTCGCGCTCCAGCTGGCGGATGCGCCGCCAGGCGACGATGCGCTGGCGCGGACTCAGCGTCAGGCCGTGCGAGGGACAGGCCGGCTCGCAGAAGCCGCACTCGGTGCAGCGGTCCACCAAATCATCCGCCGCCGGCATGGGCTTCAGGTTTTCCAGATGCAGCCTGTCGTTGTCGGTGATGATCACGCCGGGATTGAGCAGGCCGTCCGGGTCGAACAAGGCCTTGATGCGGCGCATGATATGCCAGGCGGCGTCGCCCCACTCCTGGCGCACAAAGGGCGCCACATTGCGGCCGGTGCCGTGCTCGGCCTTCAGCGAGCCGTCGTACTCGCCGGCCACCAGATCGCTGACGTCTTGCATGAAAGCGTCGTAGCGCGCCACCTCGGCCGGGCTTTCGAAGCCGGGCGCGAACACGAAGTGCAGATTGCCGTCCAGCGCATGGCCGAACAGCAGCGCCTCGTGGTAACCATGCTTGTCGAACAACGCGCTCAGCCTGGCCACGCCGTCCGCCAGTTGCGGAACCGGAAACGCCACGTCCTCTATCACCACCGTGGTCCCCGTCGGCCGCGCCGCCCCCACCGCCGGGAACAGGCCCTTGCGCAAGGCCCAGTAGGTTTCGCACTCGCGCGCGTCGCGGCTGAAGCCGCTGGAGACTTTGGGCTTGAAACCAGCCAGCAGCGCATCGATCTGGGCCGAGCATGCGTCCAGCCTGGCCTCGCTTTCCGCCCGCAGTTCGATCAGCAAACAGGCGCTGTCCGGCCCCACCGGCCGATGCAGGAAATCCGGCAGTCCCGGCTTGCCCTGCACCGCGCGCAGGCTGCGGCTGTCTATCAGCTCCACCGCCGACACGCCGCCGGCATCTCGCGCCGCGCTCAGCGCCGATACCGCGTGGCAACAGGACGCCAGATCGTCGAACCACACCAGCGCCGAGGCCTTGTGCGGATGCTCGATCACGGTATGGAAGGTAATCTCGGAAATGAAGCCCAGCGTGCCTTCGGAGCCGATCATCAAATGGCTGAGCATTTCCAGCGGATCGGCGAAATCCAGCAAGGCGTTGATGCCGTAGCCGGTGGTGTTCTTCAGCCGGTATTTGCGGCGCACCCGCGCCGCCAGCTGCGGATCACCGGCCAGCTCGCGCGACAGCTGGGCCAGGCCATCGAGCATATCCGCATGAGATACGCGAAACGCCGCCACGCTGGCCGCGTCGGCGGTATCCAGCGCGGCGCCATCCAACAGCAACACCCGCAGCGAATGCAGGGTGTGGTAGCTGTTGTCGCGGGTGCCGCAGCACATGCCGCTGGAGTTGTTGGCGGCGATGCCGCCTATCTTGGCGGTGTTGATCGACGCAGGATCGGGGCCGATCTTGCGGCCTAACGGCGCCAGCATCGCGTTGGCGTGCGAGCCTATCATGCCGGGCTTGAGACGGATGCGCTCGCCGCCGTCCAGCACTTCGCCCTGGTTGAAGCCGTCGCCCAGCAGAATCAACACCGAATCGCTGACCGCCTGGCCGGACAGGCTGGTGCCGGCGGCACGGAAGGTGACGGCGACGCGGTGCAATCTCGCCAGCCGCAGCAGCTCGGCCACTTCGGCCTCGGTTTCCACCTTGGCGACGATCTGCGGCCGCAGGCGGTAAAAGCTGGCGTCGGTGCCGTAGGCCAGGGTGGACAATGGGTCCGTGTAGATGCGCTTGTCCGGCATGACGCGGCGCAGGTCTTGCAGAAACGCTTGGTGGGCCGGACTCATGCGGACCTCCCCTTGTTCGCTTCGCGTTCGCGGACCAGCTCGTGCAGCGTCTTGGCCGCCGGCGTCAGCGGCAGGTGGTTCTGCGTCCAACCGAGCTGATTCTTGGGCGTGTGCTGGCGAAGGCGCGTGGCCGCCCAGCCGAATAGCCGGTATAGATTGGGTGAGGCATGAACCAGCCGCCAGCCCTTCCAGGCCAGGCGCTCCGCGCCGCCGGCCGCCGCGCCCTGACCGCGCAGCGGGTGCGCCACGCGTTCATCGGCCGGCCGCTGGCTTTCCTCGCGCAGCCGCATCAGCATCTCCGGGATCGGAATCCGCACCGGACATACCTCGCCGCAAGCGCCGCACAGGCTGGACGCGGTCGGCAGGTCGCGGGTGTTTTCCAGCCCCATCAGATGCGGCGAGATGATTTCGCCTATCGGTCCCGGATACGTCGTGCCGTAAGCGTGGCCGCCGATGCGGGTGTAGACCGGACAATGGTTCATGCAGGCGCCGCAGCGTATGCATTGCAATGTCTTGCGCAGCTGCTCGTCGGCGTAGGCCTGGCTGCGGCCGTTGTCCAGCAGCACCAGATGCACTTCGCGCGGGCCATCCTTCTCGCCTGCACGGCGTGGACCGCTGATCATATTGAAGTAGGTGGTGATGGGCTGGCCGATGGCGGAGCGGGTCAGCAGGCTGTACAGCGGCGCCACATCCTCCAGCTTTTCCACCACCTTTTCGATGCCGGTGATGGCGATGTGAACGTCCGGCACCGTGGTGCACATGCGGCCGTTGCCTTCGTTTTCCACCAGGCACAAGGTGCCGGTTTCGGCCACTGCGAAGTTGACGCCGGACAGGCCGACATCGGCATCCAGAAACTTGCGGCGCAGCACGCGGCGGCCGATCTGGATCAACGCGTCCACGTCCTCGGTGTAGGGCGTGTCCGGCAGCTGCTCGTGGAACAGCTGGGCGATATCCTGCTTGGTCTTGTGGATGGCCGGCATGATGATGTGGGTGGGTTTCTCGCCCGCCAGCTGGACGATGTACTCGCCCATATCGCTCTCAACCGCCTCCACGCCCTGATCGGCCAGGTAATGGTTGAGCTCGATCTCCTCGCTGACCATGGACTTGCCTTTGACCATCCGCTTGCCCTGCCGGGCGGCGACAATGCCGTGGATGATGCGGTTGGCCTCCTCCGCCGTTTCCGCCCAATGCACTTTCACGCCGTTTGCCGTGAGCTTGTCTTCCAGCTGTTCCAGCAGCTCCGGCAGCCGGGACAAACAGCGCTGGCGTATGCCCTCGCCCAGCGTGCGCAGCGCGGACAGCTCCGCCTCGTCCGGAAATGCCGCCAGCCGCTTGGCCATCAGGAAGTCCATCGATCCGCGCAGGCTTTGCCGCAGCTTGTCGTCACTCAGCGCCAGCCGCGCGTTGTCCTTGAAGGCGCGCGACGGGTAGACGGTGATCTTCTGCTCATTCATCTCGCCTCTCCTTCCACATCATGGATGGCGATATGCGGCGGCAGCACGGCCAACACCAACAGCTCGCGCGGGCCGTGCGCGCCGTAGGCCAGCGTTTGCTGGATGTCCGCGGTCTTGGACGGCCCGGAGATCAGCAGCGCGTTGGTGGGCATGCCGGCAGACCAATTCTCGCCCTTCATCGCCGAATAGAAATCCGGGTACAAGGTCGCGGCGTCGAACAAGGCGATGTGCAAGGGCGGCACCAGGCTCATGGTGCGCGGCTCTGCCTCGTCCGGCCACAATACCAGCGTGCCGGTGGCGGCGATGCCGCAGCGGACCGACGTGAAACCGGCGGCGATGTCGAACAACTCCGCCTTCCAGCCATCCACCTCGCGTTCGAACCAGACGATGCGCGGCGCGCCCGCCCTGCCCTCAAGGCATTGCGCCAGCCTGCGGCCATGCGGCGTGTCGGACAACAGGATGGAATCTTGCGGATGCGCGGCCAGCCAGCCGGCCAGCGCCGCGTCCCACTCGGCCCCGCGCGTCCACAGGATGTCGGTTTTCACCGCGCGCATCATCGCCGCCCAATGGCGCAAGCGGGCGATTTCATCGTCCTGGCTGGCAAAGCGCTGGAAATGGCTGGCCAGGTCCGGGCGCGAAAACGCCTGCCGTGGCGCGGCGCGCAGCCTCTGCAAGATGGAAGCTCGGGCGCTCATCGCTTGCCTCCGGTGCGCTCCAGCAGAAAGCTGGCCAGATGCCGGCCCTGGAAGCCGCTGCCGCACTGGCCCAGCTTGCCGTTGATATTGAGCAGGCAGCCGCCGTCGGCGGTAACGAATTCCACCGCGCCGCTGTCCTGCAGGGACTGGGCCTTGTCCGCCACCATCGCGCCGGCGATGTCCGGATGCTTGATGGAGAAAGTGCCGCCAAAGCCGCAGCATTCGGACTCATGGTCATGCGCCACGCGCTCGACGTTCTGCAGCCGGTCCACCAGCGCCCAACTGCTCTTGTGCACATTCATCTCTCGCCGCGCCGAGCAGGAGGTATGCACCGCCACCTTGACCGGCGCGCCCTGGTCTTGCGGCCGCCAGTCCAGGTGATTGAGCAGGAAATCGGAAAATTCCACCACTCGCGCGGCGATGGCGCAGGCCGCCATTTCATCCGCCTCGCCGGCGAACAGGCGAGGCCAATGGTGCTGGATCATGCCGCCGCAGGAGCCGGACGGCACCACGATGGGCCAGTCCTCCGGGAAACAGGCCAGCTGCGCGCGCGCCACGGCCAGCGCTTCCTTGGGATGGCCGCTGGTATAGGCCGGCTGGCCGCAGCAGCTCTGGGCCTGGGGGTAGTGCACCCGCACGCCCAGGCCTTCCAGCAGGGCGATGGCGTCTAGGCCAGCTTCCGGCAGGAACAGGTCGAGCAGACAGGTGCCGAACAGGTAAACGTCGGCAGGCGTCTTCATGGCTTCCTTTGTAAATTGGTAAGACCAATTATTCTTATGAAAACCACTTTAGAGTGAATGCTTGAATCCGTCAATATGACGGGCGTGCCCAAGCGTACAGACGCGCGCCTGTCATCACCCGCTCCCGCCGCCGCCCATGAGGCAAGCGCCATCGCGCGGGGGCTGGCCTTGTGGTTTTTTGGAGAACGCGGGAATCCGCGCAAATAAAAAGAATGTGACCCAACGCCGTCTGATGGGTCTTACCGGACCCAGAACCTCGGACACAATCCTTGGCCTTGCATTGAACCGACGGGCTGCGCCGCTTGCGTCGATGCCTCGTTTCTGGCGCTGGGCGGGCCTTTGCTAGCGACGCCCAGGCCCGTGTGGCCATGCGCGATGCGCCGGCCGAAAGCGGCTTTTGCGCGCATGAAGCGGAATCGCTCGCGCATCGCGCTCTGGCATTCAACCAATATTTCCATAATAATGGAAATATGGAAACATTAACCGCCGCCGAACGCCTGGCCGCCCTGGGGCATGAGTCCAGGCTGTCCATCTACCGCCTGCTGGTCGAAGCCGGCCCGGATGGGCTGATCGCCAGCGCCATCGCCGAGACGCTGGGCCTGCCCGCCGCCACGCTGTCCTTCCACCTGTCGCACCTAAGCCGGGTGGGTCTGGTCAAGGGCGAGCGCGAGAGCCGCTTCATCCGCTATTCAGCCGAATACGGCGCGATGGACGCGCTGATAGCCTTTCTGACCCGCAACTGCTGCCAAGGCGAGCCCTGCCTGCCGCAAACCGCCTGCTGCGAACCTCAGCCATCCGATAACGGAGACAAACACTCATGAGCCAACTGAAAACCGTGCTGGTGCTGTGCACCGGCAATTCCTGCCGCTCCCAGATGGGCGAGGCCATCCTCAATCACGAACTGGCCGGCCTGGCCCGCGCCCTCTCCGCCGGCACCGCGCCGCAGCCCAAGGTGGCCGATGGCGCGATTGAGGCCTTGCGGCTGATCGGCTTGCCCACCGACGGTTTGCATCCCAAGGATGTGGAAGCCGTGATGAACGAGGATATCGATCTGGTGGTCAGCGTCTGCGACAACGCCAGGGAAAGCTGCCCGGTGTTTCCCCGCCCGGTCAAGCGCATCCACGTCGGTTTTCATGATCCGCACGGCGAGCCGCTGGACAGCTTCATCCGCGTGCGCGACGACATCCGCGAGCGGCTGGTTCCCGCCGTGCGCGCGGCCCTGGATATTTGAGGAGAACGCATGAGCACGCAGCACAACACGGCAGTCCCGTCCGTCGCGCGCGGTCCCGCCATGGGCTTGTTCGAACGCTATCTGACGGTATGGGTGCTATTGTGCATCGCGGCCGGCATCGCCATCGGCCAGCTGGCGCCCAGTCTGTCCCATGCGATGGGCCGGCTGGAAATCGCCCGCGTCAACCTGCCGGTGGGCCTGCTGATCTGGGTGATGATCATCCCCATGCTGGTGAAGGTGGATTTCGGCGCGCTGCACGAGGTGAAACAACATGTGCGCGGCATCGCCGTCACCCTGTTCGTCAACTGGCTGGTCAAGCCATTCTCCATGGCGCTGCTGGGCTGGCTGTTCATCCGCCAGCTGTTCGCGCCCTGGCTGCCGGCGGAGCAGCTGGACAGCTATATCGCCGGCCTGATCCTGCTGGCCGCCGCGCCCTGCACCGCCATGGTCTTCGTCTGGAGCCGGCTCACTAACGGCGACCCGCTGTTCACGCTGTCGCAAGTGGCGCTGAACGACGCCATCATGCTGTTCGCCTTCGCCCCCTTGGTCGGCCTGCTGCTGGGCATCTCCGCCATCGTCGTGCCCTGGGACACGCTGCTGGCTTCGGTCCTGCTCTACATCCTGATCCCGGTGATCCTGGCTCAGCTCTGGCGCAAGATGCTGCTCGCCAAAGGCCAGACCGCCTTCGACGCCGCCATGGCCAAGATCGGACCGTGGTCCATGGCCGCGCTATTGGCGACCTTGGTGCTGCTATTCGCCTTCCAGGGCGAGGCCATCCTGCGCCAGCCGCTGGTGATCGCGCTGTTGGCCGTGCCCATCCTGATCCAGGTGTTCTTCAACTCCGCCCTGGCTTACTGGCTGAACAAGAAGGCTGGGGAGAAACATAGCGTGGCCTGCCCGTCGGCGCTGATAGGCGCGTCCAATTTCTTCGAGCTGGCCGTCGCCGCCGCCATCAGCCTGTTCGGCTTCCACTCCGGCGCGGCGCTCGCCACCGTGGTGGGCGTGCTGATAGAGGTGCCGGCCATGCTGCTGGTGGTCAAGGCGGTGAACGCCAGCAAGCGCTGGTATGAGTCGTAAATAAGGCTGCTCACGCCAGCCCAAGCCAGCGAGCCGCCCTGACCCGCCGGCAAAATGCCTGATCCAGCGCTTCGCTTCCATGCCGAACGCTCTGCGCCATCCGGGGCGGCGCCCTCCTGCTCGGGCTTGCCAAGGAGGCTGGGCTAGCGGCGTTAAGCCACCTTCTCCGGCGGCAGCATGGCCCTGAGTTTGCTGGCCAGCTTCTGCGGCTCATCCTTGGACACATAGGCATCCACCCCTACCGACTCGCCCAGTTTCTTGTTGGCCATACCGGACAAGGACGAGTGCATCAGCACCGGGATGCCGGCGAAGCGCGGATCGTCCTTGATCATCTTGGTCAGCATGTATCCATCCATTTCCGGCATTTCCACATCGGTCAGGATCAGGTGCAACACCTCGCTCAGCGGGTAGCCGGCGGCATCGGCCTGCTGCGCCATTTTTTGCAGATCCTCCCAGCCGCGCATGCCGTTGATGGCCGAAGTATGGCGGATGTGCATCGCCTCCAGCGTGCGCTCGATCTGCTTGCGCGCCACCGCGCTGTCATCGGCGAAGAAGATGTGGCACTCCGTCTTCACCGGCTCAATGGCGATATAGCTCTGCGCATCATCCACCACGCAGGTTTCGGCCAGCACCTTCTCCACGTCCAGCATCATCACCAGCGTGCCGTTTTCCAGCTCGGTCACCGCAGTGACCAGGCCGGCCATGCGGTTGGTGATCATGTCCGGTGGCACCCGCATCGACGACCAGTCCAGCCGCAGTATGGTATCCACCGCCTCCACCAGGAAGCCCTGGGTGTGGCCGTTGTACTCCGTGATGATCATGATTTCCGGCCGGCGCGGCGTCACCACGCCGGTGTATTTGGCCAGATCCACCACCGGCACCAAGGCGCCTCGCAGGCTGACCATGCCTTCCACCGAGGCCGGCATTTCGGGCGCCGATGTGATTTCCGGCGTGCGCATCACCTCGCGCACCTTGAACACATTGATGCCGAACACCTCCTTGCGACCGGTACGCTGGTCATCCCCCAGCGAGAACAGCAGAATTTCCAGCTTGTTGGTGCCCGCCAGCTTGGTCCGGGCATCAACTTTCTTCAATAGGTCGGACATGGTGGCACTCTCCGGCGAAAAAGCATGAGGTCTTTATAGCAAATATCAAAAATCAGACTGTGCCCCCACCATGACAGAAAATAGCCGCCTCTGCTATGCTGGATGGCCTGGTCTGACCAATATCCCTCCCCATGAGCTACCCCAAAGTCTCCCTGCCCAAGCTGTCCGACGTGATCGTGCGGCAACTGGAAAAACGCATACTCGACGGCGTGCTCAAGCCAGGCGACCGCCTGCCGCCGGAGCGGCAATTGGCCGAGGAGTTCGGCGTGTCCCGCCCCTCGCTGCGCGAGGCCATCCAACAGCTGGCCTCGCGCGGCCTGCTGTCCAGCCGCCAGGGCGGCGGCACCTGGGTGACCGACAGGCTGGAGACGGCGTTTTCCGATCCTTGGGAAAAACTGCTGGGACAGCATGAGGAACTGCACGGCGACGTGCTGGAGTTTCGCCGCGTGCTGGAAGGCACGGTGGCGCGCTGTGCCGCCAGCCGCGCCACGCCGGCCGATCTGGAACGGCTGCAGCGCTGCGTGGACCGGCTGCAAAAAGCCTATCGCGGCGGCGATCTGGCGGAGCAGGCGCAGGCCGATGTGGAATTTCACCAGGCGGTGGCCGAAGCCTCGCACAACGTCTTGTTCGCCCATTTGTCCGGCAGCCTGCTGGCCATGCTGCAGCGCCATGTCAAAGACAATATCGCCAATCTGTTCGCCGTCGGCGAGGTGGCCGAGGCGCTGCGCGAGCAGCACTTGGCGATCTGGCAGGCGATACGCGACCGCCAGCCCGACTCCGCGCAGCGGGCGGCGGAACGCCATCTGGATTTCGTCGCCGACACCTTGCAAAACCAGCAAATCCTGGCCGAGCGAGACGCGCGCGCCCGCGCGCGCCTGGCGCATGAAAACGCCGGCCCAGCAGCCGACTGACGCCAGGCGACACACGCCCCTGCCTGGCCGACCCATCCATGCAAAAGCCGCGCCCTCTTGCGATAGCGCGGCTTTTGAGCGCGGGGGCGGAAACGATCAGCCCTGGCGATCCATCAACCAGTCCACATAGCGGTCCACGCCTTCGCTGACCGACAGCATGGGTTCCTGGTAACCGGCCGCGCGCAGCTTGGCGATGTCGGCCTGGGTAAAGCTCTGGTATTTGCCCTTCAGCGCATCCGGGAAGGGGATGTACTCAACGATGCCCTGGGCGACCATCTCGGCCAGCGTCAGCGCCGGCTTGCCCTCGTGGCGGCGGCAGGCGTTGACCGTGGCCTCGGCCACATCGTTGAAGGGCTGGGAGCGGCCACTGCCCAGGTTGAAGATGCCGCTCTTCTCCGGGTGGTCCAGGAAATGCAGATTGACCTTGACCACATCCTCCACCGACACGAAGTCCCGGCTCTGCATGCCGTCTCCCCAGCCGTCCCAGCCGCCAAACAGCTTGACCTTGCCGTGCTCGCGGTACTGGTTGAAATGGTGGAAGGCGACAGAAGCCATGCGCCCCTTATGCTGCTCGCGCGGGCCGTAGACATTGAAATAGCGGAAACCGACCGCCTGCGCGGAAAGGCCTTCCTTCATGCGCTGGCGCAGCACCTGGTCGAACAGGAACTTGGAGTAGCCGTAGACGTTCAACGGTCCCTCGTATTCGCGCTGCTCCTTGAATTCCGTGCCCTTGCCGTAGGTGGCGGCACTGGAGGCGAACAGGAACTGGATTTCCTCATGCTGACAGTAGTCGAACAGCGCCAGCGTGTACTGATAGTTGTTGTCCATCATGTACTTGCCGTCGTGGTTCATCGTATCCGAGCACGCGCCCTGATGCAGGATGGCGCTCAGCTCGCCTTCGTACTCGCCGTCCAGCAACAGGTGCAGGAACTCATGCTTGTCGAGATAGTGGCTGATCTCGCAATCGACCAGGTTATGGAACTTGTCGCCGTTGGACAGATTATCCACGGCGATGATGTCGGTGATGCCCCGCTGGTTCAGGCCTTTGACCAGGTTGGAGCCGATGAAACCGGCGGCGCCGGTGACGACGATAGTCATGTATTGATCCTTAGTTCGACAACGGGCCTCCGGGCCCGGATGAAATTCAGAAGCCGGCGCCCGGCTGGGCCAGATAGGCCTGTTCGGCCGGCGTGCTCGGCCGGCCCAGGGCGGCGTTGCGATGCGGAAAGCGGCCAAACTCGACGATCACGTCGCGATGGCGTCGGGCATAGTCCAGATAGCCGCTGCCTGGCAGCTCCGCGTCCAACGCCTCGAACAACTGCACGGACCGCTGCTGATCGGCCAGCTCCTCGCTATGCTCGAACGGCAGATAAACGAATACCCGCGCCACCGGAGGCAACTGGCGATCCAGCCCTCTCTCCAGCGCCAAGTGGGCGCCCGCGCAAGCCTTGGCGTCGCTGGCAAAGGCCTTGGCCTCGCCGCGGAACAGGTTGCGCGGAAACTGGTCGGCCACGATCAGCCAAGCCAGCGCGGCCTTGGCGTCGCCTTCGTCCATTTCCAGCTCGCCAGCCTGCAAACGCAAGCAGACGTCGCCAAAATGGCGGCGGATGGCGGCATCAAAGGCCTCGTCCCGGACAAACCAGGCGCCGCGCGCCGTGCCCAGACTGGCCTCGTCCACGCCGCCGAACCAGAAGGTCAACACCGCGTCGACCTGTTCCTTCGTCAACTTCGTCATGCCCCCTCCTCGCCTTGTCAAATCCGCTTGCCCGCCCGCGCCTTACAGCGCCAGCAGTTCCTGTTGCGTGCACACGGCGGTGCCCAGCTTGCCCACCACCACGCCGGCCGCGGCATTGGCCAGGCTCATCGCCATGGGCAGGCTCAGGCCGGCGGCCAGCGCCAGGCCCAGCGTGCCGATCACCGTGTCTCCGGCGCCGGACACGTCGTAGACTTCGCGCGCCAGCGTGGGCTGATGCAGCGCGCCCTCGGCGCGGAACAGCGTCATGCCCTCCTCGCTGCGCGTCACCAGCAGGGCATCCAGCTTCAGTTCATCGCGCAGGGCCTGGGCCTTGGCGGTCAGGCTGGCTTCGTCCTTCCAGCTGCCCGCCACCTGACGGAACTCGCTGCGGTTAGGCGTCAGCAGCGTGGCGCCGGCGTACTTGCTGTAATCATCCCCTTTGGGGTCGATCAGCACCGGCTTGCCTGCCGCCTGCGCCAGCCGGATCATCTCCGCCACGTGGGTCAGGCCGCCCTTGCCGTAGTCGGACAGGATCACCACGTCGTTGTCGGCGACGATGTCGGCAAACTCTTGCAGCTTGTCCGCCAGGATTTCATGGCTGGGCGCGTCTTCGAAATCCAGCCGGATCAGTTGCTGCTGCCTCGCCACCACGCGCAGTTTCACCGTGGTGGCGATCTTGGCGTCTCGCTTCAGCGAAGTGGCGATGCCGTCCCGCACCAGCAGCGCTTCCAGCGCGTTTGCCGCCTCGTCGTCGCCCACGACGGACAGAATGCTGGCCTGGCCGCCCAGGCCGGCGATATTGCGCGCGACATTGGCCGCGCCGCCCGCGCGCTCTTCGCTGCGCGCGATCCTGGCCACCGGCACCGGCGCTTCCGGCGAAATCCGGGACACGTCGCCGAACCAGTAACGGTCCAGCATCACATCGCCCACCACCAGCACGCGGGCGCCCGCCAGCCGCTTGGCCAGCTCAGGAGCGTTCAGCCCCAGGTCTTGCATTACACCCATGATTGTTCTTTCAGCGGCCTATGGCTTGGTAGTCGAAGCCTTGTTCGCGCAGCCAGGCCGGGTCGTACATATTGCGGCCGTCAAAAATCAACGGCTGTTTCAGGCTCCGCTTGACCGCCTCGAAATCCGGCGCGCGGAACATTTTCCATTCGGTGACGATGAGCAAGGCGTCCGCGCCGCTCAGCGCGCCCATCATGTCATCGACGAAGCGCATGCCCGGCACGCCGGCCATCACGCGCTGCGCTTCGTGCGCGGCCACCGGATCGAAGGCGGTTATGGTCGCGCCGCGACGGGTCAGTTCCTGCGCGATCACGCGGCTGGGCGCTTCGCGCATATCGTCGGTGTTCGGCTTGAATGCCAGGCCCCACATGGCGAGGCGCCGGCCGGACAGGTCTTCGCCGAAACGGGCGACCACCTTCTCGACCAGGCGCAGCTTTTGCGCGTCGTTGGCTTCCTCCACCGCGGTCAGCACGCGCAGCGTGTGGCCGTTTTCCTTGGCCGTCTGCACCAGCGCCTTGACATCCTTGGGGAAGCAGGAGCCGCCATAGCCCACGCCCGGATACAGGAAGTGATAGCCGATGCGTGGATCGGAGCCCATGCCCAGCCGCACCTGTTCGATGTCGGCGCCCATGGTCTCGGCCAGATTGGCCAGTTCGTTCATGAAGGAGATACGCGTGGCCAGCATAGCGTTGGCCGCGTATTTAGTCAGCTCGGCCGAGCGCACGTCCATCAGCAGCACGCGCTCGTGGTTGCGCTGAAAGGGCTTGTACAGGCGGCGCATGATCTCCGCGCCGCGCTCGTCGTCCACGCCGATCACCACGCGGTCGGGACGCATGAAATCGTCGATGGCCGCGCCTTCCTTCAGGAACTCGGGATTGGACACCACGCTGAACGGGATGTCTACGCCGCGCGCCGCCAGCTCCTCGGCGATGACGGCGCGCACCTTGTCCGCGGTGCCCACCGGCACGGTGGACTTGTCCACCACCACGCGGTAGTCCGTCATGTGGCGGGCGATATTGCGCGCCGCGGCCAGCACGTATTGCAGATCGGCGGAGCCATCCTCATCCGGGGGGGTGCCCACGGCGATGAACTGCACTTCGCCGAAAGCGACCGACTCGGCCACGTCGGTGGTGAAATGCAGGCGGCCGGCAGCCACGTTGCGCTTCACCATGTCTTCCAGGCCCGGTTCGAAAATGGGAATGCCGCCGCTTTGCAGAATCTCGATCTTGCGCGGATCCACATCCAGGCAGCAGACGTGGTAGCCGGTCTCGGCCAGGCAGGTGCCGGTCACCAGGCCCACATAGCCGGAACCAATAACAGTGATTTTCATGATTGTTGGGTCCGGAAGTGCGCGATGTCTTGGTTGATGGCGCGCAGCGTCGCCAGCGGGTCGGCGCTGCCGGTGATGGAGCGGCCGATCACCAGGTAGTCGGCGCCGGCCGCCAGCGCGGCAAGCGGCGTCATCACGCGGCGCTGGTCGTCGTTGCTGCCTTCGGCCAGGCGGATACCCGGCGTCACCAGCTTGAAGTCCTGGCCCAGGGCCTGCTTCAGCATCACGGCCTCTTGCGCCGAGCACACCACGCCGTCCAGGCCGCAATCGCGCGTCAGCGTCGCCAGCCGCAGCACATGTTCTTCCGGCGACGCGGCGATGCCGACCTCGGCCAGGTCAGACGCCTCCATGCTGGTCAACACCGTCACCGCGATCAACAACGGACGCTGGCTGTAGCCGGCCAGCGCCGCGCGCGCGGCCTCCATCATGCGGCGGCCGCCGGAGGCATGCACATTGACCATCCACACGCCAGCATCGGCCGCCGCCTTGCAGGCATGAGCCACCGTGTTCGGGATATCGTGGAACTTCATGTCCAGAAACACTTGAAAACCGCGCGCGGCCAACGATTCGACCAGATGGCGGCCGCTGGAAGTGAATAACTCCTTGCCCACTTTCAAGCGGCATTCCGCCGGATCCAGCCGGCTGGCGAATGCCAAGGCCTTGGCGGCCTCGTCAAAATCCAGCGCCACCACTACCGGGGAGATTTCGCGCGCGTCCGCGCTTGCGATCAGAGGGTTCATCGATGCTCCATTATTCTGATTCCCGCGCGCCGGCCCCTCCGGCCGCGCGATTTTTTTATCGTGCTCAGGTCTCCGAGCGGTTGGGCGTGAAGCTCTCCCACTCTCCGCAGGCCGGGCAATGCCAGAAGAAGGCGCGCGAACGGAAGTTGCAGCACTTGCAGCGATGCACGCTCAGACGTTGGGAGTGCTTGAGGATCAGCGCGCGCGCCACCTCGGCATCCATCCGCCCCTCCGGCGACAACTCGTCCATCTGCGCCTCTATCATCCGGTACACGCCGGCCAGGCTGGGGCGCGCATGCACCGCCTCGCGCACGCCTTCCAGCGCCTTGGCCTCGCCCTCGTAAGTGGCGATTTTCTGGTACAGCAAATCCGTCAGTTCCAGCTGCGGGAAGGTGCGCTGATAACCGCGCAACAGCGCGATGCCCTCCAAGGGGCGGCCTTGCTTCTCATACGCGTCGAACAGACGTTCGGCCGCCATGGACAGATATTCGTAGCTCTGCTTTTCTATGCCCTGCCAGGCTTCAATCGCCAGCGCGGCATTGCCCTCGGCGAACTCGATGTCGCCCAGGATCAAGCTGGCCCGCACGCATTTGCGGTTCGCCGCCAGCGCCTCGGCGACATGGCGTCGGGCCTCGGCGTAATTCGATTTGTACAATTCGCCCTGCGCCAGTTCGCAATAGAACTGCGCTACCTCATGCTGGAAAGAATGGGCGTCGCTGCGCAGCTCCTTGGCGGTTTCAATCGCCTTGCCCCAGTCCCGGTCCTGCTGGTAAATGTCCAACAGCTGGCGGCGCGCCGCCAACGCCATATTGCCATCCAGCAGCTTCACCAAGATCTCTTCCGCACGATCCACCAGACCCGCCTTGCGGAAATCCTGCGCCAATTCATTGCGCACCAGGTCGCGCTGTTCGCCGGGCAGATCGGAAGAATCCAGCATCTGCTGGTGCAGGCGGATGGCGCGGTCGTTTTCGCCGCGCTTGCGATACAGTTTGCCCAGAATATGCTGCAGCTCGAGGGCGGCGCCTTGCTGACGGGCCACTTCGGCCAGCGCCTGCGCCGCCACATCGGTCTTGTCCTCAACCAGCGCATCGAGGCCGCGAAAATAGGATATGGGTACAGACTTGGCCTGCTTCAGCACGGTGCGCATGTCGACACGGGCCGCAAACCAGCCGAGTCCGAAGAAGGCCGGAAACAGCAGCAGCCACCACAAATCAAGTTCCAACAGCAATCCTTTCGGGATAATGGGCGCGGGCCGAGGACTCAGCCCACCGGGGAAGGTCAATCAGCCAGCGCGTCGCTGGGATCGCTGACCGTCTTGCGGACAGGCGGGCGGCTGCGCAGCTCTTTTTTCAGCTGCGACAGCTCGCGGCGGGTCTTCAAATAGAAGCTGAAGGTAGCCAGCAGGCCCACCAGCGCGCCGGCGACGAAGAACAGCAACAGGAACACAATGAGCGGAGCCGACCAGGATTGGCCAAAGAACAGCTTGAATTCGACTGCATGGCTGTTTTGCACGGTAACGGCGACCAACAGCAATAACAGCGCCAGTTCCACGATACGCAACAAATATCGCATGATTTCGCCCGATGAGTTTGCCGGAATGCGATTTTAAACGATAGCAGCGCGCAACCCAAGCCCAGGCGGCAAAACAAAAAAAGCGCCGCAATCAAAGCGGCGCTTTTCAGCATCAACCGGAGGAAAGGCATCAAGCCTGGGTCTGCTCCAAGAGGGATAGATCCACACGCTCGCGCAATTCCTTGCCGGCCTTGAAATGAGGCACGTATTTCTCAGGAACCGAGACGCTGGTGCCCGACTTGGGGTTGCGGCCGACACGCGGCGGACGGTAGTTCAGATCGAAGCTACCGAAGCCGCGGATCTCGATCCGGCTTCCCTGAGCCAGGTTGTTGGCCATCGCGTCCAAAATGGTCTTGACGGCCAACTCAGCATCTTTGTAGACCAACTGAGAATTGCGCTCGGCGAGTCTCTCGGACAGCCTGGCGATCAGCTCAGATTTGGTCATCACGCTATTACTCGTTGGAGCCGGACAGTTTAGCCTTCAGCAGGGCACCCAGATTGGTGGTGCCGGCGGAAGCGCTATCAACAGCCAGGTTCTTCAGAGCGGCGCTGTCGTCCTGAGCGTCCTTAGCCTTGATGGACAGGCTGATGTTGCGGGACTTGCGGTCCACGGCAACGATCACGGCCTCAACTGCATCGCCATCCTTCAGGACGGAGCGAGCGTCTTCCACGCGGTCGCGGGACAGTTCGGAAGCGCGCAGGTAGCCTTCAACGTCGGCGTCCAGAGCGATAACCGCGCCCTTGGCGTCAACAGACTTGACGGTACCCTTGACCAGAGCGCCCTTGTCGTTCATGGCAACGAAGTTGTTGAACGGATCGCCTTCCAGCTGCTTGATGCCCAGGGAGATGCGTTCTTTTTCCACGTCGATGGACAGAACAACGGCTTCCACCTCGTCGCCCTTCTTGAACTTGCGCACGGCTTCTTCGCCAGCTTCGTTCCAGGACAGGTCGGACAGGTGAACCAGGCCGTCGATGCCGCCCGGCAGACCCACGAACACGCC
Source organism: Chromobacterium paludis (assembly GCF_008275125.1). Classification (NCBI taxonomy): domain Bacteria; kingdom Pseudomonadati; phylum Pseudomonadota; class Betaproteobacteria; order Neisseriales; family Chromobacteriaceae; genus Chromobacterium; species Chromobacterium paludis. Next base: position 2,078,059 of record NZ_CP043473.1, read on the forward strand.
GAAGTCGGTGATGGACTTGATCGCGCCCTTCAGCTTGTCGCCCTTGTGGAAGTTGTCGGCAAACTCGTTCCACGGGTTGGCCAGGCACTGCTTCATGCCCAGGGAGATGCGACGACGGTCTTCGTCGATTTCCAGGATCATGACTTCCACTTCGTCGCCAACTTGAACCACCTTGGACGGGTGAACGTTCTTGTTGGTCCAGTCCATTTCGGACACGTGCACCAGGCCTTCGATGCCTTGTTCGATTTCCACGAACGCGCCGTAGTCGGTCAGGTTGGTCACCTTGCCGAACAGACGGGTGCCGGACGGGTAGCGGCGGGACAGGCCCACCCACGGATCTTCGCCCAGTTGCTTCAGGCCCAGGGATACGCGGTTCTTCTCTTGGTCGAACTTCAGTACCTTGGCTTCCACTTCGTCGCCCACGGCCAGAACTTCGGACGGGTGCTTCACGCGGCGCCATGCCAGGTCGGTGATGTGCAGCAGGCCATCGATGCCGCCCAGGTCAACGAACGCACCGTAGTCGGTGATGTTCTTGACGATACCCTTGATGACTGCGCCCTCTTTCAGGGTTTCCAGCAGAGCCTTGCGCTCTTCGCCCAGGGTTTCTTCCAGCACGGAGCGACGGGAAACCACGACGTTGTTGCGCTTGCGATCCAGCTTGATAACCTTGAACTCGATCTGCTTGTTTTCGTACGGGGTGGTGTCTTTCACCGGACGCACGTCGACCAGGGAACCCGGCAGGAAGGCGCGGATGCCGTTGACCATGACAGTCAGGCCGCCCTTCACCTTGCCGCTGATCATGCCGGACAGGATGGTGCCGGCTTCCAGCGCTTCTTCCAGCTCAACCCAAGCGGCCATGCGCTTGGCTTTTTCGCGGGACAGCTTGGTTTCGCCGAAGCCGTTTTCCAGCGCGTCGATGGCGACGGTAACGAAATCGCCGATGGCGACTTCGACCACGCCTTGGTCATTCTTGAACTCTTCAGCCGGAATCAGCGATTCGGACTTCAGGCCGGCGTTCACGGTCACAAAGTTGGAATCAACTGCCACGACTTCAGCAGTGATCACTTCGCCCACGCGCATATCGTGCAGGGTGAGGCTTTCCTCGAACAGTTGAGCAAAGTTTTCCATGGAGAGGGTAGTCATCAAGCGTACTCTCGGTTGCAGGCCTTGCGGCTTGCGGGGTTAGGGTTGAACACTCGGCCGTTCTTGCGATGCAGCAAAAACGGCCGTTAAAAAATCAATGGCCGGAAACCTGTCTTTCCTCGAACCACATGAGGACCTTGTCGACCGCCTGGTCTATGGTCAGCTCCGTGGTATCGAGCAAAAAGGCGTCCGGCTCCTGGCGCAGCGGCGCTACCGGCCGGGCGGCATCGCGCGCGTCCCGATCGATAATGTCCTGCATAATTCGGGGGAGATTAGCAGATTCCCCTTTGCCGATCAACTGCTTATGGCGACGGGAGGCCCTTTCCTCGGCGCTGGCGGTCAGAAACACCTTCAGCGTGGCGTCCGGAAACACCACCGAACCCATGTCGCGGCCATCGGTCACCAGGCCCGGCAACGCGCGAAAATCCCGCTGACGCTGCAATAGCGCGGCGCGCACCGCCGGCAGCGCGCCGACCTTGGACGCGCCGATGCCGATTTCCTCGGCGCGGATATCCGCGCTGGCATCGTTGCCTTCCAGCCACACCGCGCCGTCGGAAAACTCCACCGGCAGGCCCGCGGCGGCCTCGGCCAGCGCCGGCTCATCGTCCCAAGCAATGCCGCGACGGCGCGCATGCAGCGCCAGCAGCCGGTACAGCGAGCCGGAATCGAGGTAATGGTAGGCTAGGCGCGCGGCCACCAGGGCCGCCACCGTGCCCTTGCCGGAGGCCGAGGGGCCGTCGATGGTAATCACCGGAACTGTCATGGCAATCTGAATCCTGTCTGCAATCTTCTTAGCCTCCGGCGCCACGCCAGGCCGCCGGTCAAACCGCGCATTGTAACTCAAGTGATGGCGCGCGGCGCGGCGGACTGCCGCGCAGGCAATTGCACGCGGCGCCGTGTGGCGGGTACAGTGTCCCCTCACTCCCTTCCACAGCGCACGATTCGACACATGGAACAACTTCACCTCGCCCCACGCGGCCGGCTGTCCGGCTCAATCAAGCTCCCCGGCTCCAAGAGCATTTCCAACCGCACCCTGCTGCTGGCCGCGCTGTCCGGCGGCAGCACCCTGGTGCGCGATTTGCTGGATTCCGACGACATCCGCCACATGCTGGCCGCGCTGAAGCTGCTGGGCGTGAAAATAGAACAACAAGGCGATGGCCGCGACTTCCGCGTGCACGGCTGCGGCGGCGAATTCCCGGTCAAGAACGCCGACTTGTTCCTCGGCAACGCCGGCACCGCCTTCCGCCCGCTGACCGCGGCCCTGGCGCTGATGAGCGGCCATTACCAGCTGTCCGGCGTGCCGCGCATGCACGAGCGCCCCATCGGCGACCTGGTCGACGCGCTGAACGCCGCCGGCGCCCGCATCGAATACCTGGGCCAGCCGGGCTTTCCGCCGCTGGCCATCTCCCCGGCCGAGATACGCTGCGCCGCCCCCATCCAGGTAAAGGGCAATGTCTCCAGCCAATTCCTGACCGCCTTGCTGATGGCGCTGCCGCTGACCGGCGAAACCTCGGAGATAGAAGTCGTGGGCGAACTCATCTCCAAGCCCTACATCGAAATCACCCTGAACCTGATGGCGCGCTTCGGCGTGCGCGTGGAGCGCGAAGGCTGGCAGCGTTTCGTCATTCCGGGCGGCCAGCACTACATCTCGCCGGGCGAGGTCTATGTCGAGGGCGACGCCTCCAGCGCGTCCTACTTCCTGGCGGCCGGCGCGCTGGCCGGCGGTCCGGTGCGCGTGGAAGGCGTGGGCGAGGCCAGCATTCAGGGCGACGTGCGCTTCGCCGAGGCGCTGGAGTTGATGGGCGCGACCGTTCGCCGCGGCGACAATTGGATAGAAGCGCGCATGGAAGGCAAGCTCAAAGCCATAGATCTGGATTGCAACCACATCCCGGACGCGGCGATGACGCTGGCCGTGGCCGCGCTGGCCGCCGACGGCGCCACCACGCTGCGCAATATCGCCAGCTGGCGCGTGAAGGAAACCGACCGCCTGTCGGCGATGGCCGCCGAGCTGCGCAAAGTGGGCGCGATCGTGGAGGAAGGACCGGACTACATCCGCGTCACCCCCCCGTCGGCGCTGACGCCCAACGCCGAAATCGACACCTACGACGACCACCGCATGGCCATGTGCTTCTCGCTGGTTTCGCTGCTGGGCGCACCGGTCACCATCAACGACCCCAAATGCGTGGCCAAGACCTTCCCCGACTATTTCGAGGCCCTGGCCGCGCTGCAGGCGCAATAGCCACAACATATTGATTCATCATCGCCAAGGCTTCACAATATATGGAAAAGGAGCCTAGCCATGAGCAATCTATTCCAGATGCGCCGCGATTTCATGCGGCGCTTCGACCTTCCCTCCCCCTCCCGCCCCGAATTCCAGCCCGAACAACTGGCGATGTGGCAAACCATGCTGGACGAAGAGCTGGACGAACTGCGTCAGGCGCTGGCAGATTACCGCGAACTGCCGGCGCAATCTCCCGAGCAACAGCTGCAAAGCCGCGCCGAACTGACCGCCGAGGCGGTGGACGTGCTCAATGTGGTATGCGGCCTCTTGCTCTCGCAAGGCCTGCCGCTAGAAGCGATGTGCGAGGCGATACACGACGCCAATCTGCGCAAATGCGTGGGCGGCAAGGTGCTGCGGCGCGCAGACGGCAAAATCTTGAAGCCGGAAGGCTGGCAGCCAGCGGACAAACTGGGCGTGATCCGGCTGGCCCAGGACTAAACGCCAAGGCCACAGGGCAAGCAACTTGTCCAGCATTAAGACCGGCTTAAGTTAGACGCGCTAAGCTTGGCTTATCGTCAACCCAGACAGGAGCCGACATGCTGCGCAATTCCCAACTAAGCTACGGCCGCGTCGCCCGCGGTTTGCACTGGCTGTGCGCGCTGGCCGTGATCGCCGCGCTGGCCATTATCGAACTCAAGGGCTTTTTCCCCAAGGGCAGCGCCGCGCGCGGCGCGCTGAGCTACGCCCACATCCAGGCCGGGCTGATCGTGCTGCTGCTGGTCCTTCCCCGGCTGGCTTGGCGCCTGGGCAATCCGCCGCCAGCCATCACGCCGGCGCCCAGCCCGCTGATGAAACAGCTGTCCCATGCCGGCCACTGGGCGCTGTACGCGCTGATGCTGGCGCTGCCTGTGCTCGGCATCGCCTTCATCCAGGCCAATGGCCGCGAAGTGGCCTTCTTTGGCCTGGCCTTGCCCGCCCTGCTGCCAACCGATCCCGCCCTGGGCAGACCGTTGAAAGAAATTCACGAGCTGCTGGGCAACGCTCTGCTGTGGCTGAGCATCCTGCACGCAGCGGCGGCCGTCTGGCACCACGCCATCGTCAAGGACAACACCGTCACCCGCCTGATCGGCCCGCTGCGTTGATTGAGCCTCTGGGCAGGCTGGAGCCGCGCGCCACCAGCCTGCCGGCCAGCACCACCTTGCGCGGCGGACGCTCCGGCTGCCGCAGCCGCTCCAATAGCATTTCCATCGCCTCGCGGCCGATGTCGTCCACTGGCTGCTCGATCACCGTCACGCCTGGCTCGGTCAGCTCGGTCCAGCTGTCGTTGTCGAAACCGGCCAGCGCCAGCCGCTCGGGCACGGCGAAGCCGGCCGCGCGCACCGCCTTGGCCGCGCCCAGCAGCAGCAAGCCATTGCTGGCGATCAGCGCCTCCGGCGCGTCCGCCTCTGCCAACCAGGCTGCCACCGACGTTTGCGCCGCCGCCGCGCTGGGCGCGACGAAACGCGCCGGCGCCGGCAAGCCGGCGCGCTGCATCGCCTCGACAAAACCGGCGTGCCGCTCCGCGCCGGTGCTGCTGGTATTGCCGAACAAGCCGCCTATGCGCCGATAGCCGGCAGCCAGCAAATGCTCCACCAGCTGCGCCGCCGCCCGCCTATTGTCCAGCAGCACTGCGTCGCAGCTGGCCGCCGCGCCGGCGCGGTCAATCAGCACCACTGGAAAACCCAGCGCAGCCGCGTCCAGGCTGTCCGCCGTGGCGCGCGTAGCGGCGAAGATCACCCCGCTCACGCGCTCCTCCTGCATCAGCCGCAGATACATCGCCTCCTTGTCCGGGTTTTCATCGGTATTGCACAGAATCACCCGCATGCCGGCGCGATAGGCCACATCCTCCACCGCGCGGCTCACCGCGGTGAAGAAGGGGTTGCGGATATCCGACACGATCAGCCCTATGGTTTGCGTGTGCTGCGAGCGCAGCCGCCGCGCCGACAAATTGGGCCGATAGCCGCTCTGGGCGATGGCCGCCTCCACCTTGGCGCGCAGCGCCGGGCTGACCGGGCCGTCGCCCAAGGCGCGCGACACAGTGGCCACCGACACGCCCGCCAAGCGGGCCACATCCTTGATGCTGGTAGTCATGGATTAAGAAAACGTTTTCATAGATAACGGCGATGCTGCACCACTATGCAGCCGCTGGCAAGGCCATGCTGCAATGGCGATTAAGTCATAGCCGCCTCTATTTTCGATTTAGGTCAAACACTCTGGATTGACACCAGCAATGTAATCGTTTTCAATTCCAGTCATATCGAGTCCAAGAATGAGGTCCGCATCGTGTCCGACGCCCTGCTCAACCCGCAATTGATACGCCTGGGCTGCCGCCCCGCCAGCAAGGAAGCGGCCATTCTCGAAGCCGGCAGGATGCTGGCCGACGCCGGCTGCATCGCGCCCGCCTACATAGACAGCCTGCTGCGCCGCGAGGCGGTGGCCAACACCTATCTGGGCAACGGCATCGCCATCCCGCACGGCATGGTGGAGGACCGCGCCCTGGTGCTGCGCACCGGCATCGCCATTCTGCAAATCCCGGAAGGGCTGGAGTGGAATCCCGGCCAGCGCACCCATCTGCTGTGCGCCATCGCCGCCCGCTCCGACGACCACCTGTCCATGCTGCGCCAGTTAACCCGGCTGCTGCAGGACGAGGCCAGACTGCTGCCGCTGTTCGTCACCCGCGATAGCGCCGACCTGATCGCCGCGCTACGCCAGCCGGAGGAAGACCTGCCGCCGGACGCGGAAGCGCATGACCTGGACGTGAGCGAAGAATGGCGGCTGGACTACCCCAACGGCCTGCACGCCCGCCCCGCCGCGCTATGGGTGGACGCGGCGCGGCGCAGCCCTGCCCAGTTGCAGGTTCGCCACGGCAACCAGACCGCCGACGCCAAGAACCTGATCGCGCTGCTGCAGCTGGGCCTGCGCCAGGGCGATTTGGTCACCGTCTCCGGCCGCGGCCATCAGGCTGAAGCCGGCGTGCGCCAGCTCGTCAAGGCCATGCGCGAGGCCAGCCTGGCGGAGCAGACCGCCGCCGCCATCGCCGCCCAGCGCGCCGCGGCGCAACGGCCGCGCGCCGGCTGGCAACCGGCGGGCGCGCTGATTTCGCTGCCCGGCATCGCCGCCAGCCCCGGCCTCGCCATCGGCGCCGCGCGCGTGCTCGCCAGCCAGCGGCTGCAGGTGCCGGACCGCCCCATCAGCCTGGCTGAAGGCGGCGACCGCCTGCATGAGGCGCTGGCCGCCACCCGTCGCCAGCTGTCACAACTGGCCGACGCCACCCAGGCCACGCTGGGCGCGGCCGAGGCCGGCATTTTCCACGCCCAGGCGGAGCTCTTGAACGATACCGATCTGATTACCCTGAGCTGCCAGCTGATGGTGGCCGGCCATGGCGTGGAGTGGGCCTGGCACCAGGCGGTGGAGCGGCTGGCCGAGAAAATCTCCGCGCTGGGCAACCCGCTGCTGGCCGCCCGCGCCGCCGACCTGCGCGACGTGGGCCGCCGCGTGCTGTTCCAGCTGGATCCGGCGCTGCAGGGACACGCCCCGGCCGACTTCGGCCCGGACACCATCCTGCTGGCCTCGGACCTCGCGCCATCCGACACCGCCAGTCTGGACCTGTCCCGCGTCAAGGGTCTGGCCACCGCCCACGGCGGCCCCACCGCCCACACCGCCATCCTGGCTCGCACTCTTGGCCTGCCCGCCGTGGTCGCCGCAGGGCCGGCACTCTTGGACGTGGCCGACGGCAGCCCGGCCATCCTGGACGGCGACGCCGGCCGGCTGTATCTGAACCCCAGCGAAGCCGACCTCGCCTCCGCCCGCGCCTGGCAACAGGCGCAGCGCGACGAGCGCGAGCGGCAGCAGGCGGAGCGGCAGCAGCCGGGCCAGACCGCCGACGGCGCGCGCATCGAAATCGCCGCCAACATCAATCGTCCGGACCAGGCCGCCGCCGCGCTGGAAGCCGGCGCCGAGGGCGTGGGCCTGATGCGCACCGAATTCCTGTTCCTGGAGCGCGACGCCGCGCCGGACGAGGAAGAACAGCTGAAAACCTATCTGGCGATGCAGCAGGCGCTGCAAGGCCGGCCGCTGATCGTGCGCGCGCTGGACATCGGCGGCGACAAGCAGGTGCCCTACCTGAACCTGCCGCAGGAGGACAACCCCTTCCTGGGCATGCGCGGCGCGCGCCTGCTGCTGGCGCGCCGCGAACTGCTGGAACCGCAGCTGCGCGCCCTTTATCGAACCGCCAAGGCCGGCAAGCCGCTGTCCATCATGTTTCCCATGATCAGCTCGCTGAAGGAAATCACCCGGCTCAAGGGCATTTGCGAGAGCGTGCGCCAGGAGATGGGCGCGCCTGCCGTGCCCATCGGCATCATGGTGGAGGTGCCGGCCGCCGCGCTGCTGGCCGACCAGCTGGCCCCCTATGTCGACTTCTTCTCCATCGGCACCAATGACCTGACCCAGTACGCGCTGGCCATGGACCGCCAGCACCCGGAACTGGCCGCCGAGGCCGACAGCCTGCACCCGGCCGTACTGCGGCTGATCCATCAGACCGTGCAAGGCGCGGCGGCGCACCAGCGCTGGGTGGGCGTATGCGGCGGCATCGCCGGCGACCCGCAAGGTGCGGCCGTGCTGGCCGGCCTGGGCGTCAACGAATTGTCCATGAGCCCGCACGACATCGCCGCGGTCAAGGCCATGCTGCGCCGCCACCCGCTGGCCAAGCTGCAAAGCCTGGCCATGCAAGCCCTGGCCTGCGACAGCGCCGACGAAGTGCGGCAGCTGCTGGAGGGCCTGACATGAGCGGCGCCATCCACACCGTCACCGCCAATCCGGCATTGGACCAGACCGTCACCCTGGACGCGCTGATCCCCGGCAGCGTCAACCTGGCGCGCGCCGCCACGGTCAACGCCGGCGGCAAGGGCGTCAACGTGGCCAGCTGCCTGGCCGACTGGGGCCTGCGCGCCAGCGCCCACGGCCTGCTGGGCCGCGACAACGCCGCGCCGTTCGAACAACTATTCGCCGCCAAGCGCATAGGCGACCGCATGCTGCGCGTGGCTGGCGGAACGCGCACCAATATCAAGCTGGCAGATCTCCAGCGCGGCGACACCACCGACGTCAACCTGCCCGGCCCCGCGGTCGGCGAGGCCGAGCTGGCGGCGCTTGCCGCCGGACTGGCCGACGCCGGCTCGGGCGACCTGGCGGTGTTGGCCGGCAGCCTGCCGCCCGGCTTGCCGATAGATGCTTGGGCCAGGCTGTGCGCGCAACTGAAACGGCAAGGCGTCTGGGTGCTGCTGGACAGCAGCGGCCCGGCCCTGGCCGCCGCGCTGGCCAATCCGCCCGAGGCGCTGCCCGATTGCGTCAAGCCCAATCGGGAGGAGCTGGCGCAATGGGCCGGCCGCGAGCTGAACAGCCTGGACGACATCGTCCAATGCGCGCGCGGACTGCTGCGGCTGGGCATAGGCCGCGTCGTGGCATCCCTGGGCGAGCAAGGCGCCTTGCTGGTGGACGGCGACGCGGCGCTGCTGGCCAGCCTGCCGCCGCAACGGCCGCTCAGCACCGTGGGCGCCGGCGACGCGCTGGTGGCGGGGCTAGCCGCCGCCCGCAGCCAAGAACTGGACGCGCCCGCCAGCCTGCGGCTGGCGGTCGCCTTCGCCGCCGCCAAGCTGCAGCGCATCGGCCCGCACCTGCCGCCGCCGCCGCAAATCCGCGAACTGGCCGCCGCCGTCAGCCTGCAAACCCTGGCCGCCCACTGATACGCGCGCCACTTTCCAGACAGGGGAAACACATGAGCATTGTCGCCATCATCCGCTCCGGCGAGCGCAGCACCCAGGCCCGGCTCGCCGCCGAGGCGCTGCGCCAGGCCGCCGCGCGGCAACAGCAGGATATCGCCATTGAAATCGACGGCCAGCCGGCCCTCGCTGCCGCGCAGCTAGCCGGCGCGCGCCAGGTCTTGCTGGTGGACAACCCGGACGATGGCCGCGTTGGCCGGCTGCCGGCGCGCCGCGTCACGCTGGACCAGGTATTGGCCGATCCGGCCGCGCAGCTGGACGGCTCTGCGGCCGGCGAGCACGCGCTCAGCATCGTCGCCATCACCGGCTGCCCCACCGGCATCGCCCACACTTTCATGGCGGCCGAGGGGCTGACCCAGGCCGCCAAGGCGCTGGGCTACGCCATCAAGGTGGAGACTCAGGGATCGGTGGGCGCGCAAAACGCGCTGAGCGCCGCTGACATCGCCGCCGCCGATCTGGTCATCATCGCCGCCGACACCCAGGTGCAGCTGGACCGTTTCGCCGGCAAGCCGCTGTTCAAGGCCGGCACCAAGGCCGCCATCGCCGACGGCCAGGGCCTGATCCGCCGCGCCCAGGCCGAGGCGCAGCCCTGGGCCGCCGACCACGCGCCCGCCGCTGCGGCAGCCAAGCCGGACAAGGCCAAGGACGGCCCCTACCGCCACCTGATGACCGGCGTCTCCTTCATGCTGCCCTTCGTCACCGCCGGCGGCATCCTGATCGCGCTGGCCTTCGCCCTGGGCGGCATCTACGCTTTCGACGACGCGCACAAGGGCACGCTGGCCTGGTCGCTGTTCCAGATCGGCGCCAAATCCGCCTTTGCGCTGATGGTGCCGATACTGGCCGGCTACATCGCCTACTCCATCGCCGACCGCCCCGGCATCGCCCCCGGCATGGTGGGCGGCATGCTGGCCGCCAGCTTGGGATCGGGCTTTCTGGGCGGCATCGTCGCCGGCTTCATCGCCGGCTACGCCACGCGCGAGCTGAACCGCCGCATCCAGCTGGGCCAGCACCTGAACGGGCTGAAGCCGGTGCTGATCCTGCCGGTGCTGGGCTCCCTGCTGGTGGGCCTCTTGATGATCTACGTGGTGGGCCAGCCGGTGGCCGCCGCGCTGGCGGCGCTGACCGAGGCGCTGAAAGGCATGCAGGGCAGCAGCGCCCTGGCGCTGGGCGCGCTGTTGGGCGCGATGATGGCCTTCGACATGGGCGGCCCGGTCAACAAGGCGGCCTACGCCTTCGCCACTGGCCTGATCGCCAGCCAGGTCTACACCCCGATGGCGGCGGTGATGGCGGCCGGCATGACGCCGCCGCTGGGGCTGGCGCTGGCCACCCGCCTGTTCCGCGACCGCTTCACCCTGGACGAGCAAGAAGCCGGCAAGGCCGCCGGCGTGCTGGGCCTGGCCTTCATCAGCGAGGGCGCGATACCGTTCGCCGCCCGCGATCCGCTGCGGGTGATCCCGGCGCTGATGGCCGGCTCCGCCCTGGCCGGCGCCATCTCGATGACCATGGGCGTGGAGCTGAAAGTGCCGCACGGCGGCGTGTTCGTGCTGCCCATCCCCAACGCGGTGGAACACCTGGGCAGCTATCTGATCGCCCTGGCAGCCGGCACCGCAGTCACTGCGCTGATGCTGAGAGTGCTGAAAAAGCCAGCCTTGGGCTGAGGCCATTGGGGGTATCAATGCAAAACGCGGCGCCCAGGCGCCGCGTTTTCACTGGCGCGGGCCGCATGCGCCGTCGCCGAAAGGCCCGGCGCGGAACGCATTCAGACCCGTAGGGGGCACGTCCCAGGCATGCCCAGGCGGACGCCTAGACAATGGCCGCGCGGGCAAATCAAGACTTGCCCGCCCTACGTTTCAAACGGCATTGGCTCGTTCAATCAGCCCCGCTCGCCCGGCCACAGCCACTGCGCCAGCGGCTCGCCCTCATCGTCCACCAACACCTCGCCGCGCATGAAACCCAGCCTGGCCGCCAGCCGCGACGACGGCGCATTGTCCGGATTGATCTGGGCCAGCACCTGTCGCGCGCCGCCGGCCAGCGCCCGCTCCAGCAATAAGCGCACGGCGACCGTGGCGATGCCCGCGCCGCGCCGCTCAGGCGCGACCGCGTAGCCTATCTCCACCAAGCCCAGGCAGGGTTCGCCCTTGAAACCGCAAGCGCCCACGATGACGCCATCCGCGTCCCGCATCGCGTACGGCAGGCACCAGCGTTCCTCCCTGCCTTCCGACAACAGACGCCAGGCCCGCCGCGCCACCTCAGGCGGCGGCAGCGCGCCTTCCAAACAGCGTCCATTCAAGCCGACGGGCGGCATGCCCTCCGCCAAAGCGATCAGCGCGGCAAACGGGATGGTTTCCAGGCGAATCGCCGGTTGGCACTCAGACGAAGCGGACATTGGCAATCCAATTGCGCGCGCGGCGCGCCAGCCTGTCGGCCTCGCTCTCGCCATCGAACGAAACCACCACCGCCTCGGAGATAGGCAGATCCGGAGTATCGAAAGCATTGACGCTGACCACGGCATGCGGCCGGCCGTCCATCTCGCAGACAGCCAGCGGCGCGATGCCGCAGTCGGAACAGATATGGAAATCGGCGGTAGCGGTGCCGAAGCGGTAATGCGAGACTCGCTGCGGATCGCGCAAGGCCACCGTGAGGCTAGCCGCAGGGGACGCGGTCCACACGCCGCCGTGCTTGCGGCAGAAGGAACAGCCGCAGCGGCGGGCGGGAATGGCCTGCGCATCAGGCCAGTCCAGATCAAAAGCGATATTGCCGCAGTGGCAGCTGCCGTAAATCCGCATCGAACGCTCCGCGAAACGGCGCCTAGCGCCGCAATGCAAAAAGCATATCACGCGATTTGCGCGGCGGCTCCCTCAACGTTGCGTCAAAGCCTTGCGCATATCGCGCGCCGCCTTCAAGGGCGTGGCGGAGAAACGGGTGGCGGCGAAGTGTCCGGCCTGGCGCGAGGCCGTGGACAGCGCCGCGCCGGAGGCACAGCCCAGCTCCAGCGCCTGGCGCATCGCGGCGATGGGCGCCGCGTCGCCCTCAGGCAGCTGGCGCTGCAGGCTGCGCGCCATCTCCACCCACAAGCGTTCCGCCGCCAGCATCAGCTCGCGCTGGGTGTCGGCCTGAGCCTGCCACAGCGCGGCGCCCGCCATCAGGCCGCCATCGAAGCGTCGCTCCATTTCCGGCCGCGTCAAGGAAAAACCAGGAGACAGCCAGTTGCAACAGGCATCTTCCTGCGCCTCCAGCCAACGCCGCTGCCCTCTTTCCATCGCGCCGCAGTAGCTTTCCACCGCGCTCATCCACCAGCTGACCATGCTCTCTCCTCGCTCATTCAGGCCAAAGCTTGCGCGTTGGACAGCCCCCAGACTGCCCGCAACTCCCGCAGCAGCGCCTCCAGCACCGGATCGCCTTCCCGGTCCGCCGGGTAGACGAATTGCAGGTCCGCAGTCTTGCGCAGTTCCGGCACCAGCCAGACGCGGCCGCTGTCTTGCCAGGCCAGCGCGTCTTCCTCGCGCACCAGCGCCGCGCCCACGCCCGCCGCCGCCAGTTCCAGGATGACCGACAGATGGTCGCTCTCCGCGACTTTCTTGGGGGAAATGTTCAGCTCGCGCCATAGCTCGGCGGTAATCTTGGACAGGCTGGAAAACTGCGAAATGCCCACCCAGGGCAATTTGCCCAGCTCCTTCAGCCGGCCGCCGGACAATTGCCCGGCCCAGGCCGCTGGCAAAGCCACGCGGAAAGTCTGCGTCTGCAAGGGCACGGTGCTGACATTCATATACGGGTTCTTGCCCAGATAGAAACCGGCATCCAGTTCCTTCTTGCGCACCAGATTCAGCACATCCACCGATACGCCGTGCTTGAGCTGAACCTCCAGCAAGGGATACTTGCCCACCAGCGCCGCCACCCACGGCCCCAGCTTCAGGATCTCCGGCATCAAGGTCACCCCGATGCGAGCCTGGCCCGCCAGTTGCCCCTTGAGCTGCCGCGCATGATGGATGATGTCGCGCGCGGCGGCCAACACCCCTTGGGCCTGCGGCAACAGCTCCTGCCCCGCCTGAGTCAGGCTGACGCCGCCCGCGCTGCGCTCGAACAAGGGCATGCCCACTTCTTCCTCCAGCGCCTTGATCTGCGCGGTTACCGCCGGTTGCGACAAGTGCAACAGTTCGGCCGCTTGCGTCAGGTGGCCTTGCTGCGCCACGGTGACAAAGGTCCGCAACTGATAGATTTCCATGCTTTCCCCTGCTTGTTTTAGCATCCGCGCTGGCAAAGGCATGCCGCGCGGACGGATTATGCCAATGCCGTTCAGGCTAGCACAGGGACTGCCGCAGGCTCAAAAACAAACCGCCTGACGCGACATGCGCGTTCAGGCGGTCAGGTCATGACGCATCCACGGCGGATCGCATCAATCGTCGTCCTCTTGCATCCAGCTGGGCGCGCGCTTGGCCAGGAAGGCTGCCACGCCCTCCAGCTGCTCGTCGGACCCCACCAGGCCCAGGGTGGCGGCGCGCTCGCGCTTCAGGTGCTCGTCCAAGGTCAGGTTGGGGCTGTCCTCGATCAGCTGTCGCGCAGCGGCCACCGAGGCCGGCGCCTGGCTGGCCACCTTGTTGGCCAGACTGACGGCTACGATCTTGGCGAAGCCCTGATCCACCACTTCTTCGATCAGGCCTATCTTCAGCGCCTGCTCGGCCGAGACCAGTTCGCCGCCCAAGATGATGCGCTTGGCCCAGGACACGCCCACTTTGTCGGCCAGGGTCTTGGTGCCGCCTGCGGCCGGGATGATGCCGACCTTGGCTTCCGGCAGCCCCAGCTTGGCGCCGCGTTCGGCGACGATGTAGTCGCACACCAGCGCGCACTCCAGGCCGCCGCCCAGCGCAAAACCGTTGACCGCCGCCACGGTGACGCCGCGATAGCCGCGGATGGCGTGCAGCGCATTGGCGAAGGCTTGCAGCAGCGTATCCGCCTCGGCCTTGTCACCCGAGGCAAACTGCTTCAAATCCGCGCCAGCGGAGAAAAAAGCGTCGCCGGCGCCGGTAATCACCACGGAACGCACGTCATCGTCAGCGTTCAAGGCCTGCAGCGTCGCGGCCAACTCATTCAGACCCTCGGTCGTCAGCAGATTGGCAGGTAGGTTGGAAAGCGTAATGATGGCCGATTTGCCCAGCCGTTCAAGTGTCAGATACCTGGCCATATTGTGTTCCTCACTGTATCCCCGTTTCCTTTTGTTTAGCAGCCCGGGACATCTCGACCATCGCTAGGCGCTTGGCCGCTCCCAATGACGATCCGGGGCTGTGCTGGAGGTGCGTGTCGCTCGGCGGCGCCATCGCCTCCCATGTTTCGTCAAACCTGACATTTTCTGTGCAAACTGTCCTTTTGGCCAGTAGGCGAAACAATTATATCCAACCTTTTTTGTAGAATGTTCGTTTCGACAATGCCAAAAAGAATCCTCGGCCGTTCTTCCCACCCTCACGTCAAGCCGATTCCCGTCCTCCTGCATCATCGTCATGCCGCTCTGTTAACATAGAGCTTTCATCGGCGATTTGCGGCATGTTAGAGAGCAACTTCTGGATTCTGCTGGCGGCGGGCTTGCTGGGCGGCGGCCACTGCGTGGGCATGTGCGGCGGCATCGTCGCCGCGCTGACCTTGAACCACCCTGCCGGCGCGGCGCGCTGGCGCGTGCTGGCCGGCTACAATCTGGGCCGCATCGCCAGCTATGCCGCAATCGGCGCCCTGCTGGGCGGCCTCGCCTCCGCCGGACTCAGCCTGGCCTCGTCCCACCCCTACCAAATCGCGCTGATGGCACTGGCCAACCTGATGCTGGTGGCCATGGGGCTCTATCTGGCCGGCTTCGCGCAGGCCGTCGTGGCGCTGGAAAAATTGGGGCAACCGGTCTGGCGGCGGCTGCAGCCGCTGGTGGGCCGCCTGCTGCCGGTGCGCTCGGCCGGCGGCGCCGTTGCCGTCGGCGCGGTGTGGGGCTGGCTGCCCTGCGGTCTGGTCTACAGCGCCTCGCTCTCCGCGCTGGCCAGCGGCTCCGCCTGGCATGGCGCAGGGCTGATGCTGGCCTTCGGCCTGGGCACCTTGCCCAATCTGCTGTTGATGGGCGTGTTCGCCGACGGCCTGCGGCGCTGGATGCAACAACGCCCAGTGCGGCTACTGGCCGGACTGGGCGTGGCGGGCATCGGCGCCTGGCGGCTGGCGCAGATTGTCAGCGGAATGATTTCATGATGGTTTCGACGTTGTAGCGCATCAGCTGCAGATAGCCGGCCGCCGGGCCATTGGGGCCGGACAAGGCGTCGGCGTACAGCTTGCCGCCTATCGTCACCTTGGCCTCGGCCGACAATTGCTTCAACAGCCGCGCGTCGGTCATGTTCTCCATGAACACGGCCCTCACGCCCTCCTTGCGCACCTGGCGCGTCAATTGCGCCACGCCCTTGGCCGAGGCCTCCGAGTCGGTGCTGACGCCCTGCACCGCCAGCACCTGCAGCTGGTAATGCTCGCCCAAATAGCCAAAGGCGTCGTGCGAAGTCAGCATCTTGCGCTTGGCGGCCGGCACGGAGGCGAACTGCTGCTTGGCCCAGTCGTCCAGCGCCTTCACCTTGGCGGCATAATCGGCGGCGCGGCGTTGGTATTCGGCCTTGCCGGCCGGATCGGCCTGAATCAGGCCGGCGCTGATGTTCTTGATATAGGTCTGCACCCGCGCCGGATCATGCCAGGCATGCGGATCGACCTCGCCATGGCTGTGATCGTGCTCGCCTTCGGCGTGCTCCTCTTCCGGCGCCTGCCGGGTCTGGATGCCCTTGGAGGCCACCACGGTCACGCCGCGGAAGTTGGCCGCCTTGCCCAGACGCGACATCCAGCCCTCCAGGCCCAGGCCGTTCACCACCAAAACCTTGGCCGACGACACTTTCTTGATGTCGGCTGGCGACGGCTGGAACACATGCGCGTCCTGGTCCGGGCCGACCAGCGATACCACTTCGACGCGGTCGCCGCCTATCTGGCGAGTCATGTCGGCGATGATGCTGAAACTGGCCACCACCGGCAGCTTGGCCAGCGCCAAGGCCGGCATGCCCAGCAGCAATAATGCGGCTAGAGTCTTCTTCATGAGGCTTCTCCTTCGGTTCAAGATTCGAGATGCCGCGCGCGGATGTAGCGCGGCAAGGCGCCGCCCACCGGGGCGAACAGCAAGGACAAGAGGTAGACTAGGCCTGCCAGCAGGATGATGGCCGGGCCGGACGGCAGCTCAAAGTGATAGGACAGCAACAGCCCGCCCAGGCCGCTGAAGAAGGCGATGCCGATGGCCAGCGCCAGCATGATTTCGATGCGCTCGGTCCATAGCCGCGAGGTGATGGCTGGCAGCATCATCAAGCCCACCGCCATCAAGGTGCCCAGGGACTGGAAGCCCGCCACCAGATTCAGCACCACCAGCATCAGGAACAACAGATGCCACCAGGCGCCGCGCGCGCCCACCGCGCGCAGGTAGACCGGGTCCAGGCTCTCCAGCAGCAGCGGCCGGTAGATGATGGCCAAGGTCAGCAGCGTCACCGTGGCCACGCCCGCCACCAGATACAGCGCCGCGTCGTCCACCGCCAGCACTGAGCCAAACAGGATGTGCATCAAGTCGACATTGCTGCCGCCCTTGGACACCAACAGCACGCCCAACGACAGCGAAAGCAGATAAAAGGCGGCGAAGCTGGCGTCCTCCTTGATGCTGGTGAAGCGCGTGGCCAGCCCGGCCAGCAAGGCCACCAGCACGCCGGCGACAAAGCCGCCCAGGCTCATGGCCGGCAGGCTGAGACCGGCGAACATGAAGCCGACCGCCGCGCCAGGCAGCACCGCGTGGCTCATCGCGTCGCCCATCAGGCTCATGCGCCGCATCACCAAGAACAGGCCGATCGGGCCGGAGCCCAGCGCCAGGGCCAGGCAGCCGGCCAAAGCGCGGCGCATGAAGGCGAATTCGACAAAGGGAGAAACCAGCAAATCGTACAAGTGTTGCATCAGGCGCTTGCTCCATCCAGGCCGCAAACCGGCGCCTGGGCCTGCCAGTGGGCGGCGGTTTCCACCGCGCGCCGCAGATTGTCTTCGGTCAATACCATGGTGCTGTCGCCCCAGGCGATCACCTCGCGCGCCATCAGCAGCGTATGCGGGAAATGCGCTCTCACTTGCAGCGCGTCGTGCAGCACAGCGATGACCGTGCGCTTTTCCTCGCGCCAGCGCGCCACCAGCTTCAGCAAATCCTCGGTGGTTTTGGCGTCCACCGCGTTGAAAGGCTCGTCCAGCAGAATCACCTTGGCGTCCTGCACCAGGATGCGGGCGAACAGCACGCGCTGGAACTGGCCGCTGGACAGCGCGGCGATGGGACGCAAGGCGAAATCGGCCAGCCCCACCTGCTCCAGCGCGTCGATGGCGCGCGCCATGCCGTCGCGCCCCACCCGTCCGAACGGGCCGCTCTTGTGCCACAGGCCGGTGCCGACCAGCTCCAGCACGCTGACTGGCATGCTGCGGTCTATTTCGGCCTGCTGCGGCAGATAGGCGATGTCGGCGCGGCGGTAGCCGTTCAGGTCCACATTGCCGGAATCGGGCGTCAGCGCGCCTATCATCGCCTTCAACAGCGTGCTTTTGCCGGCGCCGTTCGGCCCGCAAATCGCGGTGGCGTCGCCTTCGGCGAAGCGGCCGCTGATGTGGTGCACCGCCGGGTGGCGCTGGTAGGATACCGTCAGGTTGTTCAACACTATGCTCATGCCAACTCCTGCAAAGCCCACCACACCAGGAGCCACAGCCCGGCCAAGGGCAGCAGCGTCAGCAGCACGCGCTGGCCGGCCGACATCGACAGCAGGCTCAGCGGCGGGCGCAGATTGGATGCCGTGAGGTGCTGATGGCCGGTATGCGCATGATCATGGCCGTGAGAATGCGTTTGACTCATTCCAGACACTCCTTCAGCCAGGCTTCCACCTGCTCGGCCTCAAACGCCGGCGCGATCAGCTCGAAGCGGCTGTCGCGCCGCCACGACACCTGCGCGGCGCCCCACTGTCCGGCCGCCCAGTTCAGCCACACCCAGCTGTCCAGCACGCGGAACACGCCCTTGGCGCGCACCAAGCCCGGCACTTTCTTGGGCAAGTCGTCGAAGAAACGGGTCAGCCGCTCGCCATCGAAATTCCGTTCCGGATCGAAGGTCCAGCCGGCCGCCTGCCATTGGCTGGCGTTATCGGGCAGCACCGCCGGCCGGTAGCGCGGCTTGGCCGCCAGCTCGGCGTCCAGCCAGGACACGTCCAATTGGCCGTCGCGCACCTCGCCGACCAGCGATTTGGGCGGAAACAGCGCCGCCGCCTGCGCGCGGAAGGCTTCCATGGTCGGGATGTCGGCGGTGTCCATCTTGTTGGCCACCAGCACGTCGGCGATGGAAATCTGGTCGCGGTACAGCGGCTGGCGATGGTAATCGGGCTGGATGAACTGGCGCGGGTCCACCAGGGTCAGCACGGCGGCCACCTCCAGCGCCTCGCCCAGCGGCTTGGCGCGCAGTTCGTCGATGACGCCGGCGGCATGGGCCAGGCCGCTGGCTTCGATCAGCAGGCGGTCCGGCTTTTCGCGGCGCAGCAGCGTGGCCACCGTGGCGGTCATTTGCGGGCCGGCCACGCAGCACAGGCAGCCGCCGGCGATCTCGGCCACGGCCAGCTCGTCGTTGAGCAGCGCGGCGCCGTCTATGCCCACTTCGCCGAATTCATTGACGATCACCGCCCACTTCTCATGTTGCGGGCGATTGGCGATCAGGTGGCGCAGCGCGGTGGTCTTGCCCACGCCCAGAAAGCCGGTAAACAGATTGACTTTGGTTTTTTTCATGGCGGATTTCAGAAATTCAGACGGCGCAGGACTGGCAGCGGCCGGCCAGCACCAGATTTTGCGGGCTGAGGGCGAAACCGGCCGCCTGCGCCATTTCGCGCAGGCTGGCCAGCCCGTCGGCGGCGTCCACTTCGTTGACGCGGCCGCATTGCTCGCACACCAGGATCAGGCTTTCATGCTGGCAATCGAAGTGATCGCAGACGATGAAGCCATTGAGCGCGTCCACCTTATGCAACAGGCCGTGCTCCACTAGGAAATCCAGCGCGCGGTAGACGGTGGGCGGCGCGGCGCTGCCGCGCTGCTGCTGCAGATCCGCCAGCACTTGGTAGGCCTTGACCACGCCGCGATGGTTCAGCACCAGCTCCAGCACTTGGCGGCGCAAATCGGTGAGTTTGCTGCCGCGCGCCGCGCAATGGCGCTCGGCGGCGGCGAGATAGGTGGATCGGTCCATTCGCTTGGCTTGCATGCAGTCTCGATCCGACAAATGTTACTTTATAACATCCGACATGCCAACCCTTTACATTTTATGGGTTTTGGCCCTGTCAACCCTGTGATAGGCTGCCACGTTGTTTTCCATGCCATAGACAGGGGGTTTCGATGAAAAAGATGTTGATGGCTTCGCTGGCTTTGCTGCTCGCGGGCCAGGCTCTGGCTGCAGACCCGATTGGCCAACGCAAGGAAGTATTCAAGCAATACAAGACCGTGGTTGGCGCCATGGGCAAGGTCGTCAAGGGCGACGCGCCGTATAACAAGGACGAGTTCGCCAAGCTGGCCGGCCAGTTGGAACAACTGTCCCAGCAGCCCTGGCAATACTTCCCGGCCGGCAGCAACGCAGGCAAGACCGATGCTCGCCCCGAGATCTGGAGCCGGCCAACAGACTGGCAACAAGCCATAGACAAGCACAAGGCCGCCACCGCCAAGCTCAAGCAGGTGGCGCTGAGCGGCGATCTGGCGGCGATCAAGGCGCAGTTCGGCGCGACGCAGCAGACCTGCAAGGCCTGTCACAAGGATTTCCGCAAAGATTGAGGCGGCTTGCCGCCATGTCATGACCAGCGGGCGGCCCGCGCCGCCCTTCTCCCACCGTTCTAACCAGGCCGACATGAACAAGATACTGACCGCGCTGCTGCTGGCAGCCATCGCCATCCCCGCCGCCCACGCCGATGACGCGCCGGCAGAGATTCGCACCAAGGCATTCAAGAAAATGCTGCTGCAATCGTTCGAGCCGATGGGCATGACCGTGCGCGGCCGCGCGCCCTACAACAAGGCGCAGTTCGAACAGCAAGCAGAGGCGCTGAAGACGTTGGCCGCCGAACCGTTCAAACACTTCCCGGCAGGCAGCATCAGCGACAAGAGCCGCGCCAAGCCAGAAATCTGGAGCCAGCCGGCCAAGTTCCAGGCCGACCGCGACGGCTTCCTGAAGTCAGTCGACAATCTGGCCGAAGTGGCCAAGAGCGGCGATCTGGCTTCGATCAAGAAGGCCTACGGCCAGGTCGCGCAAAACTGCAAAACCTGTCACGACGCCTTCCGCGGGCCGGAAAGATAAACGCCACGCGCGATGAAAACGAAAAAGCCGGCGTCATGCCGGCTTTGAGCTTTGCGAGAGCGGCGCTCAACGCAGCAGCGTGAAATACAGGCCGCCCGCCGACAACAGCAAAGCCGCCAACGCCAGCGCGCCATGCGCGAAATGCAGCCGCGGCTTTTCACCCGTCATCCTCTTGTAGCCGGTCAGCATCGGCCCCACCAGATTCTGTTTCTTCACCACGCGATACAGGATGATCGCGGTCACATGCAGCGCCACCAAGCCCAGCAAACCATTAAACAGCAACTTGTGCGCGCCGGTGACGGATTCAGCCAGCCCGCTGTCGATATGCTTGGCCAGCGGGCCGTCATACAGGTAGCTGTCCACGTCCGCGGCGAACAGGCCCGTCAGCACCTGGGCCGCCAGCGCCAGCAACATCACCACCACCATCCAGCCTCCCAGCGGATTATGCCCCGGCGCCTCGCCTTCCGGCAGCTCACCCCTCAGGTAGCGCAAAATGGTCCGCGGTCCGCGCACGAAGCTGGCAAAACGCGCGGTCTGACTGCCCACCATGCCCCAGATCAGCCGGAACACCAGCAACGAAGCCAGCGCCACGCCGCAATAGATATGATATTGCAGCCATTCGCCGCCCTGTTCGGCGCAGAACCACATGGCGCCAAACAAAGCAACCAGACTCCAGTGAAACAAGCGCGTCGGCGCATCCCATATCTTGACCTGCTGCGTCATCGCCTTCCCTTTCCTGATTTGCCAAGCGTCCATTTTGCCGTAACACCGCCGGCTCCGCCGAATAAAACGGACGATACGCCGCCATTTTGCGGCAATTTCGGTTAAGATAAGTTTTCCCACTCCAGCCGGATGCCGCGCGCTCCCGCTGGAGCCGTTTTTTTCCGGCGGCCGCCAGGCCGCGCAACACCGTGTTGGAGACTCAGTCAAATGTCGCAAACCGCCCTTCTTCAGGATCTGGAGGCCCGTGGCCTCATCGCGCAAACCACCGATATGGCCGCGCTGCAAGAACTGCTGAACAAGGAAACGGTTACGCTTTATTGCGGCTTCGACCCGACCGCGGACAGCCTGCACATCGGCAGCCTGGTGCCTATTCTGATGCTGAAACGCTTCCAGCAGGCCGGCCATCGCCCGGTGGCCCTGGTCGGCGGCGCCACCGGCATGATAGGCGACCCCAGCTTCAAGGCCACCGAGCGCAAGCTGAACACCCCTGACGTCATCGAAAGCTGGGTGGAGAAAATCCGCAAGCAGGTGGAGCCCTTCCTGTCCTTCGACGGCGACAATGCCGCGCTGATGGCCAACAATTACGACTGGTTCGGCAAAATGAACGCGCTTGAGTTCCTGCGCGACATCGGCAAGCACTTCTCGGTCAACGCCATGATCAAGAAGGAAGCGGTGCAGCAGCGCATCGCCCGCGAAGACCAGGGCATCTCCTACACCGAGTTCTCCTACAGCCTGCTGCAAGGCTATGACTTCGCTGAACTGAACACCCGCCTGGGCTGCAAGCTGCAGATCGGCGGCTCCGACCAATGGGGCAACATCACCGCCGGCACCGACCTGACCCGCCGCCTGAACCAGACCCAGGTTTACGGCCTGACCATGCCGCTGGTGACCAAGGCCGACGGCACCAAGTTCGGCAAGACCGAGTCCGGCACCATCTGGCTGGACGCAAAAAAGACCTCGCCCTACGCCTTCTACCAGTTCTGGCTGTCCACCGCCGATGCCGACGTGTACAAGTTCCTGCGCTACTTCAGCTTCCTGTCGGTGGACGAGATCGCCACCATCGAAGAAGCAGACAAGACCCGCGAAGGCAAGCCGGAAGGCCAGCGCATCCTGGCCGAGCAAGTCACCGAGCTGGTGCACGGCAAAGCCGCGCTGGAAGCGGCGCAGCGCATCACCCACAGTCTGTTCAGCAACGACCTGTCCAGCCTGACCGCCGACGACTTCGCCCAGCTGGCGCAGGACGGCCTGCCCACCATCCAGCTGGACAAGCGCGCCAACGGCCTGATCGACGCGCTGGCAGCCGGCGGCCTGGCCAAGTCCAAGAGCGAGGCGCGCACCTTCATCCAGAGCGGCGCGGTCAGCGTCAACGGCATCAAGGTGGACAGCCTGGAACACGCCATCGGCGACGACCAACGCCTGTTCGGCCAGTATTCGCTGCTCAAGCGCGGCAAGAAGCTGTACGCGCTGGTGGACTGGCAATAAGCGGTTGCCGCAAAGCGAAAGCCCGTCTTATCGACGGGCTTAATGTGATGGTCAGCCTGACCTAAATGCCTCAGCAGGCGTCAAACCTGCTGAGGCATTTCTTCTTCTTCGGGGAGAGCATCATGGCAACCGTCACACTCATCGGTCTGGATATCGGCAAGCACAGCTTTCATCTGATCGGGCACGACCCGCGCGGCAACCCGGTCCTCAAGAAGCAGTTCAATCGCAACAGTCTCATCGAATTTCTCGCGAAACAGCCTCCCTGCCGCATCGTGATGGAGGCCTGCTGCGGCGCGCACTGGCTGGCACGCAAGCTGACGGGCTTCGGTCATACCGTACAACTGATCGCACCGCAGTACATCCGCCCGTTTGTCTTCGGCAACAAGAACGATTTCATCGATGCCCAGGCCATCTGCGAGGCGGCTACGCGCCCGACCATGCGCTACGTTGCCGCCAAGAGTGCCGAACAGCAAGCCTTGTCGGCACTGCATCGCCTGCGGGAATCTCGCATTGCCGAACGAATACAGACCAACAACCAGATCCATGCGCTGCTGCTGGAGTTCGGCATCGCGCTTCCTGTCGGGGTGCGGGGGATCACGCAGCTGCCGATGCTGCTGATGGACGAGACCAACGGCTTGCCCGTCAAGGCCCGGCAGATCCTGCAACGCCAGCTGGATCACTACCGTCTGCTCAAGACCGAGATCGACGAGCTGGATCACGAGATTGCCACAGAAGCCCGACAGGACGATGTCGCCCGGCGGTTGATGACCATTCCCGGCATCGGTGCGATCACCGCCAGCCAGTTGTCGGCGGACGCCGGCAATGCCAAGGGCTATGGCAATGCCCGTGACTTTGCGGCATCGCTGGGTCTGGTCCCGCGACAATACTCGACAGGCGGGAAGTCCAAGCTGCTGGGCATCAGCAAACGCGGTGACAAGAGCCTGCGTCGCCTGCTGGTGCAATGCGCACGGGTGATCATGCAGAACGCGCCGCGCTGGAAGAGTGCGATGGCAGCGTGGACGGTGGCGCTGATGCAGCGTCGCCACTCGAATATCGTGGCCTGCGCACTGGCCAACAAACTGGCACGGGTCGTGTGGGCGCTACTCGCCAAAGGCGGCGAGTACCGTCCCCAGGCCCGCGCACTGACTGAAATGCAAACCGCCGGGTAAACCCGGCGGCGAGTAGAAGCCTGCTTTTGCCAAGACAGATACTGATGACGACAACCGGCCCACGGCCTGCAGGATACCCCGATCGTAAAAACAGTCATGACAGACTGAGGGCTTTTTAGGGACTTGCAGGAGCGGCTCACATCATGGATCGGGCTCTATTGTGCCCATCAAGAATCCGGATAGATTAGAGCAAGCCTACCCCGTCATGATTCATCAGCACGCTGTTCTTGCAAAGGTCAGGCTGACCATAGATTTTTTATGATCGGCACGCGCGCTCAAGCGACGCTGAACGCCTCTCCGGTGGCGAAGAAATGGCCGCCGGCGATGTAATGCAGGCTGCGCCTGGCCGGATCCGCGTCTTCAAAATGCCAGTGGCCGGCGCGGAACACCGCGTCGTCCGCCTGGGCCGCGACAACTTCGCCGATGAACAAATCGTAGCGCTGCTGATTATGCGGCTCCGGCACCACTCTGCACTCCAGATAGCCGATGCAGCCGGCGACGCGAGGCGCGGCGACTATCCGCGCCGGCAGCGGCTCCAATCCGCTGGCGGCGAACTTGTCTGCGCCGCGGCCGCTTTCGCTGCCGACTTGCACGACTTGCGCCGCCTGGGCGCGGCACGGCACATTGAGAATGAATTCGCCGCTGGCTTCGATCAGCTCGCGGCTATAAGTGGACTTGTCTATCACCACCAGCACCTTGGGCGGATCGAAGTCCAGCGGCATCGCCCAGGCCGCCGCCATCACGTTTTGCCGCCCCTCCGCGGCGCTGCTCACCAGCACCGTCGGGCCATGATTCAACAAGCGATAAGACTTGGCCAACTCCACATCCACCAGCATGTCATCGTCTTTCTGGACAAAGACGCCATTCTAGCAGCCGCGCTCAATGGGTCGCGACCACGCCAAGGTGACACAGCCGGGTTTGCAAGCTGCGATCCCTAGCCAGAACGTCCTCGAACAGCTTGCTGCGCGCACAGATGTGATAGCCATAGCGCCAGTCGCGCACCAGATCGAGGCCAATTTCGAAATACTCCGCATCCAGCGTGGCCAGGCTCCTGAGATCAAACGGGCGTCCCAGCTGCAGGTTCACCAACAACTCGATCAACACATCAAGCTGTTCCGGCGACTCATTGCGTTCCAGCAACAGTCGCATTTTCTTGGCTGCGTTCACGTCCATTCCAAAAATATAAATGACATAAAAACGTAGCATGAAACCAATATTTTGGTAACTGATTTTTAGCGCTGACGATATAAAAAAAGGCCCGGGCGAATTGCGCCGGGCCAGTTTGCCTATCCTCAAGCATCAAGACAGAGGAGATGTCATCGTGATGACTATCACTTTATAGATTAGTGCTTGCTGCGCCGCAAGATCCTTCCCGTCAGAAAATATACATGGCGCCGCTGCCCAAGGGATTGGAAGCCCCTTCCAGGCCGATAAACACGCTACGGCCATAGAAAAACGGCAAACCCCAATCAAAATATCCCCCAAAGCTGCTTCCCATCGGCGCGCCTATGCTGGGAAAGGCTGCGTAGCTATTGGTAGTGAGCACCGTCGCATTGATCAGGCTGAAGTTGATCACGCTGCTGCTGCCATTGCTGGCCGACAACTGCGCGCTCAAATTCAGGGTTTGACCATTTGCCAGGGCTGGGCAATACCAGGACGCCCCATACAAGGTGCAGGTGGTGATGGCGCCGTCGTCGAAATACAGCAGGTTCGAACCGCTATCCAGGAAACTGGGATAGGTTTGTCCCTTGTACGTCGTCGTGATCGTGTAACCGTCGCTGGACACGGGATAGGCCTTGGCCGCCGCGGGGAGCGCGTTATTGGACTGCGTGCCGATGCCGAAAGTCAGCGTGCCCTGGACCGACGCCGCGCCATAAGCATCCACGCTGGGCAGCTGCAGCATCACGCCATTATTGTCTCCGGAAAACGACGCCACCGGGTTGCTGACCTGCTGCGCGACAGGCACCACGCCAGGCAGGCAACTCTGGCCGCTGCACAGATAGTAGAAGCCGTTGCTGCTGACATTGGCGCAGATACTGCCGCAATCCTGCCGATCCAGGCCGACGCCCAGGATGCCCTTGGCGCCCAAACCGGACAGATTGCCTTCATTGCTGCCCGATCCGCTGCAGGCGGCAGGCACGGCATAGGGAAGCGAAGCGTCCGCCACCACCTGCATCGGCAGCGCACTGGCCAGTTTACCGCCGATTTTGACGTCGGCCGCGCTGACCGCCCCCCAGGTATAGCCGTCTGCGAACTGAGCGCACTCCATGACCTGCCGGCCATTGATGGATTCAATGGCCAAAGCGTTCTGCAAGGTCCCGCCCAGGGCCGATGCCAGCACCCGCAGCCCGCTGGAGCCGGTATCCACCAGCACGTGATCTATCGTGGAACAGGTGGATGTGCCGGGCGCGCACACCGTGACCGTCACATACGGCAGATTCAGCTGCCCCGTCGCCCCGCTAGGCCCCGTATCCACGACCATTGCGACACTGTTGTCGTCGCTGCTGCCGCCGCTGCCGCTTGAGATCGTTCCGGCGCCTCCGCCGCCCCCACCGCATCCGCACAACAAAACCGCGACAAAACCCAGCCCCATGAGCATTGTTCTCATCTTCGGCCCCTTATTTCAGCTGATCCGGCGTCACGCCCGCCGGCAACAAGGCTGCATCGTAGGCCAAGCCCTGGAAAGCTCCCATGCGGCCATAGGAATGCACGAAAAAGCTGCCCACCTGCCCTCGCATCACATTGAGGCCGCTGCGATTTTGACGCTGGGCGCGCTGAAAGGCCGGGAAGTAGTCTCCCAGCCACTGAGACAGGTTGGGATGGCTTTTGCCGCGCCAAGCAACGGCGAACACCGTGCCGTCGGCGGCGGCGTATTGTTTGATTTGACGATCGGCCTCATCCACATCCAGGCGCACGGAGTACGCTGCTGCGGCAGCCGGACGCATGGCCAAAATGGCTTGAGAAGAGCGGTTTGCGACAGGCGTCTGCAACTTCTGGCCCAGCGCGGCATGCGCCGCCGGAACCGCAAGCGCCAGCAAGAACGTGATGCGGAAGGATGGCTTCATCGTGACCCCTTTTCAGACAGATTGAGGGTGATTTCATTTATCCTGTTGCCTACATCTTCCCTACACTTTCAGCATAATAGATGCGCGCAGCCTCGCCGCATTTTGATGCGCGATGAAAAAAAAGCGGGAGGCTTTCGCCTCCCGCATCTCCTCACTCGGCTGCTCAGCTTGGCTGAACGGCCGCACAGCTACAACACTTCAATACGCCAGCTCGTCATGCCGGGTTTCCACCCAGTGCCCGGCGCCCAGCGACAGCATCAACAGTGCCACGCGCTCATGCACGATGACCGTGTGCGCATTGCCGGAAAACTGCATGTAACGGCGCAGATCCTCGCGCACCTTGCGCGAGCCCGTCACGTCGATGATGATGTCGACCCGGCTGCCCTGCTCGGCAATCTCGATAAAATTATCGGTCACCGGCACGCCCTTTTCCTTGGCCAACAACACGCCGGGCAACTGCAGGTTCAGATCCGCCACGCCCACCATCTCGACGAATGGCGCATCCAGCAGTTGCTTCAGCAAGGGCGTGCCGGTTTCGCCCACGCCCACCATGCCGATCCTGAACTTTTGCATTTTTACCCGCCTCCAGTATGAAACATACACATAACCACGGTTACTGTATGACTACTCAAAATCCGGGGTATTGAGGCAAATCAAACGAAAAGAAATACAAAAGAAACGGCCCGGCACAGGCCGGGCCTTGATGGAAAATTGCTTGCTTCAATGCAGATTGTGCTGGGACAGGAAACGCAGATAGCCCAGCCCCTCCAGCCAGAAGCCGCCATCCGCCAGCGGCGTGGCATCGGTCAGATCCGCCACCGTCAGCACCAGTTCCTGGCCATCCAGATTGGCTTCCAACACCACGTCGTCATCGTCGGAAAATTCCTCCGACACCGAATGGAAGTCCGGCTTGACGAATTGATTGTTGACCTGGATGTAGTCGGACTCATTCAGCAAACGCAGGATGTTCATGATGACCTCCTTGTGATGCGGTGAGGGGAACAAGGTCTAACAGACAGTTGCGATTCACAAGCCCCGTAACCCGATGGCGTCACTGTCAAACAGCCATCGCACCGAAAACCTGCATCTACAGCCAACCACGTTCGGCAAACGATTCAGCATGCCCGCCGGTGACAACAAAATGATCCAGTAACCTGATATCGACCAACTCCAGAGCCCGCTTGAGAGCATCGGTCAAGATTCTATCCGCGCTCGAAGGCTCGCTGACGCCGGACGGATGATTGTGCGCCACAATCAGCGCCGCCGCATTCCGCTCCAGAGCCCGCCGCAGAATCTCGCGCGGATAGACCCGGGTTTCCGTCAACGTGCCTTTGAACAGTTCTTCGACCTCTATCAACCGGTTTTGTGCCGTCAGAAATATCACAACAAATGTTTCGGTCTCGCGCCTGCCTATGCTCAGCCGGAGATAGTCCCTCACCTGCTGCGGGCTGGCCAGCGCGTCGCCCAGGTGCATCGGCTCAGACAGGGCCCGCCGCGCCAGCTCCATGCACGCCATCAGCTGCGCGTACTTGGCCTCCCCCAGGCCCGGCCTGGCCTTGAACTGCGGCAGCGAGGCGCCGAGCAAGCCCGTCAGCGAGCCAAACTCCTGCAATAACAAGCGCGCCAGCTCCACCGCATTGACACCCTTGACGCCGGTGCGCAAAAAGATGGCCAACAGCTCCGAATCATTCAGCGAGGCGGCGCCTTGCCGCAGCAACTTCTCCCTCGGACGCTCCGCTTCCGGCCAATCGGCAATAGACATGCGCATCCTTCCTCTGGCTATAGCATTATTTGTGGCTTCAGGCCAACAAGATAGCAACAAGCAATGACATTAACATTAGATCCACACGCCGACGTAAAGACCACCCGAAAGGACAATTCCGCTAAAATGGCCAGTTTACGGCTGCTTTCAAACGCATACAGATGACCGCCAAACGCATACTGCTCGGCATCAGCGGCGGCATTGCCGCCTACAAGTCGGCCGAACTGGCCCGCCAGCTGATCAAGGCCGGACACGAGGTGGAAGTGGTGATGACAGAATCCGCCACCCGCTTCATTACGCCCGCCACCTTCCAAGCGCTCACAGGCCACACGGTCTACACCGACCTGTGGGATCCGCGCCCCAGCAACGCCATGGCTCACATCGAGCTGTCGCGCCGGGCCGACGTTTTCCTGATCGCGCCCGCCACGGCCAACCTGCTGTTCAAGCTGGCGCATGGCGCCTGCGACGACCTGCTGTCCACCATGGCCGCGGCGCGCGCCTGCCCGCTGGTGGTGGCGCCGGCGATGAATCTGCAGATGTGGCAGAACCCGCCCAACCAGCGCAACATCGCCCAGCTGCAAGCCGATGGCGTGGCCGTATTCGGCCCTGGCAACGGCTTCCAGGCCTGCGGCGAAACCGGCGACGGCCGCATGCTGGAGCCGCATCAGATCGTGGAACTGCTGCAAGGCTTCTTCGCCGAAAAACTGCTGGCCGGCAAGCAAGTGCTGCTGACGGCGGGGCCGACGTATGAGGCCATCGACACCGTGCGCGGCATCACCAATATCAGCTCCGGCAAGATGGGTTACGCCCTGGCGCGCGCCTGCCGCGACGCCGGCGCCGAGGTGACGCTGGTATCCGGCCCCACCGGCATGGACGCGCCGCTGAACGTGCGCCGCATCGACGTGCAAAGCGCGCAGCAAATGCAGCAGGCGGTGCTGGCCGAAGTGGGACGCAGCGATGTGTTCATCGCCGTCGCCGCCGTGGCCGACTACCGGGTGAAGAACCGCAGCGAGCACAAGATCAAGAAGGGCGCGACGGTTCCCTCCATCGAGCTGGAAGAGAACCCGGACATCCTGGCCACCGTCGCCTCCCTGCCGGCCGCGCCGTTCTGCGTCGGCTTCGCCGCCGAGAGCCAGAACTTGCTGGAATTCGCCGAGGCCAAGCGCCAGCGCAAGAAGCTGCCGCTGCTGGTGGCCAATCTGGCGCAGCAGGCCATGGGGGCCGACGACAATCAGGTGGTGCTGCTGGACAACGCCGGCCAACACCCGCTGCCCGCCATGCCCAAGACCGAGGTGGCCGCGGCCATCGTCCGCCATCTGGCGACCCTGCTGAAAGCCAACTGAACCCCCATCCGGCGGCCCGCGCGGCCGCCCAAGCAAGACAAGGAAACATCATGCCTGCCCAAATCGACGTCAAGATCCTGGACGCGCGCCTGCGCGACAACCTGCCCGCCTACGCCACCGCCGGCGCGGCCGGCCTGGACCTGCGCGCCGCCACCGAACAAACCATGACCATCCAGCCGGGCGAAACCCAGCTGATCCCCACCGGCATCGCCATTCATCTGAACGATCCGGGCCTGGCCGCCATGCTGCTGCCGCGCTCCGGCCTGGGCCACAAGCACGGCATCGTGCTGGGCAATCTGGTGGGCCTGATCGACTCCGACTATCAAGGCCAGGTCTACGTTTCGGTCTGGAACCGCGGCCAGCAGCCTTTCCAGCTGGAGCCGATGGAGCGCATCGCCCAGATGGTGATCGTGCCGGTGGTGCAGGCCAGCTTCAACGTGGTGGACGACTTCGACGCCACCGACCGCGGCGCCGGCGGCTTCGGCAGCACCGGCCGCGGCTAATGCCGCCAAAATGAAAAACGGCGCGGAGGATCTCCGCGCCGTTTTTTACGCCTCAAGCCTCAAGGCAGCATCGTGATGCGATTCAGCTTGGGCACCGCCAGCTTGGGGTTCGCCTTCAGATACGTCTCCAGCACGTCCACATCCACGCCGCCGCCCACGCGATCGGTGCCTTGCGTCAGCACGGTGAAGCCGTCGCCGCCGCCGGCGATGAAGTTGTTCACCTGCACCGTGTAGCTGCGCTTGGGATCTATCTTCACGCCATTGATGGCGATGCTGTTGATGTCCACCTTGCTGCCCGCCGGCGCCGACTGGCTCCAGCTATAGCTGATGCTGGAGGAGACTTGCAGGATCTTGGGCTGGGCCGGCGTGTTCCACTGCTGCTCCAGCAGCTGGTCGATCTGCGCGCCGGTCAGCTTCATCGTCATCATGGTGTTGGCGAACGGTTGCACCGTATAGATTTGCTTGTAGTTGACGTTGCCGCTGGCGTCCGGCGCCAAGTCGGCGCGCACGCCGCCCGGATTCATGAACGCCACTTCCGCGCCCTGGGCCAATCCGGCTTCGAGCTGCGAATCGGCAATCACGTCGCCCAGCGTCGTCTCGCCCGCCGGGCTGGCGTTGCGCGTCAGGCTGCCGGCCAGAGAGCCGACCACGCGACCGGCGATGGGCGCAACCAGGTTCTGATAGGTCTTGACCAGCGCGCTGACGTCGGCGCGCGGCGCGATGTCCTGCGTCACCGGACGGTTGACGGCCTTGATGGAGCCCGCCACGAAGCCATGGCTGGCCGGATCCAGCTTGAAGTCGATCTCGGTGAACAATTGGCCGTAGTTCTTGGCGCTGGTCACGCGGCGGCCGTCGATCTCGCAGTTGTACGGCTGATGGGTATGGCCGGACACCACCAGGCCGACAGATTTGTCTAGCTTCTTCACGATGTCGACGATGGGGCCGGAAATGCCGACGCAGCCATCGTAAGTGCCGGTCTGGTAGCCGCCTTCGTGGATCAGCACCACCACCGCGCCCACGCCCTGAGCCTTCAGCTTGGGAATCAGCGCGTTGACGGTGTCGGCCTCGTCCTTGAAGCTCAGGCCCTGGATGCCGGTGGGCGACACGATTTCCGGCGTGCCCTTCAGCGTCATGCCGATGAAGGCCACCGGGATATTGCCGTATTTCTTGATTTCATAGGCCGGGAACAAGGTCGTGCCGTCGGCCTTCTGCACATTGGCCGCCAGGAAGTGGAACTTGGCGCCGGTGAACTTGCCGTTCTGGCAAGAGGTATCGGCCGCGCCGGGTTTGCAGCCGCCATTTTGCATGCGCAGCAGCTCATCCTGGCCGTCATCGAACTCGTGGTTGCCCACCGCATTGAGGTCCAGGCCCAGCAAATTCATCGCCTCCACGGTCGGCTCGTCGTGGAACAGGCCGGACACCAGCGGGCTGGCGCCGATCAGGTCGCCGGCGGAGACGACGACGGTGTTGGGCGATTTGTCGCGCAGCTGCTTGATCCAGGCTGCCAGGTAGTCCACCCCGCCCGCCGTCACCTTGACGGTTTTGCTCGGATCCTTGGGGTCCGGCATGCTCAGTTGGCTGCTGGGGGCCTCCAGATTGCCGTGAAAATCGTTGAAAGCGATCATTTTGACGGCAACCGGCGTGTTCTGTTGCAAATTGCCGCCGTCTCGCGACGCGCTCACGGAAGAAGAATCGGACATGCATCCGCTCAGGGCCAGAGCCACGCTCAGGCACAGGGTTTGCGGAATCAGTTTCATCGACATGCTCCATTTGTATATGTTGTGTTCTGGCGCGCGCCGCTGCCACGGCCCAGCGCCAGGCCGACAACATACACAATTCGCATGAATTTTGAACCCTAAATTTTCAAAAAAATGGCGATAACGTGCAAGAAATGACAATTTAAGGCACAAAAACAAAAAACGCCGCGAGTAAGACTCGCGGCGTTCGCTCACCCCGCCATCTCGACGGGACGGGTTCTGCGGCTTAGGCCAGCAGGTGGTTGTTCAGCTCGCGCATGCCGGCGGACAGCATCGCCAGATCCAGCGCGCTGAAGGACTGCAACTCGGCGAACATCTGGCCGCACACCTCCACCGCGCCTCGCTGCTGCTCCAGCCACAGCTGAGCGAACTCAGCCTTGTCGCCGCCCGCCTGCAAGGCCTGCTTGGCCAGATTGCGATGCACGCTGTACAGATCGTCGCGCAGCGCGGAACGGGCCAGCGATTGCCAGCGATTGTCGCGCGGTAGGCTGGTGATGGCGTCGCGCAGCCAATCCAGCTGCAGCGCGCTGCCCAGGCGGTAGTAATTGGCCGCCACCTGCTCCAGCGTCAACTTGCCGCCCTCGGCGATCTCGATGATGTCCATCAGCGGCACCGCGTACTCCAGACGCGCCAGCACCTGTTGCAGCGGCTGCGGCAGCTTGGCGTGGGCGATGCGCGCTTCCTGCTCGGCCACGGCCGGATACTGGGCAGACGGAATCAGCTTGGGCAGCTGCGCCAGCAGGCCCTGCACCTTGGCCGAGTACTGCTCGATCACGGCGTTGACGGAGCCGAACGGACGCTTGTTGCGCAGCACCCAGCGGGTAACGCGCTCCACCAGGGTGCGCACCAGTACCATCAGCTGCATCTGCTGGTCGGCCGGCACCTTGTTGTCCAGCGCCTCGATCTGGCCCCACAGGCTTTCCGCGTCGAAGGCGCGGCTGGCGATCCACCAGGCGCGGGCGATGTCGGCCGCGGAGAACGGCGACTCCTCCTGCAGGCGGAACACAAACGTGGTGCCCATGCGGTTGATGATCTGGTTGGCCAGCTGGTTGGCGATGATCTCGCGCTTCAGCTGATGCTGCTCCATCTGCTTGCCGAAGCGCTGCTGCAGCGGTTTCGGGAAGTAATTGACCAGCACCGGCAGGAAGTCGCGGTCATCCGGCAGATCGGTGGCCAGGATGGCCTGGTCCAGCGAAATCTTGCTGTAGGCCAAGAGCACCGCGATTTCCGGCACGGTCAGACCTTGACGAGCCAGGCGGCGCTCGTTGATCTGGGTTTCGGACGGCAGGTACTCGATCTCGCGGTTCAGCTCGCCGGTCTTCTCCATGTGCGAAATCATGCGCGCATGGGTGGACAGCATGGAGGCCGCTTCCAGACGCTTGATCGCCAGCACCTGGGTCTGCAGCACGTTGTTGCGCAGCACCAGATGGCCCACTTCCTCGGTCATCTCGGCCAGCAGCTCATTGCGCTGTTTCAGCGTCATGTCGCCGGCTTGCATCACCGCGCCCAGCAGGATCTTGATGTTGACCTCGTGGTCAGAGCAATCCACGCCGGCCGAGTTGTCGATGGCGTCGGTGGCGATGCGGCCGCCGGCCAGCGCGAACTCCACGCGGCCCAGCTGGGTGCAAGTCAGGTTGCCGCCTTCGGCGACCACCTTGGCCTGCAGCTGGTTGCCGTTGACGCGCACCGGATCGCAAGCGCGGTCGCGGGCGTCGGCATGGCTCTGCGTGGAGGCCTTGATGTAGGTGCCGATGCCGCCGTTGTACAGCAGGTCGATCTTGGCCTTCAGGATTTCATGGATCAGCTCGTTGGGCGCCATGTGGTCCTTGTCGGTCTCCAGCCACGCCTTCACTTCCGGCGACAGCGGGATGGACTTGGCCGAGCGCTCGAAGATGCCGCCGCCCTTGGAGATCAGCTCGCGGTTGTAGTCCGCCCAGCTGGAGCGCGGCAGATTGAACAGGCGCGCGCGCTCGGCGAAGCTCTTCTTCGCGTCCGGCGTCGGGTCCAGGAAGATGTGCAGGTGGTTGAACGCGGCCTTCAGGCAGATGTGCTCGGACAGCAGCATGCCGTTGCCGAACACGTCGCCGGCCATGTCGCCGATGCCGATCACCGTGAAGTCCTGCTCCTGGGTGTTGATGCCCAGATGGCGGAAATGACGCTTCACCGACTCCCAGGCGCCGCGGGCGGTGATGCCCATGCCCTTGTGGTCGTAGCCGGCGGAGCCGCCGGAGGCGAAGGCGTCGCCCAGCCAGAAGCCGTAGGACTCGGAAATGCCGTTGGCGATGTCGGAGAACGTCGCCGTGCCCTTGTCGGCCGCCACCACCAGGTACGGATCGTCCGGATCCAGGCGGCGCACGTCCTTGGGCGGAATGATCTGGCCGGTCACCAGATTGTCGGTCACGTCCAGTAGCGCGGAGATGAAGATCTTGTAGCAGGCGATGCCCTCGGCCAGGAAGGCCTCGCGGTCGCTAGGCGCCGGCAGTTGCTTGCCGACGAAGCCGCCCTTGGAACCCATGGGCACGATCACCGAGTTCTTCACCATCTGCGCCTTCACCAGGCCCAGCACTTCGGTGCGGAAGTCTTCCATGCGGTCAGACCAGCGCAGGCCGCCGCGCGCCACCTTGGAGCCGCGCAGGTGCACGCCTTCGACGCGCGGGCTGTAGACCCAGATTTCAAACAGCGGGCGCGGCTGCGGCAGGAAGGGGACTTCCTTGGATTCCAGCTTGAACGAGATGTAGGACTTGAACTCGCCGTCGGCGCCCTTCTGCCAGAAGTTGGTGCGGCGCGTGGCCAGAATCACGGCCAGGAAGCCGTTCAGGATGCGGTCCTCGTCCAAGTTGGCCACGCCGTCCAGCATGCCGCGCACGGCGGCCAGCAGCAGCTCGGCCTTTTCCTCGGAGAAGTTCACCGGGTCCAGACGCGCGTAGAACAGCTCCACCAGGCTGCGGGTGATGGCCGGATAATTGGCCACGCACTGCTCGATATAGGCCTGGCTGAAGGTCAGGCCGCCTTGGCGCAGATACTTGGCCAGCGCGCGCACCAGCGAGATTTCGCGCCAGTCCAGGGCCGCCACCAGCGCCAGGCGGTTGAAGCCGTCGTTCTCGCAGCGCTTGGCGAACACTTGGGCCAGCAGCTCCTGGAAGTCGTGCTGCACCTGGTCCTGCGCCATCTGCTCGCCGAAATTGCCGACATCGAGGCCGAAGTCGCTGATCCATACCTGGCTGCCGTCCGCGCGCTTGACGCAGTACGGGTGCTCGTCGCGCACCTTGACGCCCATGTTTTCCAGAATCGGCAGGCTGGCGGACAGGCCCAGCGGCTCGCTTTCGCGGAACAGCTTGAGGTTGAACGCCGCGCCGCCGCGATGGAAGGGGCGGTACAGCTTCATGGCCAGCGGCTGCTCGGCGCCGATGGCTTCCAGATGCTGGATGTCCAGCACGGCGTTGCGCACCGCGAACTCTTCGCGGTAGGCCACCGGGAAGCCGTCCTTGTAGCGGTTGAACAGGCCGTTGCCGCGCTCTTCGCCGTGCGCTTCCACCAGTTGCTGATGCAGCTCCTCTACCCAGCCGCGCACCAGGCGGGCGATTTCGGCCTCGATGTCGGCCACGTGGAATTCGGGCAGCTTGGAAGCGTTGGTGCGGATGATGTAATGCACGCGGGCCAGGGTGCCGTCGCCGATCTGCACGCTGAACTCGGCGCTGCTGCCATGGAAGGCATTCATCAGCACTTTTTCGATCTTCAGCCGTACTTCCGTATTGAAGCTGTCGCGCGGCACGTACACCAGGCTGCTGACATAACGGTGGTAGCGATCGGCGCGCACGAACAGACGCACGCGCGGGCGCTCCTGCAGGCTGACGATACCTTCGGCGATCGGCCCCAGCACGTCGGCCGGGATTTCGAACAGCTCGTCGCGCGGGTAGCTTTCCAGCACGAAGCCCAGGGTCTTGGCCTTGTAGCTGTCGTCGACAAAGTCGCAGTTCTTGACCACGTTGGCCACTTTCTGGCGCAGGATGGGCACGTCCTTGGGCGAGGCCTGGTAGGCGCTGGCGGTGTAGAGACCGAGGAAGCGGCGCTCGCCTATCACTTCGCCCTTGTCGTTGAAGCGCTTGATGCCGACGAAGTCGACATAGGCCGGGCGATGGATGATGGAGCGGGTTTGCGATTTGTTCAGGATGATCAGTTGCGGCAGGTGGGCCAGTTCGCGCAGCTCCTGCGGCAGCTGTTCGAAGCTGCTGGAGTATTCCTTGTCGCCCTGGTCCTGCAGGATGCCCAGGCCGGAACCCTTGACGATCTTCAGGCTGTCCTTGCCGTCGCGCTTGACCAGGTCATAGTCGCAATAGCCCATGAACAGGAAGTTGCGCTCGGCCATCCACTCCAGGAAGGCCACGGCTTCCTTGGCCTCGGCGGCGCGCTCGCCCTTGAGCTTGGCCAGGTCCTTGTTGATGCCGGCCAGCACTTCGCGCATCTTGGGTTCGTCGCTTACCACTAGGCGGATATCGGCCAGCACGCGCTTCAGGTCTGCCTCCAGCTTGCTCAGCAACTCGGCGTCGCTGATGCGGTCGATCTGCACGTGGATGAACGATTCCAGCGGCAGGCTGCGGTCCTCGGTGCGCTTCACCTCCGCCAGCGCGCCGCTCTTGTCGCGGGCCACCGCCAGCACCGGATGCACCAGCAGATGCAGATTGATGTTGTAGCGCGACAGCAGCATGGAGATCGAGTCGATCAGGAACGGCATGTCGTCGTTCACCACTTCGATCACCGTGTGGGTGCTTTGCCAGCCATCGCGTTCGAAATCGGGGTTGTAGATGCGGCACTTGACCTGGCCGGCAGAGCGCTTGCCGGCGAACTCGTAATGCGCCATGGCAGCGCCGAACAGATCGAGCGAGGTGAACTGCCGCAGGTCGGCGTGTTCGGTCTCTTCGAAGTAGATCGGGAAGAAGGCGGCGAGTTGCTGGGTCTCCTGGGAAGAAAGCTTGCTCTCGGCCACGGCCTGGATATCTGCGATCAGGCTGGCCAGTTCAGTCTTGTTGGTAAGCGACATTTAGCTTCTCTTGTTGTGAGCAGGGAGGTTGTCGGGGCATTGTAGATAGCGCCATCCGTACCGGATTTCCTGAATGCGACATCGGCTTACACAAAACGCGCGCATGGTATTCCACCATCAACAACACGCAGGCATAAGCCGGCTGAAAATCCAGCCCATACCTTACAGCAAAGCGACGACCAGTTACACAAAGGCCATCGCCGCCGGCATGGCGGACACTCAGGAATTTGCACTCTAACCTTTTGATTTTTATGATATTTCCATTTTTTTGCAAAAATAAGGTAGAATGTGCGCACTTGCTTATGGGGTTGACCAATTCCGCCACTTGTAGTTGCAAAAACAAGCGGGGCGCCGGCCAGCCAGCAAGACAAGACGACCCGGATCGGAACAATAACGTCGCCTCCGGTGCGGGGTTTACAAAGTCCGTCGCCGCACACGCCATCGTGGACGACAAAAGCAGAGAAGTAGAAGCAACATCATGAAAAAAACCCTGATTGCAAGCGCCAGCTTCGCCCTGATTGCCTCCCTGTCCGCTCAGGCAGAGACCGTCCGTTTCGGCATCGATCTCAATTACCCCCCGTTCTCCAAGCAAGGCGCCGACGGCAAGCCGCAAGGCTTCGACATCGACATGGCCAACGCGCTGTGCAAGGAAATGAAAGTCACCTGCCAGATCGTGCCGCAGGACTGGGACGGTCTGATCCCGGCGCTGAACGCCAACAAGTTCGACGCCATCATCTCCTCGATGCAGATCACCCCGGAACGCCAGAAGGCGGTGGACTTCACCAACAAGTACTACAACATCGCCAGCCGCCTGGTGGCCAAGACCGGCACCAAGGTGGACGCCGCCAGCTTCAAGGGCAAGAAGATCGGCGTGCTGCGCGCCTCCACCCAGGAAAAGTTCGCCAAGGACTTCTGGGGCAAGAACGGCGCCACCATCGTCCCCTACGCCAAGTCGCCTGAATCCTTCCTGGACCTGAAGTCCGGCCGCGTGGACGCCGTATTCGTAGACGGCGCCGTGGGCGAAGGCGAATTCCTGAAAACCGCCCAGGGCAAGGGCTATACCTTCGTCGGCCCCAACTACTCCGACGTGAAGTACTTCGGCCTGGGCGCCGGCATCGCCGTGAAGAAGGGCAACAAGGCCCTGCTCGATCGCCTGAACAAGGCCATCGAGGCCGTGCGCAAGGACGGCAGCTACAAAAAGGTTGAAGAAAAGTACTTCAGCTTCGACGTCTACGGCGGCTAAGCCCCGCTCCCGGGCAGGCGCGCGCCGCGCGCCTGCTGCCCGCAATCCCCTCTTCCGAGATTGCCCATGTTTTTGCAAGGTTATCTTCCCAGCATCCTAGAAGGCACGATGCTGACGCTGAAGCTCGCCGGCGCCGCGCTGGCCGTTTCCGTCGCGCTGGGCCTCATCGGCGCGCTGTTCAAGTCCACCCCCTCGCGCATGTTGACGCTGCTGGCGGAATGCTATTCCACCGTGGTGCGCGGCATCCCCGACCTGGTGTGGATGTTTCTGCTGTTTTTCGGCGCCCAGATGGCGCTCAACGATATTTGCGGCCATTTCGGCTGGCAGGCGCCCGACATCGACCCCTTCGTCGCCGGCGTGGCCACGCTGGGCTTCATTTTCGGCGCCTACATGACCGAGACCTTCCGCGGCGCCATGATGGCGGTGCACAAGGGCCAGATGGAGGCCGGCCTGGCCTACGGCATGTCGCCGCTGCGCGTGTTTTTCCGCATCCAGCTGCCGCAAATGGTGCGCTACGCCCTGCCCAGCTTCTCCAATAACTGGCTGGTGCTGGTCAAATCCACCGCCCTGGTGTCAGTGATCGGCCTCAATGACGTGATGTACCGCGCCGACGCCGCCAAATCGGCCACCCAGCAGCCTTTCGACGTCTACATCGTCGTCGGCGCGCTATTCCTGTGCATTACCGGCGTCTCCAACCTGCTACTGCACTGGACGGAAAAACGCTACTCGATGGGCACCAAGGAGAGCGGCCTGTGATCGATCCGAAACTGATTATCGAACGCCTGCCGGAGTTTTTCGGCGCGCACGACGGCGGCCCCATGCTGTCATCCACCGACGGCCTGATCATGACGCTGGAGCTGCTCGGCTTGTCGCTGCTGTTCGGCCTGGCGCTGGCTGTGCCGCTGGCCGTGGCGCGCACCGCCAAGCATCGTGTGCTGTCCGGCGCCGTCTGGCTGTTCGGCTATCTCTTCCGCGGCACGCCGCTCTTGGTGCAGCTGTTCATCATCTACTACGGCCTGGCGCAGTTCGACTGGGTGCGCGACAGCTGGGCCTGGGACTACCTGCAAAATGCCTATGTCTGCGCCATTCTGGCCTTTACGCTGAACACTGCCGCCTACACCACGGAGATCATCGCGGGCCAGATCCGCAACACCCACTGGGGCGAAATCGAAGCCGCGCGCTCGGTCGGCATGAGCCAGTGGCTGATGCTGCGCCGCATCGTCTTGCCTTCGGCTCTGCGCCGCGCGCTGCCAGCCTACAGCAACGAAGTGATCATGATGCTGCAAAGCACCGCCATCGCGGGCCTGGTGACCCTGGCCGACCTGACCGGCGTGGCACGCCGCATCTACAGCGAGAGCTATATGCCATTCGAACCGTTCTTCACCGCAGCCCTGATCTACCTGGCGCTGACTTTCGCGCTGGTCTGGCTAATGAAGCGCGCGGAACGTCGCTACCTGGCCTTCCTGGCACCCAGAAAGTCTTAGCCCGTCCATGACAATTCTGCTGCCCGCCATATGAAATAAATCGTACAATGCAGGCAAGACAAGCCGCCATGCCAGGCCTC
This sequence comes from Chromobacterium paludis, assembly GCF_008275125.1. NCBI lineage: Bacteria > Pseudomonadati > Pseudomonadota > Betaproteobacteria > Neisseriales > Chromobacteriaceae > Chromobacterium > Chromobacterium paludis. Next base: position 2,118,250 of record NZ_CP043473.1, read on the forward strand.
CTGACATGGCGGTCTTTTTACCAACCGTTATCGCCATCCAGATCATGGGTCAAACGCCCCACACCTCCAAACCAATGCGCTTCGGCTTCCTGCTGCTGCCCCACGCTTCGATGGCCGATTTCGCCAGCGCCTCCGAGGTTCTGACGCACGCCAATTTACTGGCCGAGAAAAAGCTTTACGAGACCTTGTTGCTGTCATTGGACGGCGCGCCCGTGCAGCTGTCCAACGGCGTCAAACTGGCCGTGGACCTGCCGCTGTCTTATGCGCCCAAGCTGGATTACCTGATGATCCTGGCCGATGAAATCGGCAACGAGTTCGCGCTGGAAGAGTTAAGCAAGGGCATCGCCAACGCCAATACCGACAAAATGACCATGGCCGGAATAGGCTGCGGCAGCTATTGGCTCGCCCGCGCCGGCTTGCTGGCGGGTCAGCGCGCCACCATACACTGGCGTGAAATCGCCAGATTGACGGAAGAATTTCCCGATGTGATCGTCACATCCAATCTCTATGAAAGCGAAGGCCGTTGCCAGAGCTGCGCCGGCGGCGCCGCCACTTTCGACTTCATGCTGGATCTGGTGGGCAAGCAGCACGGGCATGAATTCATCGCCCAGCTGTCCGAGCTATTCAGCATGGAGCGCATCCGCCCCGGCAGCGAACGCCAGCGCATTCCGCTGGCTACCCGCATCGGCGGCAGCCAGCCCAAGCTGACCGAGGCCGTCAGCCTGATGGAGGCCAATATCGAGGAGCCGTTGTCCACCGACGACATCGCCTACTACGTCGGCGTGTCGCGCCGCCAGCTGGAGCGGCTGTTCAAGCAATACCTGGGCACGGTGCCATCAAAGTACTACCTGGAACTACGCCTGAACCGCGCCCGCCAGTTGCTGCTGCAAACCAGCAAATCCATCGTGCAGATCGGCCTAGCCTGCGGCTTCTCCAGCGGCCCGCATTTTTCCAGCACCTACCGCAACCACTTCAACATCACCCCGCGCGAGGAGCGCGCCCAGCGCACGCAAACCAGCAACCGCTCTAACTGAGCTGGCGCTCCGCCTGCAGCGCCAGCGGCAGCTCGATGCGGAAGCAGGCGCCGCTGGCCGGGATGTTTTCCGCCGAGATCAGCCCACCGTACTGCTCAACGATGGTCTGGCAGATGGACAAGCCCAGGCCCATGCCATGGGGCTTGGTCGAAAAGAAGGGATGGAACAACACCTCCAGCAAGTCTGGCGTGATGCCGCGCCCGGTGTCGCGCACCTCCAGAATGCCCTTCTTGCCCTCACGCCTGGTATGCACGATCACGTGGCGCTTCAATGGCGGCTCGTCCTTCAGCGCATCCATCGCGTTGGACAATAAATTCAGCACCACCTGCTCCAGCTGGATGCTGTCCGCCATGACCGGAATGGAATAACCGGACAATAACTGCACCACCTCGATTCCACGCTCCTTGAGGTCATATTCGGCCAGGAACATGCAGTTGCCCACTACCTGATTCACGTCGATCAAGCGGGTTTCTATCGCACGCTTGCTGACCAGGGCCCGCAGCCGCTTGATGATCTCGCCGGCGCGCCCCGCCTGTGCCACCGCCAGCTTCAAGGCGGAATTGACTTGCGGCGGCGCATCCTCCACCCCCTCCAACAGCTGGATGGCCGCTTGGCAGTAATTGGAAATCGCTGTCAACGGCTGATTCAGCTCATGGGCTATGCCGGAAGCCATCTCGCCCATGGTATGCAGGCGCGCCACATGCGACAGCTTTTCCAGGTGCTCTTTGACGCGGGTCTCACTGGCTTCCAACGCGGCAGCCGTGCGCTGGCGCAAAGGCCCCATGTCGCGCAATGCGCACACCACGCCGATCAGCACGCCATCTCGCGACAACAACGGCGCCACCCCGCCCTCCACCAAGTGCACCTTGCCACGCGCAGTGGTTAGTTGCATGCGCTCCGGCAATTCAACGGGTTGGCCGGTGCGTAAGCACTCGCTGATGGGATCCTCGGCAAACTCGGCGGCCAACTCGCCCAGCAGGCGAAATACCTCGTGGCAGGGTTGGCCCAACACTTCTTCCGACGGCATATCCACCAACTGCAAAGCCATCGGGTTGGCCATCTCAATCCGGCGATCCTGACGCAGGATCACCACGCCATCGTGAATGGCATTCAGCGTCACGGAGGCGCGCTCGCTTTGCAGGAACAACTCCTCATCCGCCAGACTGCGCTCACGACGCAAGACGGCGCGCTGGGTATAAACCATGCCCGACGCTCCCAACAGCAACGCGAGAAACAGCTCGCGCAGCAGCAAGGGCAGCAGCGCTAGGTCATTGAGCCGAACATCCTGCGCCATGCCCAGCACAAACGGCTGCGCCTCGCTGTTCAAGGGGAGTTTTAGGGTCAACCGGGTCAACAACGGCCACCAGTCGTGATCGGCATCCCGATGCTGCCGCTGATACAACGGCGCGTCGCTGGTTTTTCCCCCTTTAGGCAGTAGGGCCAAGTCCATTCCTGGCGGCAAAGTCTGGTCTTCCGGCAGCTGCAATAGCCGCTCGCAGAACACCACCAGCGCAGCCACCCCGGCCAGCTCCCGGCTTGGCCCCTGACCTGCCGCGCGGCCGGCTTCGCGAAACAGCGGCTGCATCAAAAGATAGGCGCGGCCGCCGCCATCATACAAATCGAACGGCCGCGAAGACACCTTCTGACCACTCGCAATCGCGCGTTTGATGTCCTTTGAAAAATAGGGATCGCCCAGCATGTCATAGCCGTAAACCGGGCTGAACGCCGGCAGATCCGGCTCGATGAGAGAGACCACCAAGGACTGTGGCCTGACCGGTGCGGGAAGCCAGTTGCGCCGCCCTCCCGCATCGTAATCGCGGATATAGAATGTCTCGCCAAAACGCTGCTCCATGCTGCTGAGAAAGGCCGCACGAGAAGCCGTGGTGACATTCTGTAAAAACTCGATGGCGTACAGCTGCTGGTAACGCGGCAGCATTTCGCGCGTGAAAACGCTCAGGGCGGAAGCATCGAACTGCTCTCGAGACATCAGGAGAGCGTTGATCGCCGACAGCACCGATTCGTTCTGGTCCAGCCGGCGCGCCACGCCGGCATAAGCCTGGTGAGCGGCTTGTTCGAAACTATCCTGCAAGCGGCGATACTCACTCTCGCCCCACTGGATTAAAACCAGCAGGCTGCAAACCAGCCAGATACCGCCAAACAGCAGCCACTCGCGGCCTTTTAATTTGTTCAAGGGTCCCGCCCAGGAAATTCACGTGACATCATAAATGATATGCGCTGCATGCCGCATTCGCCGGGCATTTTTACAAAAACACACTAGGTAGGCAATGCCCAGACGCACGCGAAAAGCTAATCACACGCTCAGCGCGGAACCACGCAACACGGAAGAGAAAAGCAAAAACCCCAGCTCAAAGAGCTGGGGTTTCGCATGGGGCGTCTGGCGGTGTCCTACTTTCACATGGCGAATGCCACACTATCATCGGCGCTAAGATGTTTCACGGTCCTGTTCGGGATGGGAAGGCGTGGGACCATCTCGCTAAGGCCACCAGACATAAACTTGTACAAACTCAAGAAGCCTGAGTTAGAGAGATTCTCTAACTCTGAATATTCGGTATCTGATCGTGTCGCACACACTCTATCTCGCGTCTTGGTTACCCAAGCCACTCAAATGATAGGATCAAGCCTCACGAGCAATTAGTATCGGTTAGCTTCACGCCTCACAGCGCTTCCACACCCGACCTATCAACGTCCTGGTCTCGAACGACTCTTCAGGGAGGTCAAGCCTCCAGGGAAGTCTCATCTTCAGGCAAGTTTCCCGCTTAGATGCTTTCAGCGGTTATCTCTTCCGAACTTAGCTACCCGGCAATGCCACTGGCGTGACAACCGGTACACCAGAGGTTCGTCCACTCCGGTCCTCTCGTACTAGGAGCAGCCCCCGTCAAACTTCCAACGCCCACTGCAGATAGGGACCAAACTGTCTCACGACGTTTTGAACCCAGCTCACGTACCACTTTAAATGGCGAACAGCCATACCCTTGGGACCGGCTACAGCCCCAGGATGTGATGAGCCGACATCGAGGTGCCAAACACCGCCGTCGATGTGAACTCTTGGGCGGTATCAGCCTGTTATCCCCGGAGTACCTTTTATCCGTTGAGCGATGGCCCTTCCATTCAGAACCACCGGATCACTATGTCCTGCTTTCGCACCTGCTCGACTTGTCGGTCTCGCAGTTAAGCTACCTTTTGCCATTGCACTATCAGCACGATTTCCGACCGTACCTAGGTAACCTTCGAACTCCTCCGTTACACTTTGGGAGGAGACCGCCCCAGTCAAACTGCCTACCATGCACTGTCCCCAATCCGGATCACGGACCAAGGTTAGAACCTCAAACACACCAGGGTGGTATTTCAAGGACGGCTCCATCAGAACTAGCGTCCTGACTTCAAAGCCTCCCACCTATCCTACACAAGTCTGTTCAAAGTCCAATGCAAAGCTACAGTAAAGGTTCACGGGGTCTTTCCGTCTAGCAGCGGGGAGATTGCATCTTCACAAACACTTCAACTTCGCTGAGTCTCAGGAGGAGACAGTGTGGCCATCGTTACGCCATTCGTGCGGGTCGGAACTTACCCGACAAGGAATTTCGCTACCTTAGGACCGTTATAGTTACGGCCGCCGTTTACCGGGGCTTCGATCAAGAGCTTGCACCCCATCACTTAACCTTCCGGCACCGGGCAGGCGTCACACCGTATACGTCCACTTTCGTGTTGGCACAGTGCTGTGTTTTTGTTAAACAGTCGCAGCCACCGATTCTCTGCGACCTGTCAAAGCTTCGTGAGCAAGTCACTACACCTCAACAGGCATACCTTCTCCCGAAGTTACGGTATCAATTTGCCGAGTTCCTTCTCCTGAGTTCTCTCAAGCGCCTTAGAATTCTCATCCTGCCCACCTGTGTCGGTTTGCGGTACGGTTCTTATGTAGCTGAAGCTTAGTGGCTTTTCCTGGAAGCGTGGTATCAGTCACTTCAGGTCCGTAGACCCTCGTTATCACTTCTCGGCCTTAAGGGGCGGCGGATTTGCCTACCACCCCAGCCTACCGGCTTGAACAGACTATTCCAACAGTCTGCTGACCTAACCTTCTCCGTCCCCACATCGCACTACATAAAAGTACGGGAATTTTAACCCGTTTCCCATCGACTACGCTTTTCAGCCTCGCCTTAGGGGCCGACTCACCCTACGCCGATGAACGTTGCGTAGGAAACCTTGGGCTTTCGGCGAGCGGGCTTTTCACCCGCTTTATCGCTACTCATGTCAGCATTCGCACTTCTGATATCTCCAGCATCCCTTACGAGACACCTTCACAGACCTACAGAACGCTCCCCTACCACGCACAGTAAACTGTGCATCCGCAGCTTCGGTTATCAGTTTGAGCCCCGTTACATCTTCCGCGCAGGACGACTCGACCAGTGAGCTATTACGCTTTCTTTAAATGATGGCTGCTTCTAAGCCAACATCCTGGCTGTCTAGGCCTTCCCACTTCGTTTACCACTTAACTGATCATTTGGGACCTTAGCTGGCGGTCTGGGTTGTTTCCCTCTTGACGATGGACGTTAGCACCCACCGTCTGTCTCCCATGCTCGCACTTTCCGGTATTCAGAGTTTGCCATGGTTTGGTAAATCGCAATGACCCCCTAGCCATAACAGTGCTTTACCCCCGGAAGTGATACATGAGGCACTACCTAAATAGTTTTCGGGGAGAACCAGCTATCTCCGAGTTTGTTTAGCCTTTCACCCCTATCCACAGCTCATCCCCTAGTTTTGCAACACTAGTGGGTTCGGACCTCCAGTGCGTGTTACCGCACCTTCATCCTGGCCATGGATAGATCACTCGGTTTCGGGTCTACGCCCAGCAACTCAATCGCCCTATTCGGACTCGGTTTCCCTACGCCTCCCCTATTCGGTTAAGCTTGCTACTGAACGTAAGTCGCTGACCCATTATACAAAAGGTACGCAGTCACGGAACAAGTCCGCTCCCACTGTTTGTATGCATCCGGTTTCAGGTTCTATTTCACTCCCCTCCCGGGGTTCTTTTCGCCTTTCCCTCACGGTACTGGTTCACTATCGGTCGATCATGAGTATTTAGCCTTGGAGGATGGTCCCCCCATCTTCAGACAGGATTTCTCGTGTCCCGCCCTACTTCTCGACTGCTTAGTTCTTGCGATGCGTTTTCGTGTACGGGGCTATCACCCACTACGGCTGGACTTTCCATTCCATTCCACTAACGCAACTCATAACACAGTCAGGCTGTTCCGCGCTCGCTCGCCACTACTTACGGAATCTCGGTTGATTTCTTTTCCTCGAGTTACTTAGATGTTTCAGTTCACTCGGTTCGCCTCCTCTGACCTATGGATTCAGTCAGGGATCTCCTTGCGGAGGGGTTTCCCCATTCGGACATCGCGGGATCAAAGCTCTATTGCCAGCTCCCCCGCGCTTTTCGCAGGCTTACACGTCCTTCATCGCCTATGATCGCCAAGGCATCCACCAGATGCACTTAGTCGCTTGACCCTATCATTTCAGTAACCTAAATTACCGCAACAACAGAGAGTGTTTGTGCGACGACTGCACCGCCCCTTTTGATATGGCGACGCAGCCTTAGATACAATCAAATACCCAAGATGACGATTTGTTGATGCACAGAATTAACTCTGCATCTTCATCTCGCCGTCTTTATATATTCGGCTTCTTCAGTTTGTTAAAGATCGGGCGTTTATACAACGCAAACAGAATCCAACTCTTCCGAATTCGATTTTGTTTGCGATGGTGGAGGATGACGGGATCGAACCGACGACCCCCTGCTTGCAAAGCAGGTGCTCTCCCAACTGAGCTAATCCCCCTCTTTTTGTCCCATGCCGCGTTGCTCGGTCGCTCATGTGCATTTGCACACTTCGCTCTCTCGCGCCTTGCCTGGCACAAAAATGGTTCTCTGTAGCGCTCTTCAGAACACCCAGAGTGTAACTGGTGGGTCTGGTAGGACTCGAACCTACGACCCCTGCGTTATCAACACAGTGCTCTAACCAGCTGAGCTACAAACCCAGTTGACTCGACGGCTTGCACCGTCATGCCCTTAACACAAATAACCGATAGGCTGTAAGTACTTGACGATCGCCTTCTCTAGAAAGGAGGTGATCCAGCCGCAGGTTCCCCTACGGCTACCTTGTTACGACTTCACCCCAGTCATGAATCCCACCGTGGTAAGCGGCCTCCTTGCGGTTAGCCTACCCACTTCTGGTGAAACTCACTCCCATGGTGTGACGGGCGGTGTGTACAAGACCCGGGAACGTATTCACCGCAGCATGCTGATCTGCGATTACTAGCGATTCCGACTTCACGCACTCGAGTTGCAGAGTGCGATCCGGACTACGATCGGTTTTCTGAGATTAGCTCCACCTCGCGGCTTGGCAACCCTCTGTACCGACCATTGTATGACGTGTGAAGCCCTGCTCATAAGGGCCATGAGGACTTGACGTCATCCCCACCTTCCTCCGGTTTGTCACCGGCAGTCTCATTAGAGTGCCCAACTGAATGATGGCAACTAATGACAAGGGTTGCGCTCGTTGCGGGACTTAACCCAACATCTCACGACACGAGCTGACGACAGCCATGCAGCACCTGTGTTACGGCTCCCTTTCGGGCACCAAGATATCTCTACCAAGTTCCGTACATGTCAAGAGCAGGTAAGGTTTTTCGCGTTGCATCGAATTAATCCACATCATCCACCGCTTGTGCGGGTCCCCGTCAATTCCTTTGAGTTTTAACCTTGCGGCCGTACTCCCCAGGCGGTCAACTTCACGCGTTAGCTACGCTACCAAGGATTCAAACCCCCAACAGCTAGTTGACATCGTTTAGGGCGTGGACTACCAGGGTATCTAATCCTGTTTGCTCCCCACGCTTTCGTGCATGAGCGTCAGTGTCATCCCAGGGGGCTGCCTTCGCCATCGGTATTCCTCCACATCTCTACGCATTTCACTGCTACACGTGGAATTCTACCCCCCTCTGACGCACTCTAGTCGTGCAGTCTCCAATGCCGTTCCCAGGTTAAGCCCGGGGCTTTCACATCAGACTTGCACAACCGCCTGCGCACGCTTTACGCCCAGTAATTCCGATTAACGCTTGCACCCTACGTATTACCGCGGCTGCTGGCACGTAGTTAGCCGGTGCTTATTCTTCAGGTACTGTCATCCCCCAGCGGTATTAGCGCTAGGGATTTCCTCCCTGACAAAAGTCCTTTACAACCCGAAGGCCTTCTTCAGACACGCGGCATGGCTGGATCAGGCTTGCGCCCATTGTCCAAAATTCCCCACTGCTGCCTCCCGTAGGAGTCTGGGCCGTGTCTCAGTCCCAGTGTGGCGGATCATCCTCTCAGACCCGCTACTGATCGTCGCCTTGGTGAGCTCTTACCTCACCAACTAGCTAATCAGACATCGGCTGCTCGTATAACGCGAGGTCTTTCGATCCCCCGCTTTCCCCCTCAGGGCGTATGCGGTATTAATCCGGCTTTCGCCGAGCTATCCCCCATTACACGGTACATTCCGATGCATTACTCACCCGTTCGCCACTCGCCACCAGGAGCAAGCTCCCGTGCTGCCGTTCGACTTGCATGTGTAAAGCATGCCGCCAGCGTTCAATCTGAGCCAGGATCAAACTCTTCAGTTCAATCTCATAGCAATTTTCTGGCACGCAAGTTCAAAGAAATAAACAAGTATCTCTTGTCTCTTGCAGTGCAAGTATTTGGCTTTCACCAAGCACTTACACCTATCGGTTATTCGTTCTGTTAAAGAGCAGTGCCGGACGCTGTTTTCGTCACACCGGAAACCGTTTCGTTTCCGCCGTTTCGTTCGCTGCGTCAGCTGAGGAGGCGAACTATACGCCCGGACCTGAACCTCGTCAACACCTTTTGCGAGAAAAATCAGGAAAAATCATCACCGAACCGTCAACCGACAGGCAAGCCCATGATTCACATGGGAATATGAATGCAGGGTATTTCCAGAAGCCCGCAGCCAAACGCATACCCACTTCGCCCATCCGCCTTGGAAAGGCTCAAAAACAAACAAGCCGGCGTTGCCACCGGCCTGTTCCATACATGCCGCCTCGCCTTTTAAAGATGGCCCAGCAGTTGCAGCGGATGGTCGATGTCGATATCCGCTCCCCATGCCTCCGGCCTGTCCTCTGGAGTGAAATAGCCCCAATTAACCAACACGGTTTTCATGCCAACATTGCGGCCGGCCTGAATATCCCTCTCGGCATCGCCAACATACATGCAGTGCTCCGGCAAGATGCCGATTTGCTCGGTCGCGTGCAGCATCGGCCGCGGATCGGGTTTGGCCACGCCGACAGTGTCGCCGCTGACGACGACGGCCGGCGGAATGGCGAATGGCAGCCAAGGAACCAAACGCTCAGTAAAGCGCATCGACTTATTGGTAATGATGCCCCAAGCCAAGCCTCTCTTATCCAACTCGGCAATCAGCTCGTTCACGCCATCGAACAGAGTCGTCTCTTGCGCCAGGTTGGCATCATAGATATCCATGAAACGCACGCGCAAGGATTCCATCCTATCCGCATCCAATTCCGAGCCGAATCCCAACTTAAGCAAACCGCGCGCGCCATGGCTCGCCATCGGCCGAATCGCTTCGTATGGCTGCGCCGGCAAGCCCTCCTCCGCCAGCAAGCGATTCAGCGCCGCGCCCAAATCGCGCGCCGTGTCCGCCAGGGTGCCGTCCAAATCGAACAAAACTGCTTTGATCATGATTTCCGTTTCATCAAACTAGCCATCAAGCGCCATTGCACCATCAACGGATGGTCTTGCCAAGAAACAGCCGATACGCCGGATTATCAGTTTCCTCTATATAGGGATAACCCAGCGCCTCCAAAAACTGCTGAAACGCCTGCGCATCGGACGGCGGCACCTGGATGCCGACCAACACCCTGCCATAGTCGGCGCCATGGTTGCGGTAGTGGAACAGGCTGATATTCCAGTCGGTGCGCATCGCCTCCAGGAAGCGCATCAGCGCGCCGGGACGATCCGGGAACTCGAAGCGCAGCACACGCTCGTCCTTCAATTGCGGCGCGTGGCCGCCCACCAGATGACGGATGTGCAGCTTGGCCAGCTCATTGTCGGTCAGGTCGATGCCGTCCAACTCCTCGGCGCGCAAATCACCCAATAGCCGCTCCACATCGTCGCGGCCGGCGATCTGCACGCCGACAAAAACATGCGCCACGCTGGGGTCGGCGAAGCGGTAGTTGAACTCGGTGATATTGCGCCCGCCTATCACCGAGCAGAAGCGCTTGAAGCTGCCGGGCTTCTCTGGAATGGTGACGGCGATGATGGCTTCGCGCCGCTCGCCCAGCTCGGATCGCTCCGACACATGGCGCAGACGGTCGAAATTCATATTGGCGCCGCAGGAAATCGCCACCAGCGTCTTGTCCTTGCAGCCTTCGCGCTCGACATAGGCCTTGGCGCCGGCTACCGCCAGGGCGCCGGCCGGCTCGACAATGGAGCGGGTGTCTTCAAAAATGTCCTTGATCGCCGCGCAGATGGCGTCGGAATCCACCAGAATGATTTCGTCCAGCAACTCGCGACAGATGCGGAAGGTCTCCTCGCCTACCAACTTGACCGCCACACCATCGGCGAACAGGCCCACATCCTTCAGTTCGACGCGCTCACCCTTTTCTATCGACTGGCGCATCGCGTCGGAATCCACCGGCTGTACGCCGATGATCTTGACCTCCGGCTTCAGCCGTTTGATGAAACTGGCCACGCCGGCCGCCAACCCGCCGCCGCCGATGGCGACGAATACCGCGTCCAGATCGTCCGGCCGCTGGCGCAGAATCTCCATGCCCACCGTGCCCTGGCCGGCGATCACGTCCGGATCGTCAAACGGCGGGATATAGGTGCGGCCGCTTTCCTCCGCCAGCATCACCGCATGCAGGTAGGCCTCGTTGAAGGAGTCTCCGGACAATACCACTTGGCCGCCGCGCTGCTTGACCGCGTCTATCTTGATTTGCGGCGTGGTGACCGGCATCACGATCACCGCCGAGCAACCCAGCTTGCTGGCCGACAAGGCCACGCCCTGGGCGTGATTGCCGGCGCTGGCGGTGATCACGCCGCGCGCGCGCTGCTCGGCCGACAGCTTGGCCATCTTGTTGTACGCGCCGCGCAGCTTGAACGAAAACACCGGCTGCAGATCCTCGCGCTTCAGCAAAATGCGGTTGCCGTAACGACGCGAGAGATTGGGCGCGAAATCCAGCGGCGTTTCCACCGCCACGTCGTAAACGCGCGAGGTCAGGATGCGTTCCAGATAATCATGCTTGTCGCTCATGGTGATGCCTTGGTCCCTGGTAGTTTCTTTTGTTTGAACTGCCAGAGTATCAGGAACTCCAAGTCAGCGGGAGGCCGGCCGCCCACAATTTGCTGCATTGCAAAATGCATAGCGCCGGGCTGCCTTTTCGGGCTGCGGCCAAGGCCGCAGCGTGTATAATCACCGGCTACTGTTTGTGACCCCTTGCAAGTCCGCTCCTACATGAAAAAAATTACCTCTGCCCTAATCGCGGCCGCGCTGGCGCTGCCGTCTTTCGCATTCGCCAATGCCGCCTTCGTCCCGCCCGCCCCCGACATCGCCGGCAAGGCCTATTACCTGCTCGACTACAACAGCCAGCAAGTGCTGGCCGCGCGCGATCCGGATTCCCGCATCGAGCCGGCCTCGCTGACCAAGCTGATGACGGCCTACCTCACCTTCAAGGCGCTGAAGGAAAAGCGCCTGTCGCTGGAGCAGACGCTGACCGTATCGCAGCGCGGCTGGAAAACCGAAGGCTCGCGCATGTTCCTGGACCCCAAGGTACCGGCCAAGGTGGAAGACCTGATCAAGGGCATGATCGTCCAGTCCGGCAACGACGCCTGCGTGACGCTGGCCGAAGCCATCGCCGGCAGCGAGGATGTATTCGCCCAGATGATGACCCAGCAGGCGCAGAAGCTGGGCATGAAGAACACCCAGTTCAAGAACGCCACCGGCCTGCCGCATGAGGGCCACTACACCACGGTGCATGACCTGGGCATCCTGGCCGCCGCGCTGATCCGCGACTTCCCGGAGTTCTACCCGATCTACTCGATGAAGTCGTTCACGTATAACAACATCCAGCAGGCCAACCGCAATCTGCTGCTGTACCGCGACCCCAACGTCGACGGCATGAAGACCGGCTACACCGACACCGCCGGCTACAATATGGTGACCTCCAGCCACCGCGACGGCCGCCGCGTGATCTCCGTCGTCGTCGGCACGGCCAGCCCGGAAGCGCGCGCAGTGGAAAGCTCCAAGCTGCTGAACTACGGCTTGCAATTCTTCGATACGCCCAAACTCTATTCAGCCAACGCCCGCGTCTCCGACGTTTCCGTCTACAAGGGCGATGCCAAGACCGTGCCGGTGGGCTTCGGCAGCGATGTCTACGCCACCGTGGCCAAGGGCCAGGCCTCCAAGCTGAAGGCAGATCTGACCACCATGCAACCCTTGATCGCGCCGATCAAGGCCGGCCAGGTGGTAGGCAAGCTGACGGTTTCGCTCGACGGCAAACCGTTGCTGGAGCGCCCGGTAGTCGCCTTGAAGGCCGTGGACGAAGGCGGCTTCTTCAGCCGGCTGTGGGACAGCCTGAAGTTGCTGCTGGGCTGGAAGTAAGGATTTCGTAGTAGAATCATGCAGTTCGCAGCGCCGCGGCCCGTCCGCGGCCTGTCGTTTTTGCCATTGCATTAGAGTAGCCCGACATGTCCGACGAAAAACAGGAATTGTTTGAATTCCCGTGCCGCTTCCCGCTGAAGATCATGGGCGAGCGCCACGACGAATTCGTCACCACCATCACCGAAGTGGTGCGCATCCACGCCCCGGACCTCGCCGAGGTGGACGTGGTGCTGCGCGAAAGCGCCAGCGGCCGCTTTTACGCGCTGACCATCACCATCACCGCCACCTCGCGCCAGCAGCTGGACAGCATTTATCTGTCGCTGACCGGCCACCCCATGGTCAAGATGGTCCTCTAAGACACAGCCGGGAGTTCAGGTGCCACGCATCATCAAACATCTGGGCCGGGTGGACTACGAACCCACCTGGCGCGCCATGCAGGCCTTCACCGATCAGCGCGATGAACACACCACGGACGAACTGTGGGTGGTGGAACATCCGCCAGTCTACACCCAGGGCCTGGCCGGCAAGCCGGAGCATCTGCTGGAACAACACGACATCCCGGTGGTGCAGACCGACCGCGGCGGTCAGATCACCTACCACGGCCCCGGCCAGCTGGTGGTCTATCTGCTGATCGACTTCAAGCGCATGCATATCGGCGTGCGCGAACTGGTCCGCCGCATCGAGCAGGCCGTCATCGACATGCTGGCCGAGCAAGGCATCGCCGCCAACGGCGACGTGGACGCCCCGGGCGTCTACGTGGACGGCGCCAAAATCTGCTCGCTGGGCCTGCGCATCAAGAACGGCGCCGTCTACCACGGCCTGAGTTTGAACGTGGATATGGACCTGACCCCGTTTAGCTGGATCAATCCTTGCGGCTACGCCAACCTCAAGGTGACCCATATGAAGAATCTGGGCGTCAATCTCACGGTAGCCGCAGCGGCCGACAAGCTGCTGCCGCACCTGGAACGCCACCTGAGCATAAGCAAGGAGACCGCATGAAGCCGGACAACCAGGCTGGGGTGAAGCACAAGGGCGAAGCCAAGACCGCCCGCATCCCGATCAAGATCGTGCCGCTGGACGAAAAGCTGAAAAAGCCGGAATGGATACGCGCCAAGCTGCCCAACGGCCAGCGCTTCCACGAGATCAAGCAGATCCTGCGCGAGCAGAAGCTGCACACCGTCTGTGAAGAGGCCACCTGCCCCAATATCGGCGAATGCTTCAGCAAGGGCACGGCCACCTTCATGATCATGGGCGACATCTGCACCCGCCGCTGCCCCTTCTGCGATGTGGGCCACGGCCGTCCCAACCCGCTGGACGAGAACGAGCCCAAGCACCTGGCAGAAAGCGTGGCGGCGATGAAGCTGAAGTACGTGGTGGTCACCTCGGTGGACCGCGACGACCTGCGCGACGGCGGCGCGCAGCACTTCGCCGACTGCATCAACGCCGTGCGCGAAATGTCGCCCAATACCCAGATCGAAACCCTGGTGCCGGACTTCCGCGGCCGCCTGGACATCGCCATCGACATCCTGAGCCAGACGCCGCCGGACGTGATGAACCACAATCTGGAAACCGTGCCGCGCCTGTACAAACAGGCCCGCCCCGGCGCCGACTACGCCCACTCCTTGCAGCTCCTGAAGGACTACAAGGCCAAGAACCCGAACGTGCGCACCAAGTCCGGCCTGATGGTGGGCCTGGGCGAGACCGACGAGGAAATCCTGGAGGTGATGCGAGACCTGCGCGCCCACGACGTGGACATGCTGACCATAGGCCAGTACCTGCAGCCGTCCAACGGCCATCTGCCGGTGCTGCGCTACGTCCACCCGGACGTGTTCAAGATGTTCGAGGAAAAAGCCTATGAAATGGGCTTTGTCCACGCCGCCGTCGGCGCCATGGTCCGCTCCAGCTACCACGCAGACGTGCAAGCGCACGAAGCCGGCGTATAAAGTCTCAGCCCCTCCAGAACGGCATCGGCGATTATGTTGTCGATGCCGTTTTCCATTTCCATCCAATCCAAACCACGCCGCTCAATTACATTTGAAATTGCGTCATCAAACCCTGGCGCGAAACTCCAATAAGATTTGATTCAATACGGAATTTCGCTTATAGTTGGCCTGTTATTAATTTTGCAAAGGCTTACCGTGGACAACGACGGTTCTAGTCGATCTTCGATCGCAGCATAGCCTTGCAGGATATCCCGCAGAAGAATCACCCCTCCTCTGCCGCATCCTGCAAGACAGGATGTGGTGTCTAAACCGGCTTCAGACAGCCGGACTCTACGCAGCCCGATACGCCTTGCGCCATAGCTTCTCTTTGGCCACATGAGCGCTTCGCACGCTTGCGCAGCACCCCGTTCGACAGATCCAGCACCCGATTGTTTGCGCCGGCTTTCGTCTCGCACAGGAGCTTCCCATGCCAGAAGAACCCGAACCGCGAGCGGATGCGTCGCAATGCCGCATGACCGGCTGAATCCCCTGCGGGAATAGCCCGACTGCGACTGCGCCCAATTCGCTCCCAGCCATATTGGAACATGATTCCCTATTTCGGTTATTCAAACTGAAAGGGGCGGCTATTACCTGTTGAAATAATATAGGGGGATTCAACATGCAAACCCTGAAATTCTTCCACCTGCTGAAATTCTTCCAACGCAATTCATCAGCCCATTGCGCGGAGTTCCGCCTGAATATCGTATGCGACAGCCAGGTGATGACCGCGCTGCGCAAACGCCTGTTTTGGGAAATGCACGACCTGGGCCTGCGCGCCTCGCAAGTCACCATCGGACCTGACAGCCAGGCCAATCTGTGCAAGCTGTCCGTAGTGCTGACCTGCCCGCTGGCCCGCCGCCAGGAACTGGATGACATGGCGCTGCGCCTGAGCCAGTTGCCGGAAATCCGCCGCGTGCATTGGGGGCGCCGCCTGGCCTCGGCTTCCGCTCCGCCGCGCCCCCTGCTGCGCGCCAAAGCGGCTTGAGCAATAAGCCGCGGCATTCTTTTCTCGCCCCCACAAGGACTCACCCATGCCTGAAGAGCCCGAACCGCAAAGCATGAAGATTCGCGGCCGACACGGCATCGCCCCACGCTCGTAAGCGTCGGGCGTGCCGCCCTCGGCGCGCGCCCCGACATTGCCCGTCCCGCCCCAGCGAGGACGGGAGGCCACCGCCCGCATGCGGCAGCGCCCTCCCCATAGGAGCTTACGATGCAAAACCTGAGCCTCCATCCGCGTCAGCTGAACGTCTATCAACTGTCCATACTCTGCCCATCCATGTCGCTGGGCCTGGCTCGCCGCGAGATACGCAGCCTGGCGCAGAAACACGGCCTACGCATCCAGCAATGGCAGGAACAAGCGCAGGCGGCCGAGCCCGGCGCCAGCCACAGCCTCATCCCCTGGTTGATCAGCGCGGATTTCCGCTGCGGCGCAGAGACCGGCATGAATTTCCTGCAAGGAATCGCCCAGAGATTGGCCACGCTGCCGCTGACGCGCATCCGGCTGGACTGCCTGTCCACCCCCATCGCGCATCAACATCCACGCGGCATCATTCGCTGATTTCTCATCCCATGAGGGGCCAAAGCCAACCGGCCCGCGCGCAGCACAGGAGCAGGCATGCCATAAACCCCACGCACCTTGAATGAGATGCCATCCGCTGGGGCGTTCGCATAGAGCGCCCCAGCGGGCGGCAAGGTTCTCTCGATTTACCGAGCTGACACTTTGTCGGCGCCGATGCCTCACGGCAGGGATGGTCACGCCCGCGGCGCCTGGAGATACACCATGACCAAACACACCCAAACCCCCAGCAAAAGCCGCGGCTTCATCGCCGCGCCGGGCAAGGCCCGCGACCGCCAAACCCACCGTCTGGCCTACGAGTCGCAATTGCCGGCGGAAGAAACCTTCAAGCGCCTGCGCAGCCATCCGGAAGGCCTGACCGCGGCCGAGGCCGCGCAACGCCTGCACCAGTTTGGCCCCAACGAAGTGGCGCACGACAAGCCGCCCCACGCGCTGATCCAGCTGCTGCTGGCCTTCAAGAACCCCTTCGTGATGGTGCTGATCATCCTGGCCGCCATCAGTTACGTCATGGACATCGCCATGGCCGCGCCGGGCGAGCAGGACTGGACCAAGGTCATCATCCTGGGAAGCATGATAGGCGTCAGCGGCGTGCTGCGATTCTGCCAGGAATTCCGCTCCGCCAAGGCGGCGGAAGAGCTGAAATCGCTGGTGCGCAATACCGCCACCGTGCAGCGCCGCCCCACCTCGCAGACCTCGCCCATCCGCATGGAAACGCCGATGAGCGAGCTGGTGGTCGGCGACATCGTCCACCTGCAGGCCGGCGACATGGTGCCGGCCGACATCCGGCTGCTGGACTCGCGCGACCTGTTCATCAGCCAGGCTGTGCTGACCGGCGAGGCGCTGCCGGTGGAGAAATACGACACCCTGGGCGCGGTGGCGGCCAAATCGGCCGATGACGCGGCCCACGGCGACGCCGGCCTGCTCGATCTGCCCAACGGCTGCTTCATGGGCACCAATGTGGTGTCCGGCACCGCGCGCGCCGTGGTGGTAGCCACCGGCGCCGATACCTATTTCGGCTCGCTGGCGCGCAATGTGGTCAGCCACAAGCGCATCGAAACCAGCTTCGACAAGGGCGTCAACAGCGTATCCTGGCTGTTGATCCGCTTCATGCTGGTGATGGTGCCCATCGTGTTCATGATCAACGGCGTCACCAAGGGCGACTGGATGTCCGCCTTTACTTTCGCGCTGGCGGTGGCGGTGGGCCTGACGCCGGAAATGCTGCCGATGATCGTCTCCGCCAACCTGGCCAAGGGCGCGGTGGCGATGGCGCGGCGCAAGGTGGTGGTGAAGCGGCTGAACTCGGTGCAGAACTTCGGCGCCATGGACGTGCTGTGCACCGACAAGACCGGCACGCTGACCCAGGACAAGACCATCCTGGAGCAGCACTACGACGCGCGGGGCCGAAAGGATGAAACCACGCTGCAACTGGCCTGGCTCAACAGCTTCCACCAGAGCGGCATGAAAAACCTGATGGACATCGCCGTGGTCGCGCGCGCCGACGAGCTGGGCGAGCGCGTCAAGCTGCGCCATTACAGCAAGGTGGATGAGCTGCCCTTCGACTTCGAGCGCCGCCGCTTGTCGGTCATCGTGCAGGACCAGAATGGCCAGCAACTGATGGTGTCCAAGGGCGCGGTGGAGGAAATGCTGGCCGTCTGCAGCCATATCCAACATGGCGACGAAGTCAGCGCGCTGAACGCCGAGGAACGCGCCCGCCTGCTCAGCCTGAGCCAGGAATTCAACGCGGAAGGCTACCGCGTGCTGCTGGTCGCCACCCGCCACATCCCGGCCGACGCGCGCAAGGCCGCCTACCAGACCGCCGACGAGAAAGGACTGGTGGCGCGCGGCTTCCTGACCTTCCTCGACCCGCCCAAGGACTCCGCCGCGCCGGCCATCCAGGCGCTGAAGGAATACGGCGTGGCGGTCAAGGTGCTGACCGGCGACAATCCCATCGTCACCGCCAAGGTCTGCCGCGAAGTGGGCCTCAATCCGGGCAAGCCGCTACTGGGGCCGGAGATCGAAGCGATGGATGACGTGGCGCTGTGCGCCGCGGTCAAGCGCACCACCATTTTCGCCAAGCTGACGCCGCTGCAGAAATCGCGCGTGGTGAAAGCGCTGCAAGCCAACGGCCATACCGTGGGCTTCCTCGGCGACGGCATCAACGACGCGCCGGCGCTGCGCGACGCCGACGTCGGCATCTCGGTGGACAGCGGCGCCGACATCGCCAAGGAAACCGCCGACATCATCCTCTTGGAAAAGAGCCTGATGGTGCTGGAAGAAGGCGTGATCAAGGGCCGCGAGACCTTCGGCAACATCCTGAAGTACCTGAACATGACCGCCAGCTCCAACTTCGGCAATGTGTTCTCCGTGCTGGTGGCCTCGGCCTGGCTGCCGTGGGAGCCGATGCTGGCGATGCAGCTGTTGCTGCAGAACCTGATCTACGACCTGTCGCAGATGTTCCTGCCCTGGGACAAGATGGACCCGGAGTTCCTGAAGAAACCGCGCAAGTGGGAAGCCGGCAACATCAAGCGCTTCATGCTGTGGCTGGGGCCGACATCGTCGGTATTCGACATCACCACCTACATCCTGCTGTGGACGGTGTTCGGCGCCGGCGCGGCCTATCACCTGCATGGCGGCGACGGCGGCCAGCTGATCATGAACTCCGGCTGGTTCATGGAGGGCCTGATCTCGCAAACCCTGGTGGTGCACATGCTGCGCACGCGCAAGATTCCCTTCCTGCAAAGCACGGCCTCGCTGCCGGTGCTGCTGTCGACGTCGATCGCCATCGCCATCGCCTGCTATCTGCCGTACTCGCCGCTTGCCGCCTCGCTGGGCTTCATCCAGCTGGACGCCAGCTATTTCTGGTGGCTGCTGTTGACCATGGCCGGCTACCTGGCGCTGACGCAGACCGTGAAAACGATTTACATCAAACGCTACGGACAGTGGTTCTAAGCCATTGAGCCCGGGCCGGTCTTCAATTGGCCGGATAGAGAATCAAACACGGACCCGGCCAAGCCGGGTCTTTTCTTTGCCGCCGGCAGCGAAGCATGCCTTAGCTCGCCATCGCCCCAGGTGCCTTCAATACCACACCGCGCGCCCATTCTTGCAGCCACCTCGTATTCGCACTTAGCGCGCTTCAAATCAAAAATATTTTCCTTATAAATCAAAAAATTAAAATAAAAAAACAAGCCGCAATGCCGTTTCGGCCATCGCTCTGGCAAGAAGCCTTCCTTTTTTATCCTCCCTGGTCTGCATTACCACTTAAATGGTATCGGCATGACATCAACCGGGAGGAAACAAGGCATGAGCATAGAGCAGCCGGGCCAGCCCAAACGCTGGGCGCGCGATTACGTATTCGACATCCTGAGCCAGCTGGGCATACACCGGATATTCGGCGTGCCGGGCACCAACGAAATCCCCATCATCGACGGCACCTCTTACCCGGAAAACGGCGTGGAGTACATCGAATGCCTGCACGAGAACATCGCCATCGGTGCCGCCATGGGCTCGGCGCGCATGACCGGCAAGCCCGGCGTGCTGGTGGTCCACGTCACCCCAGGCATCGCCCACGCTATCGGCAATCTGTTCAACGCCTGGCGCTCGCAAGCGCCGCTGGTCATCCTGTGCTGCCAGCAGCAGAACGAGCTGGTGACTCAAGAGCCGCTGCTGGCTTCCAATCTGGTGGATCTGGCGCGCCAATACACCAAGTGGGCGCACGAAGTGCGGACCGAACAGGAATTTCCCATGGTGCTGCAACGCGCCTTCAAAGAGGCGATGGCCCCGCCCAACGGCCCGGTTTTCGTGGCCATCCCCTGGGAATTCACCATGCGCCGCATCGGCGACGACGACCGCATCAAGGGCGTGACGCAGATCTCGCCGCATTTCACCGCCGACCGCCAGGCGATAGAGCAGGCAGCCCAGCTGCTGCGCGAGGCCAAGAACCCCATCATCGTGACCGGCGATGCCGCCGGCTACGCCCAGGTCTGGCCGGAGCTGCAGGAAATGGCGGAATTGATCGGCGCGCCGGTGCTGCAGCAAACCTTCAGCAGCCTGGCCAACTTTCCCAACAACGACTACCACTGGCAGGGCGAGCTGCCCGGCAGCCAGGCCGGCGTGCAGCAGGTGTTCGCCGGCCATGACGTCGCCTTCCTGTGCGGCTTCAGCAATCAGGCACAGATCACCGTTTACAAATACAGCGACGGCCCCTTGATCCCGCCGGACGTCACCCAGGTGTATCTGAGCAACAACACCTGGGACATAGGCAAGAACTACTACGGCGAATCCGCGCTGTTCGGCGACCTGAAAGCCACCCTGCCGCTGATCAACCAGCTGATAGGCCCGCACCCCTCTTCCGCCGCCGCTGCGCGCAACGCCAAGCTGAAAGAGTTGGCGGCGCAACGCAAGGTGGACTGGGAGGCGTATCTACGCGAGGCCATGCACCAAAACGAAATCTGGGCCGTGGTGATCGCCGACGCGCTGCGCAAGGAAATCTCCGAGCGCGATCTGGAAAAGCAGTTTGTCTACGTGCACGAAGCCGTATCCGACCCCGCGCCATTCCAGTACCTGCTGCCCTTCACCAATGAAGCCGCGCAGCCGATCAGCTACTACTGCGTGGGCGGCGGCTCGCTGGGCTGGTCCATGCCAGCCACGCTGGGCATCAAGCTGGAAGACAGCGGCAGCCAGGGCATAGACACCCGCTTCGTCGTGGCCGCCACCGGCGACGGCTCCTCGCTGTTCTACCCGCAGACGTGGTGGACTGCGCAGCACAGACAACTGGGCGTGCTCTACATCATCACCAACAACCACGAATACCACACGCTGCAAATGGGCCTGACCCAGGTGGAGGCGATGTACGGCGATGCGCCGGGCTACGAATGGACGGCGCGCACCCAGGACCCGGAATACCTGCGCATCCATAGGCCCAAACCGGACTTCGTCACGCTGGCCAAAGCCTTTGGCGGCATGGAAGGCGAAATCGTCCGCCACCCGGAAGACGTGCGCGCGGCCGTGCGCCGCGGCATGGACCATGTGTTGAAGGGCCACGCCTATGTGCTGGACATGCACACGGTCGGCCTGGATCAGCCGCCGCCCACGCCGGAGGACGCCAATGTCCGTTACGAGAAGCAACCGCGGCTTGACTGTTATCACTTCGGCGGCGAGCGAAACCGCCGCGGCGACAGGCCAGATATGCCGGGCAATGTGCCGGTGATCTTCTAACGTCCCACTCCACAGGAGAAGACTGCATCATGGCTGAAGAAAATTTCGACATCGCCATCGTCGGCGGCGGCGTTTCCGGCGTGTATTGCGCCTGGCGACTGAAACAAACCCATCCCGGCAAAAAGATCGCCGTATTCGAGGCCAGCAACCACAT